>CAYYFX010000040.1:6960-33698 GCA_964471155.1 uncultured Gemmatimonadota bacterium | reverse complement strand
CCCCATTCTCTACGAGGTCCCCGAATGAACAACCTCCTTGGAAAGCACAGCTAGCGGCATCCATGGGCGGGCGACGGGCGGCCGCGGAACACGGCCTCGCACGAGGTCGGATTCGCGTACCGCCAGCGCCCGCTCCATCCAGTCGCGGACGGGGTTCCCCCGCGCAGGAACGACTGCGCGTGTTGCGCGCGTGGTTGCAGTCGTCGGGATGACTCACCGAAGTGCCAGCACCTTGAGGACCGGGGCGGGCCGCGGCGAGTCGACCCGGATGAAGTAGGTGCCGGCGGGCACGGCGCGGCCCGTGGCGCCGCGGCCGTCCCACGTGAGCGCATCGCCGGGGGCCGCGCGCAGGGACGCCACGAGCCGCCCGGACACGTCGAAGACCTCCGCACGCGCCGGCGCATCGCCGGGCCGGGCCGCCCGGATCGTGGTGCGCACGCGGAACGGGTTCGGGAACGCCGTGAACCGCGCCTCCCCGGGAGCGGGGAGCGGCACGCCGACCGCGTCGCCGAACTGCAGCAGGAAGTCGAAGGTCCCGGACTCGCCGAAGACGGTGATCCCGCGATCCGAACTCGCACCCCCGCTGCAGCGGAGCTCCAGCTGGTAGCTGCCGGCGGGGAGGTCCACCGGCTCGTCGATCTGCACGATCGGCTGCTGTTCGTTCGCCTGCACGTTCAGAAGGACGCCGGACGGCCCCAGCAACTGGGCCAGCGCGTGGGCCGTTTCGCCTCCCGCGAGGGTGGCCGTGATCGTGCCGCTCGCGGGGGCATCGATGGAGAAGGACAGGCGACAGAGGGAGGTGCAGAAGACGCCGGCCCAACCGTCGGTGGTGGTGCTCGCGGACCCGGAGGCGGCGCCCGCCGCGCGGACGCCCTGCGCCAGGATCTCCGAGTCCTGGCTCACGGACCCGTTCGAGTGCGCCACCACCGCCATCCCGACGCTGGTCTGCGCCGCGACGCTGTCCGTCGCGACGAACGCGTCGAATCCCGGCGCGAACAGGGACCGCGACTGGAAGTCCGAGTCGATCGCGGTGCCCGCGGCGTCAAGCGTGTAGGCGGTGGCGGAAGCGTAGGTCGAGCGCACCTGGGACGTGGGCGTCAGCGTGGCCGCCCGGGCGGCCCCGGGCGCCACGGCGAGGAGGACGCCCAGGAGCAGGGCGCCCCGGGGCGGCAGACGGTGGGTGGTGCGGCGCATGGGACTCCTCCGGGTTCGCGGGCGGAAGCCCGCCCGTCCCTGGAGAAGTCGTGTTTCCCGCCGGGATCCGGACACGGCGCGCCCGGCACGGCCGTCGGGCGTCCACGCGCCGGAGGCCACGGGGGGGCGGCGATGCCCTAGGGGACCCGCGTCACCTTCCGGACGAGGGTCCGCTCCCCGGTCCGCAACCGCACGAAGTACGTCCCCGCCGTCACGCGCTCCCCGGCGTCGTTCCGGCCGTCCCATGCGCGCTCGTGCGCGCCGGCGTCGATCGGGCCGTCATGCAGGGCGCGCACGCGGCGGCCGGCCACGTCGAACACGCCGAGCGTCACGCGGGTCGCCGGTGCCGGGATCGAGAAGCGGACCCGCGTGGACGGGCCGAAGGGGTTCGGCGCGTTCGCTTCGAGCGACAGCCGCGCGCCCTCCCCGGCGGCTACCTGCACGCCGGTCGCGTCGCCGAACACGGCGTCCACGAACCCGGGGTGGTCGATGAACGGGTTCCGGTTGCCCTGGAAGCCGTGGATCGTGCCGTTGCGTTCGATCTCCTTCTGGCTCACCGGGTCCTGGTCGTGCCACGCCAGCAGCATCGTCTTCGCCCAGGGCAGGAGGTCGGCGCCGTCGGTCATCGGGCCGCCGGGCCACGCGCCGTCCTCGCCGTAGTACCGCGTGGCCATGTAGAAGTACGTGCGCGCCAGGTCGCCCTTGTAGGCGTCGATGGGCTCGAAGGCCACGCCGGTGTAGCCGGGCGTGGAACAGACGCCGCGGCGGCTGCCGTTCCGCGAGACCCAGGTAGGACTGTCCACCTCGCCGTAGGGATAGGTGCCGCGGTTGCCGTTCACGTGGGAGTCGCACGGGTACAGCGCGAAGAGGTCCGTGAACACGGGCGCGACCTCGCCGCCGAACCAGCTCTTCGGGAAGCTGTGCTCGCGGGAGTAGCCGTTCCCCTCGGCACCGCCCTCGCCGCCCTCGTCCACGCCGAACGTGTACTCGTAGGGCGGCGTGCCGCCCGGCACGTCGGAGTAGATGTCCCAGACCTTCCCGTTGGGCTTGTCGTCCGTGGTGTAGTAGGCGGTCCACGCGAAGTCGTAGCTCACGGGCGTGTGGTCGTCGATGATGCCGTGCAGCGCGGCGCGTAACGCCTCGCCGCTCAGGCCGGCCGCGGCGTCGTAGTAGCCGGCCGGCGGGAAGTAGTCCACGTACGCGAAGGGGAGGACGGCGCCGGCGGCGGCGTTGCCGAAGAGGTCCTCCACGCCGTTCACGGTCAGCGTGTACGGCCCCTCGGACATCGGGCTGACGTCCAGCAGGACCTGCCGGGGAAGCACGCTGTCCCGCGCGGCCGCGTCCACCGTGAGGCCGGGAATGCCGTAGTTCGCGGCGGTCGAGGCCGTGACGGCCTCCACCGGCTCCGTGAACATCACGAGCAGGGCGGTGGGACCCGCGGGCGACACGTACGCGATGGAGGGCGCGGTGGGGTCCGCCACCCACGGCACGTCGGGCGCGGCGCGCGGCTCGAGGGCGTACGCGGCGGCGTCGCGCAGGACGCCGGTGACGTCGTACACGGTGCCCAGCGTCACCGGAGCGGCGTAGCCGAGGTGCCCGACGCCGCAGGCCCCGCTGCCGTCGTCCGCCGTCCATCCGCTGCCCTCGTCCGGCTGCGTGCACAGCGCGTTCGTCACCTGCAGCAGCACGCCCTCGTACGCCTCGACGGACGCGGATCCGGTGGTGACGGCGGCGGCCGCGGGGACGGCGGCGCCCGGGAACGAGGAGAGGACCGTGATGTTCGTCAGGACGGTGGTGCCGTCGAAGAGAGGCGCGTGCGTCTCGCTCACGGTGCCGTGCACGACCACCGAGTCCCCCGCCGCCAGGAGCGTGGCCGGCGTGACCCACACGCCGCTCCACGGTCCGGCGCCGTCCTGGAGCGCGGCGTACGCGCCGAAGACGCCGGTGACCACGCCGCCCGTGACGACGGGCTGTCCCGCGTACGGCGACGCGGCGCCGGTGCCCTGCACGTCCGCGATCGGGATCGCCACGGGGATGGAGTAGCTGTAGATCGTGGTGGCGGCGGCGCCGCCGGAGTCGTTCACGGCGCGCACGCGGAAGTGGATCGTGGTCCCGGGGTCCTGCCCCGGGATGGGCGAGCCGGTCCGGTACACGTTGCCGACGAGCGGCGTCATCGGGATCGAATCCGGGAGCGCCGCGGGCGACGTCCCCCAGGCGAGGACCACGGACGTGATCGTGGCGACCGCGTCGGTCACGACGGCCTGCACGTGCACGGTGTCCGCCGGGAGCGGTGCGATGGGGGCGATCGTCACCGAGGAGATCGTGGGAACGGGCACCGGCGGGGACCCGTGCCAGCCCGGGCTGGCCTGCGTGGGGTGATCCACCGGAATGGCGGTCCATTCCGTCGAGGTGTAGACCGGGTTCGGGGAGGTGACGCCCGCGATGCGCACGTAGTCCTGGTTCTCGAAGCGGGTGCCGTCCACCACCGCGTAGTCCACGATCGCCATCGACGGATCGCGCAGCTTCGCCCCGTCGCCCGCGCGCCCGTTCCAGTTGCCGTTGCTGCTCGACCACGCCTCGGCAGGGAAGTCCACCGGGAAGGCGGTCACCGTGGTGGCGTCCCCGGCGACGAGCGCGTCGCCCGGCGCGATCGTGCCCGACAGGTCCCAGGTGAAGATGTCCACGCCGTTCCCGACCGCCACGAGCGACCAGCCGTCGAGGTCCACCGGCGAGGTCCCCGAGTTCCAGATCTCGAGGAAGCGGTCCGCGGCGTAGTCCAGGCGGGGGTCGCACATCTCGGAGATGAGGAGGTCCGCCCGCGCCGGGGCCGGGAGGAGGGCGGCGAGAAGGGGGGCTGCGAACCGGGAGAGCGGGAACGCTCGATGCATGACGCGCCTCGGAGTGCGGGGGATGGATCCGACTATGGATCCCTCGCGACTTCCGTTCAAGAGCCGCGCGGCGGGGCGGCCCTATCCTCCGGACGACCCGCGGCCCTTCCCGAATCCCGGAGGCTTCCGTGCATCGACGACATCTTCGCGCCCGGCCGGCGATCGCCTGCCTGGCCCTCGTTCTCGGCTCCACGGCTTCGCCAGGCGCCGGCGCGGCGGCCGAGATCCCGTTCACCCGGAGCGCGCGCGGGCACGTCCTGGTCCCGGTCACCCTGTCCGACGGGGTCACGCGCCGCTTCGCCCTCGACACGGCCGCCGGAAGCAGCGTGATCGCCCCGGAGGTGGCCCGTGCGCTGGGAGCGGAGCCGCGAGGGCCGCGCGCCACGCTGGTCGGCGAGGCGGGGCGCAGCGAGCACGGCGTGGCGACGCTGGACCGGGTGACGGTCGGGGACCGTTCCGCCGCGGGCGTTCCGGTCCTGATCCAGGCGTTCCCGCTCGATGCCTCGGGCGCCGCCCCGTTCGACGGGATCCTCGGCGCGCCCTTCCTTCGGCGGTACGACCTCCGCGTCGACTTCCTGCGCAACACGGTCTCGCTGCTCGACCCGAGGGGCGGGCCCGGCGACTCGACGGGAGTGCCGATCGTGATCCGTGAGCAGGGGCACGTGCTGATTCCGGTGCGCATCGGCGACGTGGAGGTGACGGCGCTCCTCGACACGGGCTCCGGTCACAGCGGGATCAACTCGATCGCCGCGAGGGCGCTCGGCGTGGAACTGCCGAACCCCGCGCCGGCCGGCCATGGGCTTGCGATCCTGGCGGGACCGATCCGCGTCGGGGACCGGACCCTGCGGGATCGCGGGCAGTTGGTCGTGATGGATCGGGACGACATCTTCGCCCCGCTGGGGCTCGCGGATCGGCCCCGGCTCCTGCTGGGCACGGACCTGCTCGGGGGTCGCGCGATCACGATCTCGTATGCCGAGGGGCGTCTGTTCCTGGAGTAGCCGGCGGGAACGGCGGCCGGGGTCCGGGGGGGCAACCCGAGGCGAGGTAAGGCCCGGGCACCGGAGGATCCCCGACCGCCGGCGGGAGCATAGCACGCGGCCCCCGGATCCCGGATTCCGGTGGCCCCGCCGCGTTTCGCGGGTCGGCGGTCGCGGGCGGCACGGCCGTCCCGGCCGCTGGTCCGAGCCCGGCCGCCGCGTTCACGACGACGTCGACGCTCGGCCCGGAGGCCGGGGCTTCGAAGACCTGCCAGTAGGCACCCGGCGTGACGCCGTGCCGAAGCGCCGCGAGGGCCGCGGCCGTGCGTTCGGGGGCGACCGCCAGCCGGGCGAGGACGGCGGTCCGCTTGGCCTCCAGGTAGCCGTTGGGATCCAACCGGTGGAGCTCCTGGGCGAGACGAGCGTCGAGTTCGCGCATCGTGGGGCGTCGCGCGGGATCCCGCTCCCTCGTGGCCGCCACGATCGCGCCCAGCCGCGCGGCGACGTCGCCCGGCAGATGATCCAGGCGGGGCGGCGGCAGCGGGCCGCGCAGCCACGACCGCGCCTGCGGGATCGTGCCCGCGGCGTAGGGGGGCGCGCCGCTGAGGAGTTCGTGGGCCACCACGCCGAGGGCGAACACGTCCGCGGCCGGCGAGGGCTCCTCGCCCTCGGCCTGCTCCGGCGCGAGGTAGCCCGGCGTGCCCAGCACGCATCCCGGCGCCGTGAGGCGTTCCAGGTCCTCGCGGCGATGCACCGGCCGGACGATCCCGAAGTCGGCGACCTTCAGCACGCCCGCGCGGGAGAGGATCAGGTTCTCCGTCTTCACGTCGCGATGGACGAGCCCGCCCTCGTGCGCCGCGGCGAGCCCGCGGGCGGCGTCGCCGAGGAGCAGGAGCGCCATCTCCGGCGGCACGACGTGGACCCGCTCCAGCAGGACGCCCAGGTCCGGGCCGTCCACGTACTCGAGAACGATGACGTGCAGGTCCCGCTCCCGGAAATACGCGTGCACCGTCACCACGTTCGGGTGCGCCAGCCCCGACGTCAGCCTCGCCTCGCGAACGAAACGAGCGACGAAGGAGGGGTCCCGGGCCAGCTCCGGATCGAGGACCTTCAGCGTGACCCTGGATCCGAGGACGTGCTGGACGGCGAGGTACACCCGCGCCATCCCGCCGCGGGCGAGAGCGCGGAGAACCGTGTACGGTCCGATGCGTGTCCCGGCCCGGGGTTCGGTCCCGGGTTCGTGCGTCCTGCGCTCCATGGCCCGCGCCTCCACCGCCGGCGAACCACTCCCCGTTTCGATCGTCGTCCAGGGGTGCGGACCTTAGCTTTCGGCGATTTAGGACCAAACGCTCCGCTAGCGATTTCCGTAATCCGCGCGCGCCGCCCCGCCGAATCCGGGGACAGACCCGCCCCGATCCCGGAGGTCGAGCCATGGATCCGAAGCGCGGGAGGAAAACGCAGGTCTCGTCCCCGCCGCGGAAGCGGGACACGCACGCCGCGCTGGCGGTCGAGACCGGCCGCGACGTGGGGCGCTGGGTGGAGTTGACGGGATCGCGGGCCACGATCGGCCGCGATCCGCAGGCCACGGTCGTGCTGGAGGACGACGAGGTGTCGCGCTTCCACGCGGAACTGCGGCTCGGGGAGGACGGCTGGTCGATCCTCGATCTGCACAGCACGAACGGCACGCGCGTGAACGACGCCGTCGTGGACGCCACGCGGCTGGAGCACGGCGACCGGATCGCGATCGGCGGTCACGTGCTGCGGTTCCTCCTGGAAGTCGAGAGAACGGAGCACGTGTTCCGCGTGCAATAGGGGAGGCTCGTTGATGAACCGCACGCTTCGCATCCTGCTGGTGGAGGACGACGAGACGGACGTGGCCCTGATCCGCGCGACGCTGGAGGGCGCGGGACACGAGCTCCGGATCCGTCGCGTGGAGACCGGGACGGAGTTGCGCGCGGAGCTGACCGCGGGCCGGTGGGACATCGTGCTCGCGGACCACAAGCTGCCGGGCTACGACGGGATCTCCGCCCTTCGCCTCGTGAAGCGGATCGATCCGCACCTTCCCGTGGTGCTCGTGTCCGGAGCGATCGGGGAGGAGGCGGCGGTGGCCGCCATGCGCGAGGGCGCGGACGACTACGTCTTCAAGGACAACCTGCGGCGGCTGGTTCCGGTGGTGGAGCGCGAGGTGGCGGACGCGGAGCTTCGCCGCCGGTACCGCGAGGTCGAGGCGACGCTGCTCGAGGCGTCGCCCGAGGCGATGGTGGTGGTGGGGCCGGACGGACTCGTGCTGCGCGCGAACCGGCGCGCGGAGGAGATGTTCGGGTACCGTGCGGACGCGCTCGCCGGACGGCCGTTCGTGGTGCTCGTGCCGTCCCTGGGGACCTGGACCGCCGCGAACCCGCTCGCGATCCGTGACGAGCTGAACGCGGTGCGCACCGGCGACCTGCTCGGACGCCGCGAGGACGGGTACGAGTTCCCCATCGACATCACCCTGACCCCGCTCGCCTCGGACCGCGGCGTGGCCGTGATCGCGGCGATCCGGGACGCGAGTCGCCGGCGCCGCCGGCTGGAGGAGCTGGCGCGCCGCGCGGACGCGCTGGCCCGCGAGAACGGGAGCCTGCGCGCGCAGCTCGGCATGCCGGAGGGGGCGGAGTCCTTCGGCGGGCCCGCGCACCCCGGGGTCTAGACGGCGCGGACGTCCAGCTTGTTCCCCTCGTCGAGGAACAGCACCTGCGCCCGCGGGTCCTCGGCGAGCCACCGGTCCAGCAGGGCCTGCGGATCCGGGGCCGGGGTGAGGTGCACGGCCGCGAGCGACGCGGGCGGCAGCGCGCTCGCCACGTGCACGGCGCGCACGCGGCCGAGCAGCTCCGCGAAGCGGAACGCCTTGTGCCGGTACAGGCGGTAGCCCTCGCGGATCCGCCGCAGGACCTCCGGGAGCGGACGCCGGAGCTCCTCGTAGAAGTTCGTCATCGCGCGTTCGCCATCCGCGATTCCGTCCTCGCACGACGCGAGCAGGAGCACCTCGCCGCCGTCGGCCACCGCGTCGCGCGTGAGCTCGAGCGCGCGCTGCGCGAGGTACAGCGTGGCGTCCTGCGGGGCGCCGCCCGCGGACACCACCACGCGGGCCCGCGGCGTCACCGTCGTGCAGGCGATCCGGTCGGAGGCCGCGAACGCGCCGGCGCAGGCGACGGGGAAGGGGCCGAGGTCCGCATGGACGAGCCGCCCGCCCGCGGTGACGGTCACGAGGGCGAACGCGTCGCGGCCGGCCCGCATCCGCTCGAACGCGTCCAGCATGTCCTCCGCCACCGGGTTCGTCCGCCGCGCCGGGTCCGGGTGGAACGGATGCCGTCCCGCGCGGGCGTCCGGCTCGAGCGCGAGGCGGTGGTTGCCCTCGATCGTCCCGAACGCGGCCACGCCGGGCAGGAAGAACTTCAGCGGGTTGGAATAGCCCGCGAAGTAGTGCGGCTTCACGTCCGCGAGGACGACGAACACGTCCGCGTCGTCCAGGACGCGGGAGAGCCGCACCGGGGTTCCGCGCGCGGTGACGCCGTGGTCCGTGAACGCGGCGGAGCGACAGTCGTGGATGCCGGCCCCCGGCGACGGAATCCCGGCGGCCCGCGCGGCATCGAGCAGCGCGGCCAAGGCGGCGTCGTTGGCCGGGGTGTCGGCCCGGTGCGACCCGGTGGCCAGGTGCACGGCCACGGCCCCCGCCCCGGCCAGCGCGGAGAACACGGCGGCCCGCAGCGGCGGGGCGACCGGGGGGCGCGTGGCATCGGAGGCCAGGACCAGGACCCGCCGCCCGCGGCTCGCCCGGGCCAGGGCGTCCCGCGCGGCCTCGGCCAGGGACGGCTCCGCGGCCGTCGCGGGCTCCACGGGACGGACGATCCCCGCCACGTTCCCGTCGGGAACGCGCAGCGTCACCGTGCCGCGCCCGTACCGCAGCGTCACCTCCACGGGTTCCCCTCCGCGCACCCCTTGCCCCGCCGGGGCGCGCCGCGCAGAATACGACATCGTACTCCGCTCCCGGCCGGCCGTCGCCCCGCGGCCCCGCGAGGATGTCATGGCGTCCGCCCTCTCCGCGCCGCGCAGGGGCCCCTTCGTCACCGCCGTTCCCGGCCTGCGGACCCCGCCCGATCCGCTGCCCCGTTCGAGGTACGCGAAGTGGCGGGCGCTCACCCTTGCGCTCGTGTACCCGCTGATGGCCGTGCACGTGATCCACTGGAAGACGGCGGGCAAGACGCTCGCTCCGCTGGAGTTGCACGAGGTGATGTTCACCGCGGAGCTCGGCATCATCACGGCCGGGTTCCTGCTCATGCTCGCCGTCACGATCGCCACGCTGCTCTTCGGCCGGTTCTTCTGCTCGTGGGGCTGCCACATCATGGTGCTGCAGGACGGCGCGGCGTGGGTGCTCCGCAAGCTGGGGCTGAAGGCGCGGCCCATCCGCTCGCGGGCGCTGCTCGCGGTGCCGCCGCTCGTGCTCGTGTACATGTTCGGCTGGCCGCAGATCACGCGCATGTGGGAGGCGCGCGACTTCCCCGAGCTGCGCACGCAGACCGATCTCGAAGGCATCAGCTCCTGGGTCACGACGAACTTCTGGCGCAACCTGCCGGATCCGTGGATCGCCGCGCTCACGTTCGCCGTGTGCGGGTTCCTGGCGGTGTATGTGCTCGGGTCGCGCGGGTTCTGCACGTACGGATGCCCGTACGGCGCGCTGTTCCTCACCGTGGACCGCTTCGCGCCGGGCCGCATCCGCGTGAACGACCGGTGCGTGCAGTGCGGCACGTGCACCGCGGTGTGCACGTCGGGCGTGCGCGTGCACGAGGAGATCCGGGAGCACGGGACCATCGTGAACCCGCGCTGCCTGAAGGACCTGGACTGCGTGGGCGCCTGCCCGGAGCACGCGCTGGAGTACCGGTGGGGGCCGCCCGCCATCCGGCGGCTGTGGTCCGATCGCGCGGTGCTGGTCACGGCGGCCGTGCTGATCGCGGCCATCCTCGTCGCCGTGCTGGTTCCCGGGGCGCGCGGGTGGCTGGGCGGGCGCTTCGACCTCGTGCCGTTCGGGCTCGCGGTGGCGGCGCTGGGGCTGGCGGCGTACGGGCGCACCGGCATGCCGGCGCGGCCGGCGCAGTTCACGACCGGCGAGGAGATCCTGATGGGCGCGGTGTTCCTGGGCACGCTCGTCGTGTACCGGCAGCTCTACGATGCCGTGCCCTTCCTGCTCACCATCGGCCTCGGCGCCTCCGCGGCGTACGCGGTCGTGGTCTTCGTCCGCCTGCTCGCGCGGCGCGACGTCCGGGCGCTGGAGCGCATGCTGAAGGTGGACGGGCGGCTGCGGCGCGCCGGCGTCGTCTACGGCGGCGCCCTCGTCCTCTTCCTCGCCTTCTCCGCGCACAGCGCCCTCGTGCAGTGGCACACCTCGCGCGGCTACGCGGCGTTCGACGCGGCGCGCGCGGCGGCGGACGGGGAGCGGGCGGTGGCCCTGCGCGAGGTCGCGCACGGACACCTGCGATGGAGCGAGCGATGGGGTCTGCTCCGGTCCAAGCGGCTGCTCGCCACCCTGGCGGCCGTGCACCTCGAGGGCGCGGATCCCGCGCGCGCCGTGCCGTACCTGGCGCGGGTGGTCGCGAAGGATCCGGAGGATCCGGAGGTCCGCGTGGAGCTGGGGCGTGCGCTCGTGCGACTCGGGCGGCCGGCCGAGGCGCGGCCGCACCTGACGACGGCGCTGGCGGTGCGGACGACGCCGGCCGGCGCGCGCCGGCTCGCGGAGTGGCACGCGCAGGCGCATTACGCCCTGGCCGCGGCCGCGGCGCTCGAAGGCGACGCGGCGGCGTCGGAGCGGTCCCTGCGGGAAGCGCTGGCCCTGTCGCCGGGGTGGACGGAGGCGCACTTCGAGCTCGGCAGCCTGCTCCTGGACCGCGGGGCGGCGGCGGAGGCCGAGCGGCACTTCCGCGAGGCGGTGCGGGGCGACGACGCGTTCGCCCCCGCGCACTACAACCTCGCGCTCGCGCTGCTCGCGCAGTCGCGCACGGCGGAGGCCGTGCGGGCGGCGGGGCGCGCCCGCGCCCTGGCGCCGGGCGACGCGCAGATCGCCGCCCTGGTCCGGCACCTCGCGGCGGGCGAGGCCGCGGCCGGGGAGTGACGCCGCGCGCCGGGAACCTCGACGTGGCCGTGCCCGCCGGTCCGGGTCCGGGCGATCTCCTCGTGCCCCTGCGGTAGCTCACCCGGCCAGCGCGCGGCGGCGGAGGTCGCGGCGCCGCGCCTTGCGCACGGACACCGGCACCGGGAGCGTTCCGTCGCGGGGCACGACGAGCATCGCGCAGCCCTCGGGTTCGCCCTGCGCGTCGCTGCCCCCTTGCAGGTCGCTTGCGAAGCCGAAGTGCTCCGGCAGGAACAGCGAGCCTTCGGCCGTGCGGTCCGTGGCCCAGAGCCGCACGGTGACCTCGCCCGTGTCCGACTCCACCGTGACCCACTCGCCGTCGATCAGGCCGGCGCGCGCGACGTCGGCGGGGTGCATCTCCAGGCGCGCGGCCGGCGCCTCGTAGTGCAGCTCGGCCGTGCGACCCGTGCGCACGCGCGACCCCTCGTGCTCGCGGAGCGGACCCACGGCGAGAAGGAGCGGGCGCCGCCCGGTCGGCGCGGGTGCGGGGGCGACGGCGCGGGGAGCGCGCGCGGTCCACGCGGGCGGAAGCGCCAGGCGCACCGTTCCGGGAGCGTCCGCGGCGGCGCATGGCCACGGGACGTCCAGCTCCGTGCGCAGGCGCGACCCGGGAATCCCGGTGGCGTCCCACGCGGTTCCCGCCGACAGCTCGCGCCAGGCATCCCACGAGGCGCCGGGCGCGGGCACGGGCCGGCCGGCGAGGTCCGCCAGCAGGCGCTCCGCGTCCCGGGCCTCGCCGGGGGCGTCCAGCGCGCGCTCCAGGCGCTGGCAGCGCCGGTCCAGCGTCATCATCGTCCCGGCCGTCTCGCCCGCGACCAGCGCGAGCGGGAGGACCACGTCCGCGAAGGCGGTGGTCTCGGTGGGGACGTGCGTGGCCGCCGCGACGGTGAACGCGGACGCGAGCGCGGCGCGCCAGGCGGCGGCGTCGGGCAGCTCCGCGGCCGGGTTCGCGCGCAGGGCCACGATCGCGCCGATCGTCCCCGCGGCCACCGCGTCCGGCCACTCCGGAAACGGGAGCCCGGCGCGGGCCGGCAGCGAGTCCGCCGGCACGTGCCACGCGGCCGCGACCCGCGCGCGGTCCGCGGCATCCGTGAGCCGCCGTCCGAAGGGGAGCGCGCCGGGCCGGATGCCCGCGGCCGCCACGCCCGTGGCATTCGCGCCGCGCGGCAGCACGAGGAAGCCGCGCCCCGCGCCGCCGGTCTGCCCGGTCGCCGCGTGCAGCGCGGCCACCGCGTGCACCAGCGCGGCCCCGCCCGCGGTCCCCAGCGCGGTCGGTCCCACGAGCGTCACGACGCCGCGTGCCCCGCGCCACGACTCCGCCAGCGGGGCCACGGCCCCGCGCGCCACGCCGGTCCGCAGCGCGTCGGCGAGCGCGCGCACCACGTGCGCCTCGCCGCCGAGGCCCGGCCGGAGGTGCAGGTCGGCGATGGCGGAGGCGAGGGCGCGCCGGGAGTCGATCAGCGCCACCTTCGCGCGTCCCGTGCGCCGCGCGTCCAG
This sequence comes from uncultured Gemmatimonadota bacterium, assembly GCA_964471155.1. GTDB lineage: Bacteria > ARS69 > ARS69 > ARS69 > ARS69 > CAYYFX01. Next base: position 20,985 of record CAYYFX010000040.1, on the reverse strand, counting down.
CACGCGCAGGAAGAGGCCGGGATGGCTGTCCGCCAGGTCGCCGCCCACGAGGACGACGAGGCCCGCCGCGTCCACGTCCTCCACCGTGGCCGCGTTCGCGGCGACCCCGTAGGCCTGCGCGCAGGCGTCGTACGCGACCAGCGCGTCGCGCCGCGCGGGAGTGTCGAGGTGATCCGTGCCCAGCTCCGTGCGCGCGACCCGCGCGAGCAGCGCGTACGTCTCGCAGGTCTCCGCGTCGGAGGCGAGGACGGCCACGCCCTCCGGCCCGCACCGCGCGCGAGCGGCGCTCAGCCCCTTTGCGACGATCGCGAGCGCCTCGTCCCAGGACACCGGGGTCAGCCCCCCGCGCGTCCCCTTCGTGGCCGGGTCCCTCCGCACGAGCGGGGCGACGGCGCGGTCCGCCGACGCCGCCGCGTCCACCAGGGCCCGCGCTCGCGCGCACAGCCGCCCGAAGCCCGTGCGCGATTGCGGGATCCCCTTCACCGCGCGGATCGCGCCGCCCTCCGTGCGCAGGAACACGGGCTCCCCGAGGCCGCACAGGTCGCACACCGTCCGGGTCCACTGCTCCGGCGGCGTCGCGGGCGCGCCCGGCTCCGCGGCGAGCAGGCGGGCGAAGGGGCGCGCGGCCCACGCCGCGGCGCAGCCGGCGCAGCCGGCGAGGAAGCGGCGTCGCGTGCTCACGGGAGGAGCTCCTTCGCGCCGGCGGGCGGCCGGCGGCGCACGTCGTCGGGCATGCCCACCGGCGTCCAGTGGAGGATCCACGGATCGGAATGCTCCAGGCGCGCGCGCGCGTTGCGCTCGCTGTGGCACGTGAGGCATTGCGGCACGAGGAACTCGATCGCCTCGCGCGTGAGGGACGACGGGTCCTCCGCGTTCCGCGCCACGGTGATCGACGGATCGTGCAGGGTCACGCGGTCGTTGCGGAAGTCGCCGGTCGTCGCGAGCAGGGCGGACTCCGGCATGTGGCAGGTCACGCAGTCCGCCGCGGCCTTGCTTCCGTCGGATTTCAGCGGCCGGTGCGCCAGCATCTGCCCCATGCGCGAGGCGGGGAAGCCCTGCACGTGGTCGGAGTCCAGGTGGCAGCCCAGGCACGTGTCCGTGGCGCGCGCCAGGCCGCCGTCCGTGGCGTGGGCCTCGTGGCAGGCGACGCAGCGCATGCCCGGCGACGTGGCCGGGCCGTGGCGCGAGGCGAGGAACTCCCCGGTCTGCGACGGATGGCAGGGCAGGCAGCGGTCCGGTCCCGGCCGCGGGACGAACGCGGCCTCGTGCGTGCCGTGGCAGCTCGCGCACAGGACGCCGGCGCGCGCGTGCAGGCTCTCGCGCCAGTCCGCCACCGCGAACGCGGTCCCGCTCACGGCGTGGCAGTTCAGGCACAGCGACCGGTACGCGGGACCGTCGTCCGCGGGCCAGGCGTCTCCCACCGGAAGGGCCCGTACGAGTTGGCCGGGCGGGAGCTGCATGTTCGTGAACTCGTCGGAGCGCCCCGGGATGTCCGGCGCGGCCGGCGTCGTCCCCGCGGCGCCGGCGGCGTCGGCCGCGGGGCGTGCGCCGTCGGGAAGCGGCGGGCCGGCGCGTTCGCAGGCGGCCAGGAGCAGCGCGGCGGCCGCGGCCGCCGGGAGGATCGCCCTCACGGCAGTCCTCCGTCGGCGTCGCCCGCCGCGTTCCGGTCCAGGATCCCGGGGCAGCCGGCGCGATGCTGCCGCGGATGGTGGCACGTCACGCAGACGTTGTTCGGCCCGGTGTCCTCCGGGACGAGCCGGCGGCTGATGCTCTCGCGCGCGAGCCGGGCCGAGTGCGCGAGCAGCGCGGCCCCCTCGACGGCGCGTCCCTGGCCCACGAGCTCCTGGCCCACGACCATCATCTCGTCGTACCGCTCGCCGGGGCCGTGGCAGCCCTCGCAGGTGACCCCCGGCTCGGCGTACGCGCCCGTCCCCGGATCCCATCCCGTGGCATGGCAGGGCAGGCACGGACGCGGGTCGGTCGTGCCGGCGAGCCGCTCGAGCGAGCGGAACTTCGTGGCGGCCCAGCGGCGGCTGTGCTCTCGGTGCAGCGTCTCGTGGCAGCCGAGGCACTTCCGCGAGCCCACGTACCGGAGCGGGCGCCCGCGCGCGGTGTACCGCCACGGATCGAGTCCGGCCGCGGCGAGCGCGCCGGGCTCGCCGTCGAGGCCGCCGTCGCCGGGCTCGAACCAGGCCTCGGCGGACGCCCACCACGTCGACCAGGCGGCCGCGGCGTCGCCGGCGACGCCCTCCTCGAACGGATCGACGCCGGTGATCGCCCGCAGCTCGTCGAGGATCTCCTCGCGCCCGGCGGCGTCGGCCTCCGCGAGGCGCGCGATGCGCCCGCGCAGCGTGTACGGTCCGGCGCCGTGCGCGGGCGCGGCGAGCAGGCCGCGATGCGCGTGCTGCACGTCGAGCGCGCGCCCGCGGCCGCCGTGGCAGATCGTGCAGGGAACGTCGTGGAGCAGCGCCGTCGCGGGCAGCGCGGGGTGCGCGCCGGGATCCTCGAGCGTGCCGTGGCACGTCGGGCAGCGCGCCACCTCGCGTCCGTCCGCGGAGACGATCGCGCGGACGCGCAACGGGCGTTCGCGCAGGCGGGCCAGCCGCGCCTCGCGCGCGTCCACCGGATCGAGGAGCGCGCGGCGCAGGGCCTCGAGGCTGTCGCGCGGCGCGACCAGGCGCGCGAGTTCGCCGCGGATGCGCGCCGCGTCGCCCCCGGCCGCATCCAGTTCCGCGCGCAGCACGACGGCCGGCCCTTCCGCGGCGCGGAACGCGGTCGCGGCGGAGTCGCGGGCGGCCCAGAGCCGTGCGAGGCGCGTGGTGTCCGGCGGCCAGGCGCCGGTGGCCGCGGCGTACGCGGCCTGCGCCGACTCGAAGCGCGCCCGCGCCGCGTCGAGCCGGGCGGCCGCGGCCGGCTCACGGGCGCGAAGGTCCGCGGCCCGCAGGGCGTCGCGCAGCGAGTCGACGGCCGCCTCCACGGAGGCCAGCGCGGCGGCGAGCGCGCCGCCGCGCGCGGGTTCCGGGGCGTCGCCGGCGGCCGCGATGGCCGCGTCGAGCCGCGCGAGCTCGTCCCGGAACCCGGGCTGCCCGCGCGCGGCGCGCGCCGCGGCGAGATCCGCCTCGATCGCCGCGATCTCGCGATCGACGAGCTCGCGCGCGTACGGCCGCCACGGCGGGAACGCGTCGTCCCATGCGGCCCAGACGCTCACGGCGAGCAGCGCGAGGACCAGCGCGGGGAAGGCGGCGCGCATCGCGGGCGTCACAACCCGAACCCCGGGCCGATCGGCGCCACGATGTAGCGCACGCCGAACAGGATGTGCAGGAGGATCTTCGCGAGGGTCCCGGCCATGGCCAGCAGCAGCAGCGCGAACGTCCAGCGGCGCGCCGCCGTGAACCCGCGCCACCCGGCGGTGCGGCGGACGATCCACCACCCGCCGCCCGCGAGGGTCGCGAGCACGAGCGGGATCCCGATCGCGGCGGGCAAGGAACGCGCGGCCTCGGCCGCGGAGCCGGCCGGCACATCCGCCCCCGGCCACACCCAGGTCCAGCCGGGTCCGCGGAACCAGAGGCCCACGGCGATGAGCGCGAACCATCCGGCCACGCCGGCGAGGAACACGGGGACCGCGAGCCGGCGGCGGCGGAACGCGTACACGCCGGCGTCCTCCCGCCCGGGATCCACGTACGGGATCGCGGCGAGTCCGGCCACGATGAGCAGCGGGATCACGGCGCCGGCGAGCCACGGGTCGAAGTAGACGAGCAGCTCCTGCAGCCCCACGAAGTACCAGGGCGCCTTCGCCGGATTGGGCGTGTGCGCGGGATCCGCCGGATCCTCCAGCGGCGCGTCGACCCCGAGGGACAGCGCGGTGAGCAGCGCGAGGAATCCGAGCGCGGCCAGGAGTTCGCGGAACAGCAGGTTCGGCCAGACCGGCACGAGGTCCGGGCGCGGCGGGGCCGTCGCGCCCGGCGGCGGCGTCACGACTCCCAGCACGCGTTCCGGACCGGCCATCCGCTCCCTCAGTAGCGCGCGGCCACGCCGCCGTCGCGGCGCACGCGATAGAAGTGGACCGCCATCAGCGCCGCGGCGGCGAGCGGCACGACGACGCAGTGCAGCACGTAGAAGCGGAGCAGGGCGGGGGCACCGACCGTGCGCCCGCCGAGCAGCAGCGCGCGCACGTCCGCGTCCTCCCCCGCGATCGCGAACGGGCCGGCGTGGCCGATGACCGGCGTCGCCGCGCCCATGTTCGTGCCCACGGTGACCGCCCAGAACGCGAGCTGGTCCCACGGGAGCAGGTATCCGGTGAAGCTCAGGAACAGCGTGAGCGCGAGCAGGAGGACGCCCACGACCCAGTTGAACTCGCGCGGGGGACGGTACGCGCCGGCCAGGAACACGCGCACCATGTGGGCGATCACGAGGAGCACCATGGCGTGCGCCGCCCAGCGGTGCATGTTCCGGAGCAGGCGTCCGTACGGGACCACGTGCATGAGGTCCTCGAGGTCGGCGTACGCGTGCTCCGGCGTCGGCCGGTAGTGGAACATGAGCAGGACGCCGGTCACGGTGAGGACCACGAACGCCAGGAACGACAGGCCGCCCATGCAGAACGTGCGCCGCAGCCGGAGCGACGCGGCGGAGAGCTGCGGCGGGTGCACGTGCAGGATCGCGCTGGAGGTGATGGCGGCCACGCGCTCGCGCGCCGTGCGCGGGATGCCCACGCGGAACACGGAGCGGACGATCTGGCTGTCCCGCAGCGGGCGGCGCCGGCGCATCAGCCCGGCACCCAGAAGCGCGGATCATGCCGCGCGCGCTCCATGGGCGCGCGGCGGGCGCGGTCCACCAGCAGCGCGTCGCCCTCGCGCGCGATGGCCAGGCGCGGGAGCGGCTGCACGGCGGGGCCGTTCAGCACCTCGCCCTCGGTCGTGAAGCGGCTGCCGTGGCACGGGCAGTGGAATACGCCGCGGTCCGGCTCCCACCGGGGCGTGCACCCGAGGTGCGTGCAGCGCGCCTCGAGCGCGAAGACGCGGCCCTCGTGATGCACCAGCCAGAGCCCGTGCCGCGCCGCCCAGCGTGTGACGACGGCGCCCGCGGGCACGTCGCGCACGGCGCCCACGTCCACGAGCCCCGTGCCGCCGCGCGCGGCCGCGGGGCGGAGGAAGCGGAGCAGCGCCGGGCCGGATGCCAGCGCCAGCGCGCTCAGGCCCGCCCAGCCGAGATGTCCGAGGACGTCGCGGCGGGAGAGGCGGCCTCCGTCCCGGGGAGCACCGGGAGGAAGCGGTTCGGGATGTTCCATCGTCTCCATCCGAGGGCCCGCGAGGGGCAGGTGTCGACGCACGCGCCGCAGCGGCGGCACGCGTCGTCGTCGATCGAGAGGCGCCACGCGTCCCCGTCCGCACGGGTCCACGCGAGCGCGTGCCACGCGCACGCCGGGGCGCAGCGGCCGCACAGGATGCAGGCCGTGGCGTCCAGCACCAGCAGCCGGTCGCATCCCAGGCAGCGCGCGGCGTGGGCGCGCGCGACGTCCGGCGGAAGCGTCCCGGGGACGACACGCGCGGCCGGGGGCGCCGACCGCGCGCGCGGGACCACGCGCAAGGGGGCGGGCCGCCAGCGGCCGTCGTCGCCCAACGACTCCGACAGGGCGCGGGCGGCGCGCCGTCCCGCGGCGATCGCGTCCACCACGCTGCCGCCGGCGGGACGGACGCGGAACACGTCCGCCCCGTCGAGGCGTTCCACGGCCGGGTCCGGCCGCTGGCCCAGGGCGAAGACCAGGACGTCGGCCGGCTCCACCCAGGCGCGCGCGTCGTCGCACGCGGGCGGGGCCGGGCGGCGCGCCGTCCCGTCCCCCGCGCGCGCCGGCGCGCAGCGCAGGCCGCGCACCCGGCCGCCCTCCGTCACGACCTCGCGCGGCACCGCGCGCGCCACGAGGCGCACGCCCTCCGCCTCGGCGGCCGCCACCTCGCGCGGGAAGGCGGGGAGCGCGTCGCGGTCGCGGCGGTACAGCACGCGCACGTCGGCCGCGCCGAGCCGCACGGCGGTGCGGGCGGCGTCGAAGGCGCCGTTGCCGCCGCCCACGATCACGACGCGCCGCCCGCGGACGGATGCCTCCCCGCGCGCGGCCTCCCGGAGGAACGCGATGGCCGTGTGCTGCGCGGGCCCGCGGCGCCACCCGGGGAGATCCGGCTCCGCGTCGTCGCCCGCGCCGGTCGCGACGAGCACCGCGCCGAACCCCTGCGCGCGCAGTCGCGCGACGGCGCCCGGTCCATCCAGGACGAAGCCGCCGCGGAACGACACGCCGAGCGCGAGGACCCGGCGGATGTCGTCGCGGACCACCGCGGGCGGCAGGCGGAAGGCGGGGATGCAGCCGGCGAGCAGACCGCCCGGCCGTCCGTGCCGATCCAGCAGCGTTACGCGCGCCCCGGCGCACGCCAGGTCGTGGGCGGCGGCGAGGCCCGCCGGTCCCGCGCCGACCACCGCGATCGCGGGGCCGTCGCCGGCCGCGCCCCCGGCGTGGAGATCCGCCGGCGGGGCGTGCGCGCCCGTGACCCAGCGCTTGAGATCGCAGACGGGGATCGCCTCGCCGTCGCGCGCGAGGCGGCAGGCGGTCTCGCACGGGCGCGGGCAGATCCAGCCCAGCACGCCCGGGAACAGGTTGTCGCGATACGCGATGCGCCACGCCTCGTCGGTGTCCCCGCGGGCGATGGCGCGCAGGAACTCCGGGACGTTCTTGTCCGCGGGACACGCGGCGCGGCAGGGCGCGGGGGCGCGGCGGTCCGCGGTCATGGCGTCCCCGGGGCGGGGGCGTCCTCCGGGACGTCCACCCGGAGCTTCAGCCGGTCCGCGCCGCCGGCGCGCGCGGCGTCCCACGCGCCGGAGGCGGCGGCGCCCTGCACGCGCACGTGCGTGAGGTCGGCGGGGAGCTGTCCGAGGTACGGGTCGACCTCCACCCAGGCCCCGTCCAGCAGGACCTCGGCCCACACGGACGCGTGGAAGGCCGTGCGGCGCGCGACGAGGCCGGCGCACGGCCGCGCCGGAACTCCCGCGGCGCGGGACATCGCCACGAAGACGCGCGTGAACTCGGTGGCGTCGCCGCGCGCCGCGGACAGCGCGGCATCGGCGTCCGCGGTGCCCGCGACGTACTCGCGCGCGATCTCCTCGTCCAGGAAGTCGAGGATGCGCTCGACGCGCTCGCGCGGATCGGGCGCGCCGTCCACCGCCTCCTCCGCGGCGGCGCGGATCGCGGCGGATCGCGGCGCCGCGGCATCCTCCGGCGATGCCTTCCCCGGACGCGGCGCCGCCGCGCGCACGATCTCGCCCTCGTGCGCGGCGCGCCGGCTCCACTTCACGAGCTTCTGCGCGGCGTCGGCGGCCACGAAGCGGCTCAGGTCCGCGCGCGGATCCGCCGCCACGCGGATGCGCAGCGTGCCGTCCTCGCCGGGACGGATGTCGCGCAGGCAGGCGGGGAAGCGTTCCACGCCGGCCAGCTCGCGGCCCACCTTCAGGAACGGCACCAGCTCCGGATCGATGCCCGGCCCGCGCGCGCGGCGCGTGCCGTCGAACACGAGGAAGTCGCGGATGACGGCCGCATCGGCCGGCGAGATCCCGGAGCCGGGCTTGCGGCTCATGCGCTGCACGTACGCGTCCCAGTCCTCCGGCTTCAGCGTGGAGTTGATCGGGCGGGCCAGGGTGTGGCACTTGCAGCAGCGCTGCGCGAACAGCGCGTAGGCCTTCTGCTGCGCGGGCGGGTAGGCGCTCACGTCGACCCACGCGGGTCCCAGGTCCGCCTCGAAGACGCGCAGCTCCGTGGAGTCCGCGGCGGCGGACTGCGCGTGGCCGGTCGTGGCGGACAGCGGGATCACGGCGGCGACGGCCACGACGGCCGCGATCACGGCCACCGGCAGGAGCGCGGTCTGGCGCGGGAGACCCGGTTCTTCGCCCATCGGTGCGTCCCTCAGTACGAGGTGAGGATGCCGAAGCGGACCACATCGGACTCCACGAAGTCCGTGAACCGCCAGTGCTCGAACTGCAGCCGGACGGACCAGTCGACGGCCGGCGCCACGTTCACCCCGGCGGTCCATCGCACGAGGCCGGAGGACGGGTCGTTCACGGTGGCGAGCGGGGGCCCCTGGCGCAGCAGGCCGTCCACGCGTGCCACGAGCGACACCTGCCGCACGGCCGGGGACTCCGCCTGCACGTGGAAGCCCTTCTTCCGCAGGAGGTCGCGGGCGCCGGCGGCGTCCACCACGTCGTTCTCGCGCGCGAGGTACTCCGCGCGGAGCTGCACGCCGGCCACGCGGGCCGAGCCGTCCACGCCCCACACCGTGTAGTCGAACTCCGCGCCGGGGTCGTACGCGCCGCGCAGGAACGACGCGCCGCCCGTGAAGTCGCGCCAGCCGAGCGCGACGCGGCCGCCCCACGACGGCTCGTCGTTGTTGTCGCTGAAGCCGCCGTCGCCGAGCTGGTTCTTGAACGTGAAGTCCCGCGGCGCCCCGGACTGCAGCCCGTTGACGCCCCACGCCGCCACCCAGAGCTGCACCGTGTCGCGGAACCACCAGTCCGCGGAGATCGCGGCGCCCTCGTCCACGTACGGCATCGGCAGGACGCCGAGGTTCATGCGGTCCGCCTGGTACCGGAGCATGTGCCCCATCGCGTAGGGCAGGGGTTTCGAGAGGAAGGCGTCGCTGGCCGGGTCGTGCCGCTGCCAGAAGTCGCCGAAGGGGACCTCGATGCGTCCCGCCTCCAGCGTGACGCGCGGCGCCAGTCGGATCTCCGCGAACGCGTGGTTGATCGTGAGGTCGTGGCAGGCGGAGCACAGGCGCGCGCTCGCGGCCACCCGATCGGACACCTCCACGCGCATCTTCAGGCTCCACTCCGCCACCGCGCCCAGCTTGCCGAGCGGCTCCTCGTCGTCGGGGACGTCGAGGAGATCCCGGTACTGCATGCTCGCGGTCCCGGAGAACATCCAGCGGGCCGCCTCGGCGGGCGGCGCGCCGGGCGCGAGCAGCAGCGCGAGCGCCGCCACCGCCGCCCGTGCCGACGACGCGTGACGCCTCGCGGGACGCCGGGGGGCGCTACGGGGAGTCCGCGGGATCATCCGGCGGGGCTCCTTCGAGGATCCAGACGCGGAGCCGCTCCCGGATCGGCGGGAAGACCGACGGGAACGTGGGCGGGGGCGGCATGGGGTTGCCGACCCAGGGGACCGCCGCGGAGATCTTGTCGTAGACGAGGCTGGACTCGGGCCGGCACGGGTACACGCACTCGTAGATCGTGGTCTTCCCGCCGGCCATCAGGGACTCGTACGTGCGCAGGTCCAGCTCGCTGTTCGGGAACTCGGACGAGGACGGCTGGTGGCAGAACGTGCAGAAGAAGTCCTCGAACAGCGGCCAGTGGATGTCGGCGCCGTAGGAGTACGTCGGCGCGGCGAGCACGGTCACGCCCACGGTGTCCTCGGCCGCGGTGTCCCAGGAGTTCGTGGCCCGGACCACGATCCGGTGCTCGCCCGGGGAGAGGCCCGCCTTGCGCAGCTCGGTGCCGGCGCCGAGGGGGCCGTCCACGTCGGAGATCCAGGCCACCTGCGCGGGAGCGAGCGGACCCTCCTCGGGGTCGATCGCGGCGGCCTGCAGCACGAGCGTGCCGCGCGTCGCCACGCGATGACCCTCGCCGGGGAAGAGGACGGTCACCGCCGGAACGCCGTTGTTCACCTCCACGCGCACGGCGTCGCTCACGCCCACGTGGCCGAGCACGGTCGTGGCCTTCGCCACGAGGTAGTGCGTTCCGGGCGGGAGCGTCGTCGTGTCGAGGTCGATGACCCACGGCGCCGCGACGGCCTGGCCCACCGTCCACACGTCCGCGATCAGCTCCACCTTCTCGAGCTCCGGCGCCTCGCCGGGGAACTCCACGGACACGGGCACGACGCCCTTCACGAAGGCGCCGTCCGCGGGATCGGAGACGCGGACCTCCGGGCCCCGGTTGAACACCTGCGCGAAGGCGGGATCGCTCGTGCCGACGTTGCCGGCCGCGTCCTCCGCGGTCGCCCACAGACGGTGCCGGCTCAACTCCTCGAGCGGCGTGGTGTCCCAGCGCATCTCCCACGGCGCGGAGGACAGTTCGCGCGCCGCGGCGCCGTCGATCCACAGCACGACGCGCGCCACGCCGACGTCGTCCGACGCCTGCGCGACGATCCGGTACGCGGACCCGCCGACCGGGGTGGCCAGCAGCGAGTCGGGCGCGGCGGGAGCGAGCAGCGAGACGGCGGGCGGCGTGGTGTCGCGGGACGAGCCCGGGCCCGTGGCGCCGTCCTCGGCCCAGTACCGATCCCACTCCGAGCAGCCGCCCGCGGCGGCCGCGAGAGCGGCGCCGAGCATCGCGGCGAGGGGGAGGCGAGCGGTCACGGTCCCTCCGGAGCGGGGGCCGGCTGGGATACTGTGGAGTATATCGTCGTGTTTTGGTCCGGACAACTGCGCCCCGCCCGGGCACGTGCGGCGCAACGGATTGCACGGGAACGAGTTGTCGGGTTCGGCGGACTTCCGGCGGGCTCTTGAAACAGCGGACTGTCTGATCTAGTATCGCGTCGCCCCCGGTTCCACGAGATTCGCGACCCGTCCGACCGCGCGCCGCGCGGCCGCGGGCCGATCCGTCGGATCACGGAGGTGGCGCATGCGACAGACGGGGTTCCTCGCGGGGATCGCCACGCTCGCGGTCCTTCCCCTCGCCCTCCCGGCGCTCGCGGACACCGAGGTCCGGCGCGTCACCGGGGGCGTCTCCACCCTCACGATCGTGGAGTCCCAGCTCGCCGCCGCCGGCTTCGCCCTCGACGCCGTCGAGTCCGCCGCGCCCGCCGCCGCGCCCACGTTCGCCGCGGCGGGCGCCCGGCATCATGCGTTCGCGGTGCGCGCGGAGGGCGGCAGCACGTTCCGCGTCGCGGACGGGACCTTCGCCGGGTTCGCGGACGGCGTCGCCGTGGAGCACCGCGGCGGCTTCGTGCTGCGGACCGACGGGCGCGCGAACGTGCCGGAGGTCGCGCTGCATGACCTCGTGCTGCGCCCCGGCTCCCCCCGCGAGCAGGGCTTCGCGACGTTCGGCCCCTTCGAGATCCGCAGCGCGTCGCCCGTGTTCCTCGCGGAGGACGGGCGGCTCGTGCTGCTGGCCGGCGACGTCGTGATCGCGCCGGAGTTCGCGCGCGCGATCGGCCGCCCGGAGGCGGCGGGGGACTGGGTGGGCGCGCTCGACCTCGCGTGGGAGACGGAGCCCGTGCGCCGCGAGGCGTCCCTCGAGCCGGCGCCCGCGGCGGCGGCGGTCACGGGAATCGACGTGTGGCTGAAGGAGGTCTACGGCATGGACGACCTCGGCCGCATCGGCATCCACCCCACGGGGACGCTGGGCCTCTCGTTCAACACGACGTCGTGCAACCACGGCAGCGTGAACGTCCCGTGGTACGCCCCCATGGCCGAGAACCACCCGTTCATCGGGCTGGCCATGTTCCGGGAGAAGGACGGCCGCTTCGAGCAGATCGGCCGGAACTGGACGAAACACGCGTTCTACGCGCTCGCGAACAACCAGTGCGGTCTCGCCTGCATCGGCGGCGGCGGCGGAACGCTCAACGTCGGGTGCTCCGACACGTACTCGCTCGCCAACAACGGGTCCCAGTACTACCTCGGCCCTCGCGAGGAGGTGAATCCGCATACGGCGGTGTGGCACTGCCTGGGCAGCTGGTTCGACGGCGTCCCGGTGGACTGCGTGCGCAGCAACGACGGGTCCGGGCTGAACGGCGTGCAGCACCGGCTGGAGGTGCGGGAGAGCGACCTCCTCGTCCCCGGCGCGCGCTACTTCTACGAGGGCGTGTACTGGGTGATGGACGACGTCGACCGCGCCAACAACTACGCCTGGCGCGAGTGCATCCCCACGTGGACCGGCACGGCGTGGACCTTCCCGGACGTCGGCGTCGGACTGGACGGCATGCCCGGGCCCGGCATCGCGGCGTGGGGCGGGGAGATGGACTCGAAGGACGTGGCCGCCGGCGACGGCACGGCGGTGGTGGCGAACCGCGTGACGGATCTCGGCGGCGGGACGTGGCACTACGAGTACGTCGTGTACAACCAGTCCTCGGCGCGCGGCCTCGGGAGCTTCGAGGTGCCGGTGGGCGCGGCGACCGTCACGAACGCCGGCTTCCGCGACATCGACCTCGACGCGGGCAACCAGTGGGCGGTGACCGTCGGCGCCGGCCGGATCGCGTGGTCCACCGGGACCTACGGCGGTGCGGGCGTGACGAACCCGATCCCGTACCAGGCGCTGTTCAACTTCCGGTTCGACGCGAACACGGCGCCCGTGGCATCCACCGCGCGCGTCGGCCTGCACGCGCCGGGTCCGGGCGACGCCGCGTTCTTCGCGATCCGCGCGCCGCACGCCGGGGCCACCGGCGCCGGCGAGCCGGCGGTCGCGCGGGCCACCTTCGAGCTGGCCGGGGCGGAACCCAACCCCTTCGCCTCGGCCACGCGCGTGACATTCGCGCTGGGCGAGGAGCGTGCGGTGCGCCTGCTCGTCCTGGACGTGACGGGGCGCGTGGTGAAGACGCTCCTGGACGGGACGGCCCCGTCGGGGCGCACCACGCTGACCTGGAACGGGCGCGACGACCGCGGCGCGGACGTCGCCAGCGGGATCTACTTCATCCGGCTCGCGTCCGGCGCCGAGTCGCGCACGACGAAGGGCGTCCTCCTCCGGTAGCCGCACCCGGCCCACCGCCCTTCCCGCGGCCGCTCCCGCTCCGGCGGGGGCGGCCGCTGCGCAGGTGCGGCTTCCCGGTTCGCGGCCGGTGTCCCGGGTCTGCTAGGCTCCGCCGGTCCGCCGCCGCGCGGGAGGATGCCGTGTCCGCGAACGACGAGATCCCGCGTCTCCTCGCCGAGATCCGCGGCGGGCGCCGGGAGGCCACGAACCGCCTCTTCGAGCTGGTGTACGGCGACCTCCGCAAGGTCGCCCACCTGCACCTGCGCCGGCACCGGACCGGGACCCTCAGCACGACCGTCATGGTGAACGAGGTCTACCTGCGGCTCGCGGGGCGGGAGGCGTCCTGGAACGATCGCGTGCACTTCATGGCGGTCGCCTCCCGCGCCATGCGTTCTGTCCTGGTAGACCACGCGCGCGCGAAGCTCGCCGCCAAGCGCGGCGGCGGGGCGGAGCCGGTGGAGGTCGCGGAGCACCACGCGGTGCAGGAGCCGGACATCCTCAGGATCCTGGAGCTGGAGGAGGCCCTGGAGCGGCTCGGGCGGTTCAACGAGCGGCTCGTCCGCGTCGTGGAGCTGCGCTTCTTCGGGGGCATGTCCGTCCCGGAGGCGGCCGCGGCACTGGACGTGGGCGAGCGCACGATCGAGCGCGACTGGTTCAAGGCGCGTTCGTTCCTGCACGGGCAGCTGGGGCCGGCGTGACCACGCCCGAGCGCTGGGCGCGCATCGAGGCCATCCTGGACGAACTGCTGGAGCTCCCGGCGGCGGACCGCGGCCCGCGCCTGGCGCGGCTGGCCGGCCACGACGCGTCGCTGCGCGAGGAGGTGGACCGGCTCCTGGAGGCGGGCGCGCGGCCCGGCGTGCTGGACGGCTCGCTCGAGACCCTGGCCGGCGGGATGTTCGACGCCTCGCCGCCGGCGCCCGTGGCCGCGGCTTCCGCGCCGCGCACGATCGGTCCGTACCGGATCCTGCGCGAGCTGGGGCGCGGCGGCATGGGGGAGGTGCTCCTGGCGGAGCGCGCGGACGGGGAGCTGGAGCACCGCGTCGCGTTGAAGATCGTGCGCGCCGGCCTGGAGCGCGAGGGCATCGCGGAGCGCTTCCGCCACGAGCGGCGCATCCTGTCGCGGCTGCGGCATCCGAACATCGCCTCGCTGTACGACGGCGGCTCCGCCGAGGACGGCACGCCGTACTTCGTCATGGAGCACGTGGAGGGGGAGCGCATCACGGACTGGGCGGACGCGCGGCGCCTGGACCTGGACGCGCGTATCCGCCTGTTCGGGTCCGTGTGCGCGGCGGTGGCGCACGCGCACCGGAACCTCGT
>CAYYFX010000040.1:0-6950 GCA_964471155.1 uncultured Gemmatimonadota bacterium | reverse complement strand
GACCTCAAGCCGGCCACCGTGCTGGTCACGCCGGACGGCACCGTGAAGCTGCTGGACTTCGGCATCGCGAAGATCGTGGATCCGGAGGGCGGGGACGCCGATGCCGCGCACACGACGCGGGGGTTCCTCACCCCGGCGTACGCGTCCCCGGAGCACGTGCGCGGCCTGCCGACCACGACGGCGGCGGACGTGTACTCGCTCGGCGTGCTCCTGTACGAGCTGCTCACCGGGCGGCACCCGCACGGGGAGACGTCGCGGTCCGCGGAGATGGTGCGAGCGCTCCTGGAGGACGATCCGCCGGAGCCGAGCGCGGTGGTCACGCAGCGGAGGCAGGGCCGGACCGCCGAGGAGATCGCCGGCCGTCGCGGCGCGGCGCCCGCGGAGCTCCGCCGACGGCTGCGCGGCGACCTCGACAACATCGTGGGCAAGGCGCTCCGCCGGGATCCGGACGAGCGGTACCCCTCCGTGGAGGAGCTGCGCGAGGATCTGGAGAGATACCGCCGTTCGGAGCCGGTGTCGGCGCGCCCCGCCACGCTGCGCTACCGGCTGCGGAAGTTCGTCCGGAGGAACCGTGTGCCGTTCGGCGCCGGCGTCGGGGCGCTGCTGGCGCTGATCGCGTTCGCGGCCGCCATGAGCGTGCTGTACTCGCGCTCCGAGGCGAGCCTGGCGCGGGCCCGGGAGGCGGAGGAGGCGTCGCGCCGGGTGTCGGAGTTCATGATGAGCCTGTTCCGCGTCTCGAATCCCGATGGCGCTACCTGGGAGCGGCTCACCGCGCGCGACATCCTGGAGCGGGCGGCGGGGAGGATCGACGCCGACCTCGACGACCAGCCGCTCGTGAAGGCGCGCCTCCTCGGCACGCTGGCCGACGTGTACACGGGCCTCGCACGGTACGACGAGGCGCGCGTCCTGCACGAGGAGGACCTGGCCATCAAGCGCCGGATCCTCGGCGAGGACGACCTCGCCTACGCGATCTCGCTGAACAACTACGGCATCCTGCTGGAGCGGATGGGGGACTACGCGGGCGCGCAGCGTGCGCACGAGCACACGCTGGCGGTGCGGGAGAGGGCGCTGGGCGCGGATCACCCGGACGTGGCGCAGAGCCTCACGGGCCTGGGCGTGGTGCACTCGAGCCTCGGCCGACTCGACGAGAGCGCGGCCTGCCAGGAGCGCGCACTCGCGATCAAGCGGAAGGCGTGGGGACCGGATGACGAGAGGGTGGCGTCGTCCGCGTTCAACCTGGGCTCCGTGCACCTGAAGCGGGAGGACTACGCGACGGCCCGCCCGCTGTTCGAGGATGCGCACCGGATCTGGGCCAAGGTCCTCGGCGAGGGCCACACCCGCACCGTGCAGGCGCGCGGCGCGATCGCGGGGGCGATGTACCAGGCCGGCGACGCGGAGGGCGCGCGCGCGCAGCAGCGCCGCGTGCTGGAGCTGCTGGAGCGGACGCTCGGCCCCGACCATCCCGAGGTGGGGGTGGCCGCGGCGAACCTGTCCGCCCTGGAGGCCGCGCTCGGCGAGGCGGCGGCGGCGCACGCGCTCGCGGAACGCGCGCTTCGCATCTGGGAGGCGGTCTACGGCCCGGACCACCCGCGGGTCGCGATGGCCCTGGGCAAGCTGGCCGCCCTGGCGGTCGACACCGGCGACCCGGGCGCGGCGCGGCCCCTGGCGCTGCGCGGCCTCGGCATCGTGGAGAAGGCGGGGTTGCGCACGCCCGACGTCGTGGCGCACCTGGAGCGGCTCGGCGACATCGAGGCCGCGCTGGGCGACGCGGCGGCGGCGGAGCGCTACCACGAGCGGGCCGAGGCCGTCGCCGTGGAGGTGTTCGGGGCGGACCATCCCGCGGTGGAGCGGATCCGGGCCAAGCGGGCGGCGCGATCCTGACCGGCGGCGGCGCCGGCCGGGTCCCGCCCCGCCCCGCCCCCGGCCCTTCCCGGCGGCGCGGGATCGGGATAGTCTGCGCTGCTATCGTACGGAATCCCCGAACCCCTGCGGGGGAAAGACCGCCATGCTCAGCCGGATCCTGCCGCGCGAAGTCGCCTTCTTCGACTTCTTCGAGCGCCACGCCGCGATCATCGTCCTCGGGGCCCAGGAGCTCGCCTCCCTCGTGGCCACGGGGGCGAACCTCCACCCGAAGGTCAAGCGCATCGCGGAGCTGGAGCACGAGGCCGACGTCATCACGCACCAGTGCGTGGAGGCGCTGCACAAGACGTTCATCACCCCGCTGGACCGCAACCACATCCACCAGCTGATCTCCCGCATGGACGACGTGATGGATCTCATGGACGCCGCGGCGGACCGCATCGAGCTGTACGAAGTGGACCGGATGTGGCAGGGCGTGCAGGACCTGGCGGACGTCCTGGTCCGCTCCTCGCAGACGCTGGAGGAGGCGGTGAAGGCGCTGCGGGACATGAGCCACCCGGCCATGATCCGCGCCAAGTGCGTGGAGGTGAACCGCCTCGAGAACGAGGCCGACGCGGTGCTGCGGAACTCGCTCGCCAACCTCTTCAGGAAGGAGACGGACCCGGTCAAGATCATCCAGTGGAAGGAGATCTACGAGCTGCTGGAATCCGCCACGGACCGCTGCGAGGACGTGGCGAACGTAATCGAAGGCGTCACGCTCGAGCACTCCTGAGATGGACGGGATCTGGATCGTCGTCGTCGTCACGGTCGTCGTGGCCCTGGCGTTCGACGTCATCAACGGGTTCCACGACGCCGCGAACTCCATCGCCACGATCGTGTCCACGCGTGTGCTGCGCCCCGGGCAGGCCGTGGTGTGGGCGGCGTTCTTCAACTTCGTCGCCATGTTCGTCTTCGCACCGGAGGTGGCGGACACCATCGCGAAGATCGTGAGGATCGAGGCGGCGGATCCCTCCTATGTCTACGTCGTGCTGGCCGGCCTGCTGGGAGCGGTGATCTGGGACCTCCTCACCTGGTGGTGGGGGCTGCCCACGAGCTCGTCGCACGCGCTGATCGGCGGCGTGGCCGGCGCCGGCGTGGCCCATGCGGGCTGGTCCGTGCTGCGCTGGGACAAGATCCTCAAGACGATGCAGTTCATCCCGCTCGCGCCCATCCTCGGCGCCGTGCTGGGCTTCGCTTTCATGGTCTCCGTGTACTGGATCTTCCGGCGGTGGCGCCCGGCCCAGGTGGACCGCGTCTTCCGCCGCGGCCAGCTCGTCTCCGCCTGCCTGTACTCGCTGGGGCACGGCGGGAACGACGCGCAGAAGACCATGGGGGTCATCGTGGCGCTCCTGGTGGCCGCCGGCTCGCTGCAACCCGATACCCGGCTGTCGCTGGCCGACCCGCACACGCTGTGGATCATCCTGTCGTGCCACCTCGCGATGGCCGTGGGAACCATGCTCGGCGGGTGGCGCATCGTGAAGACCATGGGCATGAAGATGACGAAGCTCCGCCCCGTCGGCGGCTTCTGCGCGGAGAGCGCCGGCGCCTTCACGCTCTTCCTCGCCACCCACAGCGGCATTCCCGTGTCCACGACGCACACCATCACCGGCGCCATCGTCGGCGTGGGCTCCACCACGAAGCTCTCGGGCGTGCAGTGGGGCATCGCGGGGCGGATCGTGTGGGCCTGGATCCTCACCATCCCGGCGTCCGCCCTCGTGTCCGCGGGCCTGCTCCTCCTCTTCCGCTGGGCCCATGCCAACGTGTGAGCCGGGGGCCGACGCGTGCGGGAGCGCCCCGTCCCGGGGGGGCCCGGGCGCGGGCCTCCCGGGGCGGCGCCCGTCTAGCGCGAGCGGATCACCTTGCGCGTGAGCGCGTCCCCGCGATCGGTGCCCAGGCGGACGAAGTAGATCCCCGCGCCCACGGGCGCGCCGTCCGCGTCCGTCCCGTCCCAGGTCACCGCGTGCGTGCCGGCGTCGCGGTGCCCGTCCAGCAGCGTGCGCACGCGACGGCCGGCCACGTCGTGGACGTCCAGCGCGGCGCGCGCCCCCCCGGTCGGGACGTCGAAGCGGATCGTGGTGGCGCCGTCGAACGGGTTCGGCCGCGGCGCGGCCAGCGCGAGGCGGGCCGGCAGGAAGGCCTCGGGTGCGCCGGACGCCGGCGGCGCCGCCGCCTGGAACGCGCACGACGCCGTGCTGTTTCCCGCGCGGTCGGTGGAGATGATCCGGTACCAGGTCTCGTCCGGATCCAGCGGGAGTCCCGCCGCCGCGTCGTAGCGGGGCGTGCGGGGGTCGCCGTCGAGGCAGGTCTCCAGCAGGCGATTCGAACCCGTCGGCAGGAAGGACGGGGTCTTGCCGCGGTGCACTGCCCAGCGCGCCACGCGCTCCGGGTGGCCCATGGAGTCCAGCAGCGCCTCGTCCCACTCGACGCGCACCGCCTCGTCCTGCGGGAGGTGGTCCGTGCCGGGCGGGACCTGCCGCACGGCGGCGAACATCGCGCAGTCCACCCGCGGCGGGAAGTTGTCGATGTGGAACTTCAGCACCGTCCCGCCGACGGGCTGCGTGCCGCACATCAGCGTGATGGGGACCACCGCGAAATCCAGGTGGTGGGCGTCCGTGTCGGTGACCGTGACGTCGAGCGGCAGGCACTGGCCGGGCAGCAGCGTCCCCGCGACCGTCGAGAGCTGCACGGTCCAGTCGTCCGGAATCACCGCGTCGTCGAAGGCCGGCGGGCTGCCGATCCGCACCGTGTACCCGCACAGGTCGGGCAGCGTGTTGCAGAGCTGCACCCGGCGCTTCGCCGTGAACACGTCCGCCATCCGCAGGTCGTGCCCCTCGCCGGCGCACCGGTTCGGCTCCGCGGTCGGCGGCGTCTCGCCCGCCTTCGCGTACAGTTCCTGCACGTTGATCTGCGCGAGGTTGTTCTCCGCCGGCACGTCCGCGGAGAGCGGCGGGTCCACGGACGTCGAGACCACGACGCCGTAGCAGTAGTGGTCCACGTCGGCGGGCGGGATCGGGATCACGTGCTCGAAAGACACGGTCTTCGTGTCGCCGAGCGGGCCGATCAGGTCGATCGTCCCCGTCTCCACCAGCGTGGACGTGGGGCCGGGGAACGTCAGCCCGGCCGTCGGCGTGGCCTCGTACAGGTCCACCTTCACGGCCACCGCGGGCGCCGTGCCCTGGTTCGTCACGCGCGCGAAGAAGCGGTTCGGCAGCCCCGGGGTCGGCGGGTCGATCACGCCGTCGGCGTTGTTGTCGATCCAGATCTCCGGGCTGGCCCACCACGAGCCGCAGGCCGACGGCTCGAGACAGGTGTCCGTGGTGCAATCGCGCACGCAGAGGTCCGATCCCGCGGCGATGTTCCCCACGGTCATGCTCACGTTCACGGAGGTGGCGCCGCACGGGCTGGTCACGCGGATGATCACGCCGGTGTCCACGCCGCCGTAGGACACGCTGCTCGGCTCGGTCGCGGGACCGAAGATGCCGGCGGACTGGCACCACATGTCGCCGGCGTCGCCCTGGTTGCCGCTCGGACCGCTGCCGAACTGGTCCAGATGGTCCACGTCGATCAGGTGGTCGGGGAGGAACTGGTCCGCGCACTCCAGGTCCACGCGCTTGAAGCGCTCGTCGCCGTTCAGGCTGCTCCCGTACGGGACGAAGTTGTTCTCCTTGATGTGCCACACGAGGACGCCGTCCGCCGGCAGCCACTGGTCGAAGCCGACGCGACGCCGGTACTCCACCAGGAAGTACTCCGGCGTGTTCGCGCTCCCGCCCGTCCACATGCGGAACGCGGTGGGGGACTGCGAGGACGACGCCACTGGCCAGTGGAACAGGTCCTGCGTGACGACTCCCGGGACGATCCAGCCCAGCTCCTGCTTCGACCACGCGCAGAAGTGTGGCGGGCTCTCCGGATGCCCCCACGTGCCCGTCCCCATGATGCCCCAGGCGCCGATGCCGGCGCTCTTCCCGGTCACGTCGTCCTTCGTGTCGTACAGGTCCGGGAGCCCGAAGGCGTGGCCCACCTCGTGCGCGAAGACACCGATCTCGCGCTGCATGCCGGCGCTGTTGTACGCGGACATGATCGTGTAGTCGTCCACACGGATGGGGAGACCGCCGTGCCCGATGTCGCCGGTGACGTGGATGCCGGCGGTGAGCGCGGCCAGCCGGCTGCGGTGGGACCAGATGCCGCCGGTGCCGTACTCGCCGCCGATGTCGGCGTGGATCACGCCGATGAAGTCCACGAAGCCGTCGTCGTCGCCGGAGTCGGGGACGCCGTCGGGGCCGTCGTTGTCGTAGATGCGGAAGTCCACCGTCGCGTCCGCGTTGTCCAGCAGCTCGTGGATGAACTCGTCCACGTGCGCGTCCGTGCCGAGCCCGGACGTGTCGCCGGCGTAGTAGAACGCGTTCTGCTGCACGCGGTGCCACTCCACGACGTCGCCGGTGAGGTGCAGCGCCCCGTAGGACGTCTCCTCGAAGTACTGGGTCAGCGTGCCCGTGGGCCAGGTGCCGAACAGCATGGCCTGGAAGGCCGACGCGGGCACGGCGGGCGCCGCCTCCGGGAAGGACCCCAGCAGCACGGGGAAGGCGACGGTGCCGCCCACCGCGCCCAGGCCGGGGGAATCCGGGGGGGCGGCGCGCAGGCGTCCGGCCTCGAGCCGTTCGCGGTCGAACCGTGCGGCCTCCGTGCGCCGCTTGAGGCCGCGGTGCACCTCGAAGCGCGCGCGCCGCTCCGGGGAGTCCGCGAGGAACGCGGGCAGGCCGCAGAGGCGGTCGTGCGGAAAGGACTCCGCGGGCGCGGCGGCGCGCACGCGCGGCGGCGCGGCGAGCGCGAGCAGGACGAGGGCGGCCGCCGGCGCGAGGCGGGCGGCGGGGGCGACGGGCGGGAGCGACATCACGGGTCCACCTCGGGGCTGGAGTGGGGAGTCGGACCGACTCCTGCCCCTGAGACCGGAAACGCGCGTGCCCCGCCGCCACCGGGGGACGCGCGCCGGTCGAGCGGCCGCCTAGATCCTATGGAACGGCTGGACTCCGGAGACTCTCCGGGTACTAGGCTGA
>CAYYFX010000039.1:0-34218 GCA_964471155.1 uncultured Gemmatimonadota bacterium | reverse complement strand
GGTCGCCGTGCTCCTGCGACCGGGGGTCGTCGCCGCGACGCCCGTGCGCGCGTGGATCCGCGAGCGCCGCGCGCTCGGGCTCGCGAAGCCGCCGTTCCCGTGGATCGCGCTCGGCGCGACGGTCGGCTGCGCGGCCGTCGTCGGGGCCCTCGTGTTCGCGCGGCACCGCCCGGTGGGACGGCTCCGGGGGGTGACGGGGGTGACCGGCGTGTTCCCCGTGACGCGCTCGGGGCTCACCATCGGCGGGGCGGTGGGGAACGCTTTGGTGTTGGCGGATTCCCGCGTGTCCCGCCATCATGCGGTGATCCGCGCCGAAGGCGGCCGCATGATGCTCGTGGATCTGCGCTCGTCCAACGGCACCAAGGTGAACGGACGCACGATCACGTCCGCGGCGCTGCGCCATCGCGACCGGATCGTGTTCGCCGACGCCGTGGAACTGGTGTGGGAGCAGGGAGGATTTCGCTTCGGCGGATCCGGGTAACGTGCGAAACTCAGCGGCTCGGCGGACCTTCCGTCCGCGGGCGATGTCGAGGAGGCCGTGGAGGAGATCCAGCTGATGCCGGGCAGCGCCGAGCGGCTCGCCGTGGCGAGCCTGTCGGACGTGGGCTGCGTCCGGAAAAACAACGAGGACTCGAAGGGCGTGTTCGAGGGCGCCGATCCCGCGCGCGGCCACCTCTTCGTCGTGGCGGACGGCATGGGCGGCGCCGCCGCGGGCGAGGTGGCCTCGGGCATCGCGGTGGAGACCGTCCGGAACACGTACTTCGAGCCCGGCTCCGGCGCCCGACCGCTGGATGCGCTTCGCGCCGCGGTGGAGGCGGCCAACGCGGCCATCCACCAGCGCGCCGTGGACGAGCCGAAGCTCGGCGGCATGGGGACCACGTGCACGGCCATGGCCGTGGTCGGCCGGGAGATCTGGTTCGCGCACGTCGGCGACACGCGGCTGTACCTGGCCTCCGGCGGCAGCCTCGTCCAGCTCACCCGGGACCATTCCCTCGCCGCCGAGCTCGCGCGCACCGGCGGCGACGCCGGCGCCCCCGCGCGCGCGAAGAACGTGCTGACGCGCTGCCTCGGGGTGAAGCCCGAGGTGAAGGTGGACGTGTCGGAGGGACCCACGCGGCTGCCGGACGACGCGGTGATGGTCCTCTGCACGGACGGCCTCTCCAACCTCGTGGAGGACGGCGAGATCCTCCACGTGGTGTCGATGCACCTCCCGGACGGGGCCTGCAAGCGCCTCGTCCAGCTCGCGAAGGAACGCGGCGGGCCGGACAATGTCACGGTGATCGTCGCGCGCCTCACGCCCGGCTGAGAGGGGCTCCCAGGATGCCCAGGTCATTCCGAGGGTACGAGATCGAGGGGAAGCTCGGCGCGGGCGGGATGTCCACGCTGTACAACGGCATCCAGAAGGCGCTGAACCGTCGCGTCGCCATCAAGATGCTGCACCCGGGGCTCGCGGACGACGAGAACTTCATCTCGCGCTTCGAGCGCGAGGCGAAGACCGCGTCCGGCATCGGCCACCGGAACATCGTCGCGGTGTACGACTTCGGCGTCGAGGACGACGTCTACTACATCGTGATGGAGCTCGTGCAGGGCATGGACATGAAGGATGCGCTGGCGAAGACCGGGCGCATCCCGCCCGAGGTGGTCCTGGCCATCCTGGAGGAGGTCTCCTACGGGCTGGAGGCGGCCCACGAGCAGGGCGTGATCCACCGGGACATCAAGCCCAGCAACGTGATGCTCTCCAACGCGGGCGAGATCAAGGTGGCCGACTTCGGCCTCGCGCGGCAATCCTCCGACATCTCGCGCCTCTCCGCGCTCACGCTGCCCGGCTCGGTGCTCGGCACGCCGGCGTACATGTCGCCGGAACAGGCCGCGGGCAAGGACGTGGACCACCGGACGGACATCTACTCGCTCGGCGTCATGACCTACGAGCTGCTGACCGGGGAGAAGCCGTTCCGCGGCAGCACGTACTCCGAGATCCGGGACCAGATCATCAACCACGACCCCGCGCCGCTCGGCGTGCGCGCGCCGGTGACGCCGGAGATCCAGGCCCTCGTGGACCGCATGCTGGCGAAGGACCCGGACAAGCGCTTCCCGTCCATGCGCCACGTGATCCGGGCGACCGAGGACTGCATGGAGACGCTGGATCCGTCCGGCGGCCTCATCAAGCACCGGCGGAAGTACCTGCAGAAGTTCGCGCAGGATCCGGAGGGCTTCCGCGACGAGCTCCGGCGCAGCAGCATCTCGGCGCACCTGGATCGCGGCTTCTACTTCAAGCAGATGGGCCTCGCGAAGATCGAGGACGCGGTGCGCGAGTTCCGCTACGTCCTCTTCCTGGACCCGGAGAACCCGAAGGCGAACGAGGCGATCCGCGAGCTGGAGCGGCAGGCCGAGGAGTCGGGCGTGCGGCTGCCGAAGGGCGGCGCCGGGCCGGCCGCGGCCGCCGTGGCGGCGCCCGCGGGGCCAGCGGCGCCGCCCTCCGGGTCGCGGCGGCCGTTCGAGGACTTGCTCGACACCCGGACGCCCCCGTCCGGCAGCCGCGCCGCGCGAACCCCGCCGCCGCTGCACGCGCCGTCCGGGGACCGCACGAAGGTGCTCGCGTCCGGCGACGTCGGATCCGGCGCCACGCAGGTGCTGGGCGCGGAGTCCCGCGCGAAGGGCGGCGGCGCCGCGTCGCCGATGCGCTGGGCCATCCCGGTCGGGGTCGTCGTCCTGGCGGCCGCGGCCTTCGGCGTGTGGCGCATGACGTCCGGTGGCGGGGCGCCGGCGGCGGCGGGCGCGCTCGCGCTCGCGTCGCAGCCCCCCGGCGCTGCGGTCCTCCTGCGCGGTCCGGGGGAGACGGACTTCCGTCCCACGGGCCAGGTCACGAACTGCCGGATCGCCGACCTCGCCGACGGCCGGTACGAGGTCCGGCTGGAGCTGGCCGGGCACCGCCCCGAGGCGCGCGCCGTGGAGATCGCCGGCGCGGAGAAGTCGCTGGTCGTGTCGCTCACGGCCCTTGCCCAGGACGGGCGCTTCGAGCTGACCACGGTGCCGCCGGGGGCGGCGGTCCTCGTGCGCCGCCCGGGGTCGGGGGACTTCCGCGAGCTTCCGGGGAGGACGCCCCTCACGAGCGAGGCGCTCGCCGCCGGTGCGTGGGAGGTCCGGGCGGACCTGCCCGGCACGGGCCGTCTCACGCGATCCGTGGACGTGCCGGCGGGCGGCGTGGCCACGCTCTCCTGGGACCTCACGCGCGAGCACGACGTGGGCAGCCTGGACGTCACCTCGGAGCCGTCGGGCGCCGCCATCCGCATCCGGAAGAAGGGCGAGCGCGACTTCCGCGGGACGGGGAAGACCACACCGGCCACGCTCGCCGACCTGGAGGCGGGGGCGTGGGAGGTGCGGGTCGAGAAGACCGGGTTCACCACCCAGACCGGCGAGGCCGCGGTGGAAGGGAACGGGATCGCGCGGGTCACGTTCGCGCTGCCCGCGTCCGCGGCGCCCGAACGCGAGCCGGAGGCCGAGACTGCCGCCGTCACGGAGGGCCCCGCCGGGAAGGACGGCTGGGCGCGCGTGATCGTGAACCCGTTCGCGGACGTGTACGTGGACGGGCGCCTGTTCCAGTCGCAGGCGCGCGTGGCCACGGTTCCCATGCCGTCGGGCCGCTCCCACACGCTGGAGCTGCGGCACCCCACCTTCGGCTCGCGCACGTTCCGGAACGTGAAGGTGGCCGCCGGCGACACGCTGGACCTCGGCCGGTACGACTTCAAGTGGGGCCAGGTGCGCGTGTTCTGCAAGCCGCCGGTGCCCGCGGACCTGCTGATCGACGGCAAGCCGGCGTCGCGGCAGACGCCGTACGCGGACAAGATCACGGCCGGCGAGCACACGTTCGGCGTGCGCAAGGACGGCTACCGGATCACGGAGGTCGTCATCACGGAGCCCGGCGGGGGCGAGCGACACCTCCGGCCGGACCGGAGCGGCGCGGTGACCGTGGAGGTCCCGGCCGACGAAGAGGTACGGATCCAGTTCTCGCTGGAGAAGACGGGGGGCTGAGCAAGCGAAGAGCCGGCGGGCCGCGCGGGAAACTCCCTTGCGCTGGCCCCGCCATCGGCTACCATGCGGCCAACGTCCGAGCCGGACCCTGCCGCAGCGGCCAGGAGGAAGTCATGCGATTCCACCGCGCACATCCCCTGTTCCGGAGCATGGCGATGCTGTCCGTCGCCGCGTTCCTCGCCACGACGCTGGACCTCGTGCTGTTCGCCCGCCCCGCGTACGCGGACGCGCGCGAGGAGCTGACCCGCGCGGAGGACTACTTCCTCGTCGCGGACTTCACCACGGCGCTGACCAAGGTCAATGCGCTGCTGGACGGCGGCGGCCTCTCCGGCGGCACGCTGCGGGACGCGTACATCCTCAAGGCGCGCTGCGAGGTCGGTCTGGCGCACCGGTCGAGCGCGGTCGAGGCGTTCTGCAACGCGCTGCGCGTGGAGCCGTCGTGGCGCCCGGACCCGGACCTCTACACGAAGGACGAGCTCGAGGTCTTCGAGCAGGCGAAGGCCAGCTGCTCCACCACGGAGCCGCCGGCGCAGCCGTCGGAGCCGTCGAAGCCGATCGACTCGCGCTCCTCGGCGCCCAAGGCGGCCGGCGGAGGCACGCCCTGGTACAAGAACAAGGCGGTGCTCGCGGTCGGCGGTGCCCTGGTCGTGGGCGGCGTGGTGCTGGCGGTGAGCGGCGGCGGCGACGACGGGGAGTCGGATCTTCCGTTCTTCCCCGATCCCCCGCAGTAGGGTACGGGGGGCCAGCCATGACGACGGAATACGAGGTTCGTTCCGCGAACCGCGTCCGGGTCGGCTCGTGGATCCTCCTTCTCGGGGTGCTCGCCCTCGCCTCCCCGGTTCGCGCGCAGTTCGTGAACGCCACGGGCACCGCCCTCGCGGTGCCCACGTCCGCCGGATCGGCGTGGAACGACGCCGACGGCGACGGCGACCTGGATCTCCTGACCGGCGTCTATTCCGGTGCCGGCCCTCCGGGCCTGCGTTTGTTCCGGAACGACCGCACCGGGTTCTCCGACATCACGGGAACCGCGTTCGCGGGCGCGGTGGATTCCGCCGGCATCGGCGTCACCTGGGCCGACGTGGACGAGGACGGGGACCTGGATCCGTTCATCGGCAAGATCGGCAACATCGGGGTCGTGTACCGCAATGATGGCGGCGCCTTCGCGCGCCAGACCCCGGGCGACCTCGCGGCCGCCCTGTCGAACGGACGCGGCAGCATGTGGGTCGACGTGGACGGCGACGGGGACCTCGACATCTACCGCACGGGGCTCGGGCCGGCCGTCCTGCTCCGCAACGACGGCGGATTCGTGTTCCGCAACGTCACGCCCGCGGCGCTCGCCCTGGCCAACGTCGCCGCCGCGGCGTGGGGCGACTTCGACGACGACGGGGATCCGGATCTGTACGGCGCACCGGGCCCCACCACGCCGGTGCTGCTCCGGAACGACGGCGGCCTCTCGTTCGTCAACGTGGCCGCGGCGGCAGGAGTGAACACGGCCGGGAACATCTGGGGCGTCCAGTGGGGCGATGTCGACAACGACGGACACCTGGACCTGGTCGTGGGCGACGTCAACGCCGCCGATCGGATCTACCGCAACCTGGGGACCGGCGCGTTCGCGAACATCGCTCCCGCGGTGGCGGAGTCCACCGGATCCAGCACGTGCCTGTTCGATCTGGAGAACGACGGGGACCTGGACATCTACCAGGGAACGCTGGGGTCCGGCACCGCCCTCCTCCTGCGGAACGACGGCGCCGGCTCGTGGCACCGCCTCCCGCCTTCGGGCTTCCCGCCGGGCCACCCCACGGTGGGCGCCAGCGCGGGGGACGCGGACGGCGACGGCGACCTCGATCTCTACCTGAACGGGGACGGCGGCTCGGGCACCGCCTTCCTGCGCAATGACGGTGCCGGGGGCCACTGGGTCCATCTCGTGCTGGAGGGGACGATCTCGAACCGTGCGGCCATCGGTGCCCGCGTCACGCTCGTGGCGGACGGGCGCAGCCAGCTGCGCGAGGTCTCCGGCGGGGACGGGTTCCTCTCCCAGAGTTCGCTGCCTGTGGAGTTCGGAGTCGGCGCCGCGACCTCGGTGACCTCGGTCACCGTGCGCTGGCCCTCGGGAGTCGAGCAGACCGTCACGGGGGTGGGCGTGGACCGGGTCACGCGGATCGTGGAGCCCGGATTCACGCCGAAGGGCGCCCTCGCGAACGGCTTCACGCCGGGCACCGCCATCGACCTGCAGCTCGATCCGCGCGGGGTCGCGGTGACGACGGCCGCGCTGTTCTACCGGCCGGCCGGCACCGCGGACGCGTTCTCGGCGGCCACGATGTCGGTCGGCGCGGACAGCCTTGCCGCGGCCATCCCGAGCGGCTCCGCCTCCGAGCACGGCGTGGAGTTCTACGTCGCCTACCGGATCGGCGGCGGAACGACGCGCGTGTATCCCTTCGGGGGACCCGACGCCCCCGCGTTCCTCCCTGCGAATCTCGGAACGCGCACGCGCCCGGGCACGTCGCCGGCCGAGCAGTACGAGCTCCTGTCCATTCCGTTCACGGCGCAGCCGGCGTCCCTCGCGGGCGTGCTCGAGGACGACCTCGGCACGTACGACCCGAAGAAGTGGCGTTTCGGAAGGTACTCTCCCGCGGCGGGCACCTATCTCGAGGATGCCAGCGCGGGCGCGCTCGCGCCGGGACGCGGCTTCTGGCTCATCCAGAAGTCGCCTTCGGCCATCGACGCGACGGGCGTCTCCACCTCCACCGTGGGCGGCGTCACGATCCCGGTGGATCCGGGCTGGAACCAGATCGGGAACCCGTATCTCTTCCCGATCGCCACCGCCGCCATCGACCGCACGAACGCGCCGGACGTGTCGACGCGGGTCGTCGGCCGCTCGGGCGGAAGCTACTTCGACGTCACGTCCCTCGCGCCGTGGCAGGGATACTGGGTGTTCAACGGCGGATCCGGAACGCAGACGCTCGTGATCCCCGGTCGGATCGCGGCGCCGCGGATGCCGCCGGTGCCCGCCGCGTGGGACTGGTCCCTCGCGGTGGACGTCCGCGGGGATCGCTCCGCCGATCTCGACAACCGTGCCGGCGTCTCGGCAACGCCGTCGCTGGCCGCGGAGGAGCCGCCGGGTCTTCCCGGCACGGTTCGCGCGTACTTCGTCCGGGAGGACGGGGGACCGCGCGAGTGGACGCGCGCGGTGAGCGCCTCGGCGTCGCCGGCGGTCTTCGATCTCGTCATCGAGGCGGCCGACGGCCCGGCCCGCGTGACCGTGGGCGGGCTGGACACGCTGCCCGCGGGGTGGGGCGCCGTGCTCGTCTCGGACGAGTCGCTCGTGGCCATCGATCCGGCCCGGACGCCGGAGTTCACGCTGCCGGCGGGAACGGTGACCCGCTTCCGGCTGGTCGCCGGCGACGCGCGGAGCCTGGAGGCGGCGCGCTCGGGGCGGGACGTGACGCCCACCGAGGTGCGCCTCGCGGCACCCCGGCCGAATCCCTCGACGTCCGGCACCGAGCTGGCGTTCGCGCTGCCCGCGGCCGGCCCCGTGGATCTCGCGGTCTACGACATCGCGGGGAGGCTCGTCCGGACCGTGCTGCACGGGCCCGCGGCCGCCGGCGTGCACCGGGTGGCGTGGGACGGGAGGAACGAGCGGGGGATGAACGTGACCGCCGGCGTGTACTTCGCGAAGCTCCGCGCGGACGGCGTGGAACGGACGGTCAAGATCGTCCGCGTGGGCTGACGCCGGACGACGGCGCCCCGGACCGCCCGGTGTCCGGGGCGCCGCCCCGTCAGCGCGGCCTCGTGCGCGTCACCGCCATCGAGTAGCCCATCCCGCCGCTGACGCACAGCGTGGCGAGGCCGCGCTCCGCGTCGCGCTTGCGCATCTCGTGCAGGAGCGTCACCAGGATGCGCGCGCCGGTCGCCCCGATGGGGTGGCCGAGCGCGATGGCGCCGCCGTTCACGTTCGTTCGCTCGAGGTCCAGGTCGAGCTCGCGCGCCACCGCCAGCACCTGCGCGGCGAACGCCTCGTTCAGCTCCACGAGGTCGAAGGAGTCGAGGGTGCGGCCGAGCCGCGCGAGGAGCTTGCGCGTGGCCGGGACCGGGCCGATGCCCATGATGCGCGGGTCGACGCCCGCGGACGCGGCATCCTCGATCCACCCGAGCGGCTCCGCGCCGCGGCGCTCGACCTCCGCGGCGGTGGCCAGCACGATCGCGGCCGCGCCGTCGGTGATGCCCGAGGAGTTGCCCGCGTGCACGGTGCCGTCCTTGCGGAACACCGCCGGCAGCTTCGCCAGCCCTTCGAGCGTCGTGTCCGGGCGCGGGTGCTCGTCCGCGGCCACCGTCACCGGTCCGCCCTTGGCCGGCACCTCGACCGGCGCGATCTCGTCCGTGAAGCGCCCGTTCGCCTGCGCGCGTCCGGCGCGGCGCTGGCTCTCGAGCGCGAACCCGTCCTGCTCCGCGCGCGTGATGCCACCCTGCTCCGCGAGCGTCTCCGCGGTGCGGCCCATGAGCTGGTCCGCGAGCGGGCAGTGGAAGCCGTCGCGGTACATGCCGTCCACGACCTCGCCGTGGCCGAGGCGGTAGCCGCCGCGCGCGCCCTCGAGCAGGAAGGGCACCCGCGACATGTTCTCCACGCCGCCCACGAGCGCGATGCGGGCGTCCCCGCGCGCGAGCGCGGCGGCGCCGAGCGAGACCGCCGTGAGGCCGGATGCGCAGGCCTGGTTCACGGTGTACCCGGGCACCTCCACCGGCACGCCGGCGGTCACGCCGATCTGCCGCCCGGGATTCGGACCGTTGCCGGCCTGGCGGGCCATCCCGAAGATCACCTCGCCGACCTCCGCGGGCTCCACGCCGGCCCGGGCGAGCGCGGCGGTCGCGGCGGTGACGGCGAGGTCGCGGGCCGGGACGCCGGCGAAGGCGCCGAGGAAGCGGCCGATGGGCGTACGCACGGCGGAGAGGATGGCGACGGGGGGCATGCGACTCCGGTTTCGTCGGGGTGGGTCCGCGCCCGGATCGGGGCGGAAGGAACGCGAGAGGCCACTCCGCGGTTCCCGCGGCGGCGTGGGAAGGGTATAAGCCGGATTCCGCGTCGGGCGGAAGGGGGAAAGCGATGGGCCCTTTGACGTTGCTCACGGACTTCGGGCTGTCGGACCCGTACGTCGGCGAGATGAAGGCGGTCCTGCTCCGCCTCGCTCCGGAGGCCGCCGTGGTGGATGTCACGCATGGGGTGCGCCCCGGCGCGATCCGCGAGGGCGGCTGGATCCTGTCCCGGGTCTGGCGGTCGTTCCCCGGGGGCGCCTGCCACGTCTGCGTCGTGGATCCGGGCGTGGGGAGCGCCCGGCGCGGCCTGGTGGTGGCGGCCGCGGGGCACCTGTTCGTGGGGCCGGACAACGGGATCCTCCAGACGGCCTTCGAGCAGCCGGGCGCGGAGATCCGCGAGATCGCGTTCCGGGAGCTGGAGCACGTCCGGCGCGGCACGACGTTCGACGGGCGGGACGTCTTCGCCCCGACGGCGGCACGGCTCCTGCGGGGGACGGCGATCACCGAGGTGGGCCCCGAGGTCCAGGACCCGGTCCCGCTGGCGCCGTTCCGTCCGGCGCGGCGCGCGGACGGGGGGTTCGCGTGCGAGATCGTGCGCACGGACCGCTTCGGCAACCTGATCACGACCGCGGAGGAGGCCTTCCTGCGGGAGACCTTCGACGAGGGCTGGCGGTCGATCGCGGTCGTGGCCGGGCGCACGCGGGTGGCGGGGATCCGGCTGGCCTACGCCGACGTCCCGCCCGGCGAGGCCCTGCTGACGATCGGCGGATCCGGGACGCTGGAGATCTCCGTGCGCGAAGGCAACGCACGGAAGCGCTTGGGGTTGAACGCGGGGGATACGGTGATCCTGGAGGCGCCGGCGGAAGCCGGTTGACGGCCGGCGGCGCAGGCAGGGATCCTCCGGCATCCGGGGGCTGAAGCCGGGCGGCTCCACGCCCGAAGGGGGAGGCAACGGTGAACGAGTCCTGGGGTCGCTTCTGGGACCGCCTGATCGTGGATGCGGTCGCCGTCCTGGTGCTCGGGTTCGTGCTCCAGGGGTTGTGGTTCGCCGGCGGGGCCGCCGCCGTCCAGTGGCGGCCGGATCTGGACCCCGCGTTCCGCCAGGCCTCGGCCCGCTTCCTGGGCCTGTGGGTCGCGGGGCTCGTCGCGGGCCTCCTGTGGGGCGTAAAAAGGGCGTGGGGCGAGAGGCAGTCCGGGCCGGCCTCGCGTTGACGTTCGGGGATCCCGGTTCTAAACTGTTCCTCGTCCGGAGGTGTGAACCAGGTTCCCGGTCCTCCGGATTCCGACGAACACGGAGCGAGTTCGGCATGTCGAAAGCCCTGCGGATCGCACTTCTCTGCTTGCTGAGCCTCTCGTTGGTCGCCGGCCCCGCGATGGCGGGACCGAACGGCCGCAATGGCGATCCCGATCACCCCCAGATCGCGAATCCGAAGGGTCCTGCGCTGGTCGCAGCGGAGGCCTCGTCGACCCGGGGGCAGGTCGCGACGTCGAGCGAGCGGCTTTCGGACGTCTGGAAGCAGGTCATCCGGCTGTACCTGCGGGTGTACGGCGTCCAGGTCCGATAGCAGGCCAACCAGGCGCGCACCACCCACCGGCGACGCGGCGTCGATCGGAGGGTTGGTCGTGCAGTGCAGGGTGAACGGAGTTCACACAAGCGGGAGCGGGCATGCGAGGGCCGCACGAGAAGCCGAATGACGGACGCGGTCGCGGCGTCACGCCGGGGGAGCGCGCCCGCACGTCGCCGGCGGATGTGACCCTGCTGGAACAGCTCGCGGAGTTCAGCCGCAGCGCGGGCGAGTTCGGCTCCGCGATGGAGTACTACGAGCAGATCCTGCTCCTCGTGGAGAAGGCCCGGGAGTCCCCGGAGCTCCTGGCCGACGTCTACTTCAAGATGGCCGTCTGCAAATCCCAGACGGGGGACTACGCCGACGCCGTCGCGCTGCTGGGCCGCGCCGCCGCGCACGCGAAGGACGCCTCCGCGGTCGTGCGCTGCCGCATCGAGAACGAGCTTGCGTTCGCGCTGCTCTCGCTCGGCGACTACGACCGGGCGGAGGGCTGCGTGCAGCGCGTCACCGAGGCCATCCTGGACCGGTCGGCCGCGGCCGAGCTGGCGCGCGCCCAGAAGACCTTCGGCATCCTGGCCATGCGCCGCGGGGACTGGGACGCCGCGACGCGGTCGTTCGAGGCCGCCCTCGCGGGGTTCCGGCTCATCGAGGACCAGGCCGGCACGGCGCAGTGCCTGAACAACCTCGGGCTCATGGCGAAGAACCGCGGGCAGTTCGACCGCGCGGCGGAGTACCTCCGCGCGGCGGTCGGGCACCACGAGGCGCTCGGGGACACGCTGCGCGTCGGCCAGAGCCTGGACAACCTCGGGATCGTGGAGTTCAAGTCCGGCCGCTGGGAGGCGGCCCGCGAGCACATCGAGCGCGCCATGCGCCTGCTCGAGGGCATCGGCAGCCAGTGGAACGTGGGCATGGTGTGCCTGAACCTCGGGAACTACCACCGCTACAAGCGGGACTGGGCCGAGGCGCAGGCGCTGTACGACCGCGCGGCCGGGATCATCGAGGAGCTCGGCGAGGCGCGGGAGCGCGTGCTCGTGAAGGAGTTCCGCGGGGATCTCGCGTTCGCGAGCGAGTCGTACGAGGAGGCCCGGCGCCTGTACACGCAGGCCCTGCACGAGGGCGAGGCGATGGCTCCCCGCGGGGATCTCGTGCTCGAGGCGCTCCGCCGGCTGGCGGACCTGGAGTCCCGGCTCGGCCACCTCGCGGAGGCGCGGGAGTGGCTGGACCGCGCGCTCGCGCTGTCCGCGGCGCTGGACGAGGCGTACGAGCGGGGCGTGCTGCTGCGGGTCGCCGCGCGCATCCTCGCCCGCGACGGGGATATCGTCGGCGCGTCGAAGGGGTATCTGGAGGCGCTCGCGCTGCAGCAGGCGCGCGGGGTTCCCTTCGAGGCGGCGGTGACGCAGCTGGAGTACGCGGAGTTCTGCATCGAGAACATCGTGGACCTGGACGGCGCGGCCCGGCACGTCGAGGAATCGCGCCGCACGTTCGAGCGCATCGGCGCGGACTACGAGGCGGGGCACGCCTACCTCCTGCTCGCGAAGCTGGAGATGGTCTGCGACCATCCCACGGGCGAGGCGCGGCACCACCTCCAGGCCGCCATGGAGCTGCTGGAGCGGGTGGGCAGCGACGAGGACCAGGAGCAGCTCCTGGCCGTGCACCGGGACATCGACCGGTTGCTGGAGGAGACGGCCCTCTCCGAGCGGAACGATCTCGCCGCCCTGAACGAGGCCGCGGCCCGCGTGCACGCGGCGAAGGATCGCGCCGCGCGCGTGCGCGCCATCGAACAGGCGATCGAGGAGCGGATGAACGCCGACCGCGTCGTGCTCCTCCTCGGGGATCCGGGTACGGGGCGTCTGGCGCCGGCGGCGGAGAGCCTGCTGGCCGCGGGTGACCGCGCGGAGGTCCTGTCGATCGTGGGGGCCCTGCGCGGGGACGGGGGGTTCACGCCGAAACCCATCGTGTCCACGCGCCCCGCGCGCGACCCGCGCTTCCGCGGATCGGATCTCGACCGCCTGGAGCGGCTGGGCTCCATCGTCTTCATGCCGCTGTTCTCGGAGCACGAGCTGCTCGGCGGGCTGTACGTGGACCTCCGCGCGGACGCCGGCTACTTCCGCCAGCCCGCGCTGGACTTCCTGGTGGCGTTCGCCGCCACGGCCACGACCGCGGTGCAGCGGATGCGGCTCGAGGCCGTGCGCCACGAGAACCGGGAGCTGCGTCGTCGCCTGGACAACCGGTCCGGCTTCGACGGCATCGTCACGCAGAGCCGGCGGATGCTGGAGATCCTGGACCTCGTGGACCGCGTCTCCGAGTCCCGCGCCACGGTCCTGCTGGAGGGGGAGACGGGGACGGGCAAGGAGCTGTTCGCCCGGGCCCTGCACGACGGCTCCTCGCGGAGGGAGCGCCCGTTCGTCGCGGTGAACTGCGCGGCCCTCTCGCGCGACGTGCTCGAGAGCGAGCTGTTCGGACACCTGAAGGGCTCGTTCACGGACGCCTCCCGGGACAAGATCGGGCTGTTCGAGCGCGCGAACGGCGGGACCATCCTGCTGGACGAGATCGACAAGACCAGCCGGGACTTCCAGGAGCGGCTGCTCCGCGTCGTGGACCTCGGCGAGATCAAGCCCGTGGGTTCCACGCAGGTGCGGCGCATCGACGTGCGGATCGTGTGCGCCACGAACCAGCCGCTGAAGACGCTCGTGGATGCGGGCCGCTTCCTGCCGGATCTGTACTACCGGCTCCGGGTCATCCGGATCGAGCTGCCGCCCCTGCGCGAGCGGCCCGAGGACATCCCGCTGCTCGTGGAGCACTTCCTGACCGAGTTCCGCGCGTCCGCCGGCAAGGCGGTCGAGGGATTCACTCCGGAGGCGATGGCCCGGCTCGTCGCGTATCCCTGGCCCGGCAACGTGCGCGACCTCCGGCACGAGGTGGAGCGCGCCGTGGCCATGGCCGCCGAGTCGGGTGAGATGGGTCCGGACTCGCTGTCCCCGGAGCTGCAAGGTGCCGCGCCGCGCGCCGTGGCGGCGCTCTCCGGGAACGAGTCCCTGCAGGACCGGGTGGAGGGCATCGAGAAGGAGTTGGTGGTGCAGGCGCTCCGGAAGACCGCCGGGAACCGGTCGCATGCGGCGAAGCTCCTGGGCCTCAGCCGCCGGGGCCTCCTGAACAAGATCGCCCGCTACTCGATCGACCTCTAGCGGGTCGCTCTCTCCCGCGCGAGTGCGCACCGCGTGCGCGGTTCGCCGATTCGCTGTGAATCCCGTACGCACCCCGGAAGTGACGCCGCCCCAAGGGGTTCGCGCGTCCTCCGGCAGCATGTAACCGAGGTTCACACTTCCCGCCCCGGCCCG
The DNA here is from genome assembly GCA_964471155.1 of uncultured Gemmatimonadota bacterium. GTDB lineage: Bacteria > ARS69 > ARS69 > ARS69 > ARS69 > CAYYFX01. The sequence goes on along the minus strand of CAYYFX010000039.1, from coordinate 20,258 downwards.
CGATCGCGCGCCGCGCCGGACCGCCGCCGGCCCTCCGCACGATGTCTTTACACGGCAACATGTTACGTCCCTCGCCGGCGCCGCCGGCCGGCGGCCGCTTCCTGGCACGAACGGTGCGAAAGGACCGCAACGGACGGCAATCCATCGTGGGGTTTGCCGAACCGAAGTGCCGGCCCGTTTCCCCGCCTTCACCCCGGTCGCGAGCTGGGCGAAGGGAGGCCGCCATGGACCTCTGGGCTTCGGAAGACCTCGACTACGGTCACGTGGTTCTCGGAGGTTTGGACATGCTCGACAGCGGCGAGGACACTCTCGACGAGCGTACGGACGAGCGCGCCGGAGTCGCGGGGGGGCGGGCGGACCGTGCGTCCGGGGCGGCGAGGGCGCGGACCCGGGACAGCCTGGGCTGCTACCTGGCGGCCATCAGCCGGACCAAGCTGCTCAAGCGGGAGCAGGAAGTCGAGTTGTCGCGCGCCGCGCGGCAGGGCGACCGCCGGGCGCACGACCGGCTCGTGGCGGCGAATCTCCGGCTCGTCGTGTCCATCGCGCGCCGCTACCAGGGGATGGGGCTCTCCTTCAGCGACCTGATCGGCGAGGGCAACCTGGGTCTCATCAAGGCCGCGGAGTACTTCGACCCCGAGCTCGGGTTCCGCTTCTCCACCTACGCGTCGAAGTGGATCCGGCAATCGATCACGCGCGCCCTCGCGAACCACAGCCGCACGGTGCGCATCCCGGCGAACGTCATCGCCAGCCTCCGCCGGTACCTGCAGGTGGAGCGGAAGCTCGCGCAGGCCACGGAGGGGCGCCACTCCGTGGACGACGTGGCGAAGGCGATGGAGCTTCCGGTGGAGAAGGTGAACGATCTCGCGCGGCTCACGCGGGGCACCCTGTCGATGGACTCGCCCGTCGGCGAGGAGGCCCAGGCCACGCTGTACGACCTCCTGCCGGACGGACGGCAGGAGTCCCCGCTGGAGCACGCGGGCGAGACGCTCAACCGCCGGCGCATGGGGGCGCTCCTGGAGATCCTGGACGACCGGGAGCGGCGCATCCTGAACTTCCGGTTCGGGCTGGACGGGCAGGAGCCGCTGTCCCTGGAGGAGACCGGGAAGAAGATCGGGGTGACGCGGGAGCGCGTCCGGCAGATCGAGAAGCGCTGCCTGCTGAAGCTCCGCCGGCTCGCGCGAGGGACGGACGAGGCGTAGCGCCCCGGCATCCCCGGAAGGCGCTCCCGGGCCCCCGTCGCGGGAAGCGGCGGGGGCCTCGTCGTTGCCCCGCTTGTCCCGGATGCGGCGCCGTGGTACCCACGGGGACCTTCCCGGGGAGTCCCGCGTGTCCGACCGAACGGAACAGTTCCCGCTGTTTCCGGGCGCCTCCGGCGAGGAGGAGCTCGTGGGCACCGTGTCGCGCATCACCTTCCGCAGCGAGGCCACGGGCTACACCGTGCTGCGCGTCTCCCCGGAGGGGGACGAGCGCACCCTGGCGGTCGTCGGCCGGATGCCGCCGCTCGCGGTCGGCGAGCGCATCCGCGCGCGGGGGCGCTGGGTGGACCATCCGAAGTTCGGCCGCCAGCTGGAGGTGGCCGCGCTGGAGCGCAAGGAGCCGCACACGGAGGAGGCCATCGCGCGGTACCTCGGCTCGGGGCTCGCCGCCGGGATCGGGCCGAAGCTCGCCGAGCGGATCGTGGAGGCGTTCGGGAAGGCCACGCTCGAGACGGTGGAGAAGCGACCGGAGGAGGTGGCGCGGGTCCCGGGCGTGTCGCTGGCGAAGGCGCTCGGGCTCGCGGAGGCCGTGCGGGCGAACGCGCGGCTGCGCGATCTCACGCTCCTGCTGGAGGAGAACGGGCTCGGCGCGCGCTACGCGGCGCGCGTGCACGAGAAGTACGGCGAGTCCGCGCTCGACGTGGTCAAGGCGGATCCCTACCGCCTGGCGCGCGACGTCTGGGGCATCGGCTTCGTGCGCGCCGACGTGCTGGCCCGCAGCCTGGGCATCTCCGCCGAGGACCCGGAGCGGATCGGCGCCGGTCTCTTCCACGTCCTGCGCCAGTCCTCGGAGCTCGGGGACGTCTACGTCCCGGCGGACGAGCTGGCCGCGCGCGCCGCGGAGCTGCTCGGCGTGGACCTGCTGCCGGTGGAGCGCGCGGTGGCGGAGCTCGCGGGGGACGGGCGCGCCGTGCGGGAGGACGATCGCGTCTACACGCGCGGCCTGCATCGCGCGGAGGTGGACGCGGCGGAACGGCTGCGCGCGCTCCTGGAGGCGCCGGCGGACGATCTCGCGTTCGACCGGCGGGATCTGGAGCTGCTGGAGCGGCAGCGCGGGCTGGCCCTCTCGGACGACCAGGTGGCGGCGGTGCGCCTCGCGCACGAGAAGCACGTGGTGGTGATCACCGGAGGCCCCGGCACGGGGAAGACGACGCTCACGCGCTTCCTGCTCGACCTGTTCGAGCGGCACCGGCTGCGGCTCCTGCTGGCGGCGCCGACCGGCCGCGCGGCGCGGCGGCTGGCCGAGGCCACGGGGCGCGAGGCCTCCACGCTGCACCGGCTGCTCGGCTTCGATCCCTCCACCGGCGAGTTCGGCCGGGACGAGGCGCACCCGCTCGAGGCGGACGCGGTGCTCGTGGACGAGTCGTCGATGGTGGACCTGCGCCTGTTCTCCAGCCTCGTGCGGGCCGTTCCGCCGGGCGCGCGGCTCCTCCTGGTGGGGGACGCGGACCAGCTTCCCTCGGTGGGTCCGGGGGAGGTGCTGCGGGACCTGCTGCGCAGCCGGCTCGTTCCCACCGCGCGGCTCGGGCGCATCTTCCGCGCGGGCGAGCGCAGCGGCGTCGTGCGCAACGCGCACCGCATCCTCTCGGGCGAGCCGCCGGAGTGGGTGGAGCTCGGGCACGGGGACTTCGTGTTCGTGGAGCGGGAGGCGGCGCCGGACGTGGCGGAGGAGGTGCGCCGGATCGTGCGCGAGGGGCTGCCCGCGGCCGAGGGCGTGGACCCGGTGCGCGACGTGCAGGTGCTCGTCCCGATGTACAAGGGGGACGCGGGCGCGGACGCGCTCAACGAGGCGCTGCAGGACGATCTGAACCCGCGCGGCGAGGAGGTGCGCCTGGGGCGTCGCCGCTTCCGGGCGGGCGATCGCGTGATCCAGCTGCGCAACGACTACGCCCGGAACGTCTTCAACGGGGAGATCGGCCGCGTGGAGAGCGCGCGCCCGCAGGGGCTCGCGGTGCGCTTCGACGCGCTCGTCGAGATCCCCGCCGCGGAGTGGGACCAGGTGGCGCTGGCCTACGCCATCACCATCCACAAGTCGCAGGGCAGCGAGTACGACTGGGTGGTCCTGCCGCTCTCCACGCAGCACGCGATCCTGCTGGACCGGCCGCTGTTCTACACGGCCGTCACGCGGGCGCGGCGCGGCGTGATCCTCGTCGGCAGCCGGCGGGCCCTCGGGCTGGCGCTGCGCCCGGGACGCGCGCGGGGCCGGCGGACCACGCTGGTCGGACGCCTCAAGGGGGAGCTCGCGGCGGCTTAAGCCCGTCGCGCGCCGTGCCGATCCTTCCGGCAACCCCTCGCGCCGCGGAGATCGGCCGTGCAGATCCTTCTGGGAGCCCTCATCGTCCTCGTGGCCCTGACGGCCCTCGCCCGGCTGACCGGGAGCTCCCGGCTCCGGCACGCCCTGCGCGGCCTCTTCGGCGAGGCCCTCCCCGGGGCCCGGACCGGTGGGGCCGTGCCCTCCCGCACCGGGCCGGCGTCGCGGACGAGCGCGCGGCTCGAGTGGACGGAAGTCGTGAACCTCACCGCGGCCGGAACGGCGTCGCGCCCGCGCCGGAACGCGGAACGGGAAGCCGAGACCCGGGCCGAGGCGCGGTGACCTCGGCGCCTGCGCGCCTTGACCGGGGACCGGGCATCGGGGAGGATCGCCGCCCTGGTCAAGCCCGGCCGGAGGTCCTCCTTGAAGTCGATCCTCGGCAGCGCGGTCTTCCTGGCCTCCCTCTTCCTGCTGCATCGCATCCTCGTGCAGGCCGGCCTGCTCACGCCCACGCTCGCGCTGATGTTCCTCGCGTGCCTGGTCGGCGTGCCGCTGGGCGGGCTCGTGTTCCTCGAGGGATCCATCGACGTGCAGAATCGCGAGCTCCGGCGGGAGATCGAGTCGCTGCGCGCGGAGATCGCCGAGCTGAAGCGCGCCGCCGACTGAGCCGCCGCGCGGCGATCGGGCCTCGCCGCGTGGGGCGGGTCGCGTGGCTCGCCGCGTGGCTCGCCGCGTGGCTCGTCGCGGCCGCGGCGCCGCCCGCGTCCGCGCAACTGCCCGTGCGGGATCCCGCCGCCGGCGACGAACCGATCGTCGTCGACGCCGACGCGCCGTGCGTCGCCTGCGGCCGCGCCCTCGGCGAGGTGGCGTGGTCCGTGGCGGGGCGGCCCGGCTACTACTGCGACGACTGCCATTCGGGCTCCGTCCCGTGCTCGGCCTGCGGCGCGCCGGTCCGCTCCATGCGCCTGAGCGATGGCCGTGCGTTCTGCCCCGACTGCGCGGCGACGCTCGTGCACGATCCGGCCGTGATCGAGGCGCTGTACGCGTCCCTGTGCGCGGATGCCGCGGACCGGCTCGGGCTGGCGCTCGACACCTGGCCGCCGCTGGTCCTGGACTCCGAGCGCGCGCTGCGCGATCGCCCCGAGACGCCCGCCCCCGAGGGCCTGAGCGGCATCTACCTCCGCGAGGGGGGGCGCGACGCGATCCACGTGCTCGTGCCGCTGCCCCGGGCCCGCCTGACCGCGGTCCTCGCCCACGAGATCGGACACGCGTGGCAGGGGGCGCGTTGTCCCGAGGCGCAGGGGCCGCGGCTGCGCGAGGGCTTCGCGGAGTGGGTGAGCTGGCGCCTGCTCGAGGGGCGCGACGGCTGCGAGGGCGAGCGCGAGGTGATCGAGCGCCGCACCGACGTCTACGGACAGGGGTTCCGCATCTTCGCCGGCCTCGACGCCCGCCAGGGCCCGGGGGCGGCGTTGTGGTACGCGCGCGCGGCCACCTCGAACGCGCCGGAGGGCCTGGCGCCGCACCCGTGAGGAGCCGCGCCCCTCAGGCCACGGACGCGGGCACCTTCGCGAGCGCCTGCTCCAGGTCGGCCCAGAGATCCTCGACGTCCTCGATGCCGACCGAGATGCGGACGAGGCCCGGCGTGATGCCGAGCTTCGCGCGGTCCTCCGCCGGGACCGACGCGTGCGTCATCTCCGCCGGCAGGCACACGAGGCTCTCCACGCCGCCGAGGCTCTCCGCCAGCGAGAAGATCCGCACGGACTCCAGGACCCGGTGCGCGGTCTCGCGGGTGCCGAGATCGAACGTGACCAGTCCGCCGAAACCGTTCATCTGGCGCTTCGCCAGCTCGTGCTGCGGGTGGGAGGGCAGGCCCGGGTAGGACACGCGCTTCACCGCCGGATGCGCGGCGAGCTTCTCCGCGAGCGCCTGCGCGTTCCGGCCGTGCCGCTCCATGCGGACCGCGAGCGTCTTCGTGCCGCGCAGCGCGAGCCAGCAGTCGAAGGGGCCCGGGATGGCGCCGACTGCGAACTGCAGGAAGCCCACGCGCTCCGCCAGCGTCGCGTCCCGCACCACGACGATGCCGCCGACGATGTCGCTGTGGCCGTTCAGGAACTTCGTGGCGGAGTGCACCACGAGGTCCGCGCCGAGCGCGAGCGGCCGCTGGAAGAACGGCGACATGAACGTGTTGTCCACGGCGAGCAGGATGCCGCGCTCCCGGCAGATCGCCGCGATCGCGGCGAGGTCGCTGACCAGGAGGTTGGGGTTGGTGGGCGTCTCCACGAACGCGAGCTTCGTCTCCGGCTTCAGCGCGGCGCGGAACGCCGCGAGATCGTGCGTGGGCACGCGATCGAACGTGATGCCGTGGCGGGTGCGCACGCGCGCCAGGAGCCGGTAGGTGCCGCCGTACACGTCGGCGGTCATCACCGCGTGCTGCCCCGCGTCCAGCAGCGAGAACACGGTGTCGATGGCCGCCATGCCCGAGCCGAACGCGAAGCCGTGCGTGCCGCCCTCCAGCGCGGCCACGTTGGCCTCCCACGCCGCGCGCGTGGGGTTGTCCCCGCGCGCGTACTCGTAGCCCTTGTGGACGCCGACGCCCTGCTGGACGTACGTGGAGGTCTGGTAGATCGGCGTGATGATGGCGCCGGTGGACGGATCCGGCGACTGCCCGGCGTGGACCGCGTCGGTCGAGAAGCCCATGGGATCCTCCTAGGCGTGGATGAACTTCAGGAAGTCGAACCGGGTGAGCAGCCCGGCGATGCCGCGGTCGTCCAGGACCAGCACCGCGGCCCGCTTGCGGGCGAGCGGCTCGAGGGCCTCGGACATCGGCGCGTCCCGCCGCACGGTGGGGAAGGGCGCCTCCATCAGGTCGCGCACGATGCGATCCAGCAGCGACGCGTCCGCGAGCACGCGGGACATCGTGGCGGCGTCCTCCAGCGATCCGACGATGCGGCCGTCCTCCAGCACGGGCACCTGGGAGACGCCGGCATCGCGCATTCGCAGCAGGGCGGAGCGCACGGTGTCCTCCGGCGCCACCGCGACGAGCTGCGGCGGTCCCGGCGGCTTGCGGTCCAGCACGTCGGCCACCGTCATCTCCCCGGGCTCCAGCATGCCGCGCTCCAGCATCCACTCGTCGCCGTGGAACGTGGACAGGTACCGGTTCCCGTGGTCCGGCAGGAGCACGATGATCCGCTTGTCCCGCCCCTCGCGGGACGCGATCCGCATGGCGCCGGCCACCGCCGACCCGCACGACCCGCCCACGAACAGCCCTTCCTCGCGGCTCAGCCGCCGCGCCATGACGAAGGACTCCCGGTCCCCGACGGTCACCATCTCGTCGATCACGGACATGTCCGTGGTGGACGGGATGAAGTCCTCGCCGATGCCCTCGATGAGGTACGTGTGCGCGGGGCACGTCTCCCCCGTGAGGAAGAAGTGGTGCAGGATGGATCCCTGGATGTCCACGCCCACGACCTTCACGTTCGGGTCCTTCTCCTTCAGGTAGCGGCCGATGCCCGTGATCGTCCCGCCGGTGCCCATGCCGGCCACGAAGTAGTCCAGCCGGCCGTCGCACTGCTCCCAGATCTCCGGCCCCGTCCACTCGTAGTGCGTCCGCGGGTTCACCGGGTTGTGGTACTGGTTCGCCAGGATGGCCCCCGGGGTCTCCTCCGCGAGGCGTCTCGAGACGGAGTAGTAGCTGCGGGGATCAGTCGGTTCCACGGCGGTGGGGCAGGTGATGACCTGCGCGTTCAGGGCCTTCAGGTACCGGATCTTCTCCTGCGACACCTTGTCCGGCATCACGAAGATGGCGCGGTAGCCCTTCTGGATGCAGGCGAGGGCCAGCCCCGCGCCCGTGTTGCCGCTGGTGGCCTCGACCACGCAGCCGCCCGGCTTCAGCACGCCGCGGCGCTCGGCGTCCTCGACCATGCGGATGCCGATGCGGTCCTTGATGCTGCCGCCGGGGTTGTAGGCCTCCACCTTGACGACGACCTCGGCGTCCCCGGGCTTCGGGATCCGGTTGAGGCGCACGAGCGGGGTGTTGCCGACGACTTCCAGGACGTTCGCATGGATCATGGGAGGGCCTCGAATCGGGATTCCGGACGGACGCGCACCAGTGGACCGGACAGGGTAGGGAGGCGGCGCGACCGCCGTCAAGCCCGGCCGCCGGCGCGCGGTTTCGGCTTCCCAGCGCCGGCCCGCGCGGGGTACGTTCCGCCGTTCGGAGGGGTTCCCACGTGCATCGAAGGCTCTTCATTCCCGGGCCGACCGAGGTCCTGCCCGACGTCCGCGAGGCCCTGGCCACGCCCCCGGTGGGGCACCGGTCGGAGGAGGCCACGCAGCTCGGCGACCGGGTGATCCGGGCGCTGCAGACGCTCCTGCACACGGAATCGCCCGTGTTCCTGTCCACGTCCTCGTCCACCGGGTTCATGGAGGCGGTGGCGCGGAACGGGTCCGGGCGGCGCTTCCTCTGCGCCACCTGCGGCGCCTTCGGCGACCGCTGGCTGGACATCTGCCGGGGGAACGGGAAGGACGCCGATCCGCTCGAGACCGAGTGGGGCAAGGCGCTCCGTCCGGACGCCCTCCGGGCGGCCCTGGGCACCGGGAAGTACGACGCGGTCCTGCTCACCCACAACGAGACCTCCACCGGCATCCTCAATCCCCTGCCGGAGTTGGCGGCCGTCGTGAAGGAGTTCCCCGAGGTGTTCCTCTTCGTGGACGCGGTGAGCTCCCTGGCGGCGGTGGACCTGGACTTCGACGCGCTCGGGCTGGACGGGCTGCTGGCCGGCGTGCAGAAGGCCCTCGCGGTCTCCCCCGGATTCGCCGTGATGGCCGTCTCGCCGCGCGCCGTCGAGCGGGCGAAGACCATCGAGAATCGTGGGTTTTACTTCGATTTTGTGCGACACTACGACTCGTTTCAGAAGCGGCAGGGGATCACCACCCCGTCCACGCCGCACCTGTTCGCGCTCGACCGGCAGCTCGGCCGGATCCTCGACGAGACGATGCCCGTCCGCGAGGCCCGCCACCGGACGATGGCGGAGCGCACGCGTGCGTGGGCCCGGGAGCGGTTCGACGTGTTCCCGGAAGCGGGCTACGAGTCGATCACGCTGACCGCCATCCGGAACACGCGGGGCATCGACGTGGCCGCGCTGAACCGGGAGCTGGCGAAGCGGGGGGCCGTGATCGGGAACGGTTACGGCCGGTTGAAGAACGTCACGTTCCGGATCGCCCACATGGGGGAGATCCGGCTGGAAGAGATCGAGGAACTCCTCGGCTGGATCGACGAAATCCTGGGGTTGTCCTGATGAAGCGAATCGTGGTGCTGGATCCGATTTCCGACGAGGCATGCCGCCGGCTCGAGCAGGAGACCGGCTGGACGGTGGAGAAGCGCCTCGGGCTGACCCCGGAGGAGCTTCCCGGGAAGGTGGACGACGCGGACGTGCTCATCGTCCGCAGCGGCACGCGCGTGACCGCGCAGGTGATCGAGGCCGCGCGGCGGCTGAAGGTGATCGGCCGCGCGGGCATCGGCGTGGACAACATCGACATGGAGGCGGCGTCGGAGCGCGAGATCCGCGTGGTGAACACGCCGGGCGCCACGACCACCGCCGTGGCGGAGCTCACCCTGGCGGCCCTGCTCTCGCTCGCGCGCCACGTGCCGCAGGCGGACGCATCCATGCGCCGGGGCGAGTGGCGCCGGACGGACTTCCAGGGCTTCGAGCTGAAGGGGAAGCTGCTCGGGCTGGTCGGGTTCGGGCGCATCGGGCGCGAGGTGGCGCGGCTGGCGCAGGCGTTCGGCATGCGCGTCGCCGCCACCGACCCGTTCCTGACGGAGAGCCAGGTGGCCGGCGTGCCCGTGAGCTCGATGGAGGACGTCCTGTCGCGCGCGGACTTCGTCTCCCTGCACGTGCCGCTGGACGAGGACACCGCGGGCCTGATGTCGCGGGAGCGGCTCACGCGCATGAAGCGCGGGTCGTACCTGCTGAACCTGAGCCGCGGGGGCCTCGTGGACGAGGCGGCGCTCGCGGACCTGCTGGAGTCCGGGCACCTCGCCGGGTGCGCGCTGGACTGCTACGCCGAGGAGCCGCCGGGCGCCTCCCTGGAGCGCGTCCTCGGGCACCCGCACACGCTGCTGCTGCCGCACATCGGCGCGTCGACGCGGGAGGGGCAGATCCGCGTGGGCATGGAGCTGGTGGACAACGTGGCGAAGGCGGTGAAGAAGTTCCTCGGCGATCGCGCGGCCCGGCAGGCCGCGGAGCGCGAGGCGGCGGAGGCCGCGGAGGCGGCGTCCGCGGGGACCGAGGACACCGGCGCCTGAGGCGCGCGAACCCCGGGGGGACGGCATGCCGGTGAAGAACGACCGCTGGATCACGCGGATGGCGCGCGCGGAGGGGATGATCGATCCCTTCGAGGAGCGCCAGGTCCGCGCCGGCGTCATCTCGTACGGCGTGTCGTCGTACGGCTACGACATCCGCGTCGCCGACGAGTTCAAGATCTTCACGAACGTGAACACGGCGGTCGTGGATCCGAAGTCCTTCGATCCGCGCTCGCTCGTGGACGTCCGGACGGACGTCTGCATCATCCCGCCGAACAGCTTCGCGCTCGCGCGCACGGTGGAGTACCTGCGCATCCCGCGGAACATCATCACGATCTGTGTGGGCAAGAGCACGTACGCGCGCTGCGGGATCATCGTCAACGTGACCCCGTTCGAGCCGGAGTGGGAGGGTTTCGCCACCCTCGAGATCTCCAACACCACGCCGCTGCCGGCGAAGGTGTACGCGAACGAGGGGATCGCGCAGGTGCTCTTCCTGGAGGCGGACGAGGAGTGCGAGGTCTCGTACGCGGACAAGAAGGGCAAGTACCAGGCGCAGACCGGGGTGGTCCTGCCCCGCATCTGACGCACGCACCGAACCGCGCGCATCCGGCCGCGCCCGGGGGAGCCATGAAGTCCGTAGTCCTCGTCAAGCAGGTGCAGGAAGCCCCTTCCGTCCAGGGAGAGCCCGGGGCGGCGGGGACGGTCGTGGCGGATTCGCAGAACGTCACGAACCCGTACGACCTCTTCGCCGTGGAGGAGGCGCTCCGCACGAAGGAGAAGCACGGCGGCGACGTGACCGTGGTCACGCTCGGCGGCGACACCGCGGTGGAGTCGCTGCGCGAGGCGCTGGCCATGGGCGCGGGGCAGGTCGTGCACGTGACGGATCCGGCGTTCGCGGAGCTGGACGCGGCGGGCGCGGCGACGGTGCTCGCGGCCGCGGTCCGCAAGCTGGGGGACACGGATCTCGTCTTCGTCGGCAAGCAGACGATCGACACGAACACGGCCGTGACCGGCCCCATGGTGGCGCGGCACCTCGGCGCCACGGTGCTCACCGAGGTCTTCAAGGTCGTGGAGATCGACCAGGCCGCGCGGACCATCACGGTCGAGCGGTTGCTCGAGGGCGGCCGCCAGACCGTCAAGGCCAGGCTGCCCGCCGTCCTCGCGGTCACGAAGGACCTGAACGAGCCGCGGTACCCGTCGCTGCTCGGCATCCGCAAGGCGTCGAAGGCGCCCGTCACGGTGTGGGGCGCCGCGGATCTCGGCGGCGCGCCGGCCCCGTCCACGCGCGTCACGGAACGCCGCGTCCCCGCGGCCCGGTCGGCGGGGGAGATCTTCCAGGGCGAGCCCGCGGAGCTGGTGGACCGGCTCGTGGCGAAGCTGGCCGAGAGCAAGTTCATCTAGGAGGGGAGCGATGGCCGCGAAGGATCTCTGGGTCGTCGTCGAGCACGAGAACGGGGAGGAGCGCCCGGTCGCGCGCGAGCTGCTGCAGCGCGCGCGGGAGCTCGCGAGCGGGGCCGGCGGACGCGTGGTGGCCGTGATCCCGGGAGACGCGCCGGAGACGGTGGCCGGGCGGCTCGGCGGGTCGGGCGCGGACGAGGCGCTGTGCCTCGCGTCGCCGGAGCTGGCGGCGTACCGCACGCGTCCGTGGGTCGAGGCCGTGGCCGCGGCCGCGCGGGAGCGCGGGCCGGCCGGGATCCTGGTGGGAGCCACGACCGCCGGGAAGGAGTTCGCCGCGTCGCTCGCGGCGGCACTCGGCGCGGGGATCGCCGCGGACTGCACCGAGGTGACCTGGAGCGGCGGGAAGCTCGCCGCGTCGCGTCCGGTGTACGGCGGCCGGCTGATGGAGACGGTGGAGTTCACCGCGGAGGGACCGAACCTCTGCTCCGTGCGGCCGCGCGCGTACGCGGATCCGGGTCCGGGCTCCGGCGCGGCGCCGGCGGTCACGCGCGTGGACGCCGCGATCCCGGCGGACGCGCTCGACACGGAGATCCTCGGCTTCCGGCGCGAGGAGGGCGAGTCGGTGAACCTCGCGGACGCGGACGTGATCGTCTCCGGCGGCCGCGGCATCCAGGACCCGAAGAACTTCGCCATGATCAAGGACCTGGCGGATGCGCTCGGCGGCGCCGTCGGCGCCTCGCGCGCGGTCGTCGATGCGGGCTGGATCCCGTACCCGCACCAGGTCGGCCAGACCGGCAAGACCGTGCGCCCGAAGCTGTACGTCGCGGTGGGCATCTCCGGGGCGATCCAGCATCTCGCGGGCATGAAGACCTCGGGAACGATCGTGGCGATCAACAAGGATCCCGCCGCGCCCATCTTCAAGGTGGCGAGCTGGGGGATCGTGGGCGACGCGCTCGAGGTCGTGCCGCTGCTGACGAAGCGGATCCGCGAGCGCCGGGGGGCGGCATCCGCCGCGTGAGCGGCGGGACCCGGACCACGCGCCGGGCCGCCCCGGGCGGGGCGGCGGCGCGCCGGCCGGAGGGGTGCCGATGACGGCGCTGCTCGCGCTGGACCGCCGGCTGTTCGATCTCATCAACGGCGCCTGGACCCATCCCGTGCTGGACGCCGTCATGGTGACGGTCACGGACTTCGATCCGTGGCGCGTTCCGCTCATCCTGCTGCTGCTGGCCTTGCTGGCGAAGGGGCGCACGGAGACCCGGGTCGCCGTGCTCCTCGCCATCCTCGCGGTGGCGTGCGCGGACCAGGTCTCCTCCGCCCTCATGAAGTCGCTCGTGCACCGCGAGCGCCCCTTCCACGAGGTGGAGGGCGTGCGCAAGCTCGTGGGCGCCTACGGCTGGTCGTTCCCGTCGTCGCACGCGGCGAACTCGTTCGCGGCGGGCACGTTCCTCGCGCTCCGGTTCCGCCGCTTCCGGCCGATCCTCGCGCTCTCCGCCCTGGTCGCCTACTCGCGGGTCTACGTCGGGGTGCACTGGCCGTCGGACGTCCTGGCGGGCGCGGCGCTCGGGGCCGCGATCGGCGCGGCGTTCCACGCGCTCGATCGCACGCTGCGCACGCGCGCCGCCCGCCGGCGGCCCCCCGCGAAGGACGCGAGCCCGGGGTAGGGCGCGGCCAACGTTCCGCGGCCGCCGCGCGTCGAAGGGGGACACCCGACCCCGCGAGGGCCGCCATGCGCGTGCTGCTGCTTTCCGCCCTGCTCCTGCCCGTCGCGGCGTCGCCGGCGCGGGCCGACCGCGTGGGCGCGTACGGGGCGATGGCCCTGCGGGCCGACCTGCGCGACGCCGCGGCGCTTCTGGCGGCGCCGGACTCCACCTGGACCGCGGACGAGCGGACGCTGGCCGCCCGCTTCGACGCCCGTTTCCTCCGCGGCGAGGCGGACCCGCCCCCGGCGGGCGCCACGCCGTTCGTGCGCGACGTGCTCGGCGCGTACCACCGGTACTGGCGGGACGCCATGCGGGGAGCGCCGGCGGACGCGGCCGAGGCGCGCCTGCTCGCGGACGTGCGCACGCTGCGTCCGCCGGCGGGGGGCGGCGCGTGCGGCGCGGAGGAGGATCCGCTGGAGTGGCTGCGCGACGCGCTGCTGCGGGACGGCTTCCATGCGCTCACCGGGCGCACGCAGCCGCTGCTGGACCTGATGATCTGGGCCCGGGAGGACACGACGCGCACGCCGGTCGCGCTCACGGACACGACGGTGACCGTGGAGGTCGTGTTCGTGCGGGAGTTCCTCGCCTCCGGATGGACCGCGTGGGCCACGTTCGGCCGCTCGTTCACCGGCGGCTGGGCCGGGCCCGAGCGGCTGTTCTGCGTCGCGGACTCCTACGATCCCGCGTCGGAGAGCTTCCGCGTCGGCTACCTCGCGCACGAGGGGCGCCACTTCGCGGACTACCCGCGCTTCCCCGCGCTGCTGCAGCCGGACCTGGAGTACCGGGCGAAGCTGACCGAGGTCGCCCTCGCGGACTCCACGCTGCGCGCGACGCTCGGGCACTTCGCGAGCGCCGCCGCCTTCGACGAGGCGGCGCCGCACGCGTGGGCGGCGGCCTGCGTGGTGCGGGACCTCGGCGCCGCCCTGGGTCCGGGCGCTCCGTGGCCGGACCTCCCGGCGGATGCGATCCGCGCGGCGGCGCGGGCCGCCCTCGACGCGCACACGGCCCGGCTGGTCGCGGCCGGGGCGGATACCTGCCGCGCCGTCCTCGGACCGCCCCCCGCGTCGTAGCCGGGGCGGGCGGGACGGGGACCCGGCCGGCGCGGACTTGCGCTAAGCTCGCCCCCCGTCACCTCGGGGGGTGTCCATGGGGGAGTGGTGGAACCACGTGCGACGCGGGCCGGCCGGCCCGGCGCTCGCCGTGAGCGCGCTGGTCGTGGCGGTGGCCGTGCGGTTCGCGCCGGAGCGCGCGCCGTCCTCGCCGGTGGTCTACGACACCGCCGGCGCCTCGCTGCCCGACCAGGACGTGGCCAGCATGGCGATCGGCGCCGGGGAGACCTGCAGCGCGCAGCACCTGCGGATCCGGACCGCCGTGCGCGCGCACCTCCATCGCCGGCACGACGAAACCGTGGTCGTGCTCGCGGGTCGCGGACGCCTGCGACTGGACGCCGACACCGTGGACGTGGAGCCGGGGGCGGTGATCCGCATCCCGCGCGGGACGGTCCACGCGCTGGAGGTGACCGGCGCGCCGGTGGAGGCGGTCAGCGTGTTCGCGCCGTCCTTCGACGGCGTGGATCGCGTGTGGATCGATGACTGAGCCGGCCGGCGGGCCCGGCGGCGCCGGGAGCCTGGAGCGGCTCACGCGCCGCGTCGAGGACCTCGAGACGCTGCTGCGCGCGGGGGAGCTGCTGGACGCGTCGCTCGACCGCGAGCGGGCCCTGCACCTCGCGCTCGACCTCGCCCTGCGGGTGGTCCGCGCCGATGCGGCGTTCCTGGTGGCGCGGGACGACGTCGACCGCGGCGCCCACGTGCTGGTGCGCGGCGACGCCGCGCCGCGCGCCCTGGACGTCCTCGCGTCGCGCCTCGCCCAGGAGGTGTTGACCACGGGGCACGGCGGCATCCGCCGCGAGACGGACACTCCCGGCGCGCGCGCGGCGGCGGAAGTGCTGGGCGCGGTGCCGGCGGTGCGCGTGGCGGCGCCCCTGTCGCGGCTGGACCGGATGCTCGGCGCGCTGGAGGTGGCGTACCGCGACGACCCGGGGCCTCGCCTGGACGAGGAGGAGGCCGCGCTGCGGTCCGTGGCCGACCACCTGGCCATCGCGCTGGACGTGGGCCGGCTGCTGCGCGCGCAGACGCGGCGCGCGCGCGAGCTCGGCCTCCTCGTCGAGATCAGCCGGAAGATCTCGTCGCACCTGGAGCTGGACGAGGTGCTGGCGTCCATCGTGGAGGCGATCCGCGAGCTGATCCCCGCGGACGCGATCGGGATCTTCCTCGTGGGCGAGGGCGGCACCCTCACCGAGGAGACCGTCCTGGGCTACGACGATCATCGCATCGACGGGGCGCGCCTCGCCGTGGATCGCGGCATCCTCGGCTGGGTGGCGCGCACCGGACAGCCGATCATCGTGCCGGACGTGCACGAGGACGGACGGTACGTGGCCGCGCGCGACGGGACGCGCTCGGAGATGGCCGCGCCGCTGTCGTACGAGGGCCGCGTGATCGGCGTCGTGAACCTGGAGAGCGATCGCGAGAACGCGTACGGCGGCCGCGACCTGCGCCGGCTCACGAGCTTCGCGGACCAGGCCGCCATCTCCATCATGAACGCGCGGCTGCACGCGGAGGCGCTGGAGAAGCGCCGCCTCGACGACCAGCTCCTCGTGGCGCGGGACATCCAGGCCGCGCTGCTGCCGCGGCGCGCGCCGCGCATCGGCGGGCACGTGCTCGAGGGGAGGAACGAGCCGTCGTCCGCCGTCGGGGGGGACTACTTCGACTTCCTGCCGATGCCCTCGGACCGCTGGGCGATCGTCATCGCGGACGTGTCCGGCAACGGGATCCCGGCCAGCCTCATCATGGCGAGCTTCCGCGCGGAGCTGCGCGCGGAGCTCCGCCGCGCGGACGATCCGCCCGTGGTGCTGGAGCGCGTGAACCGCGTGCTGTGCGCGGAGCTGGAGCCGGACTACTTCGTCACCGCGTTCCTCGGCATCTACACGCCCGCCGACGGGACGCTGGCGTACTCGAGCGGCGGCCACGAGCCGGCGCTGCTCCTCCGGCGGTCCGGCGGCGTGGAGCCGCTGACCGCGGGCGGCCTGCTGCTCGGCGTGTTCCCCGACGCGGTGTACCGGGGGGCGAGCGCCCGGATGGAGCCCGGCGACCGCCTGCTGCTGTACACGGACGGCCTCACGGACGCGGAGGGCGAGGGGCAGGAGCCCCTGGGCGCGGAGGGTCTCGTCCGCCTGGTGCGCTCCCTGGATGCGGAGGGGGTCACGCCCCCGGAACTGCCGGACGCGCTCCTGGATCGGCTGCCGGACGAGGCGGCGCCGCCCACCGGGGAGGTGGACGACCGCACGCTGGTGGTGCTCGCGCGGCTGGATTGACCGCATCGACCTGCGAAGGGACCGCCGGTCCTGCTCGGCGGAGGCGAGGATCGGCCAAACGCGGGAGGCGCCGGGCGCCAGCCCCGTTGAGGGACGCGGGCGGCGCGGGCTAGAATCGGGACACCCTTCCCGGCTCGCCCGGAGTCGACCGTGCGCCTTGCCCGACCGGCTGTCCTGCTTCCGGTGCTGGCCGCCGTGGGCGTCCTCGCGCCCGCGCTCGCCGCGGCGTCGCCCGCGCGCACCCGCTCCCTGCCCGCATCGGCGACGGGAGTGGAGCCCTCCCTGGCCGCCGACGTGCAGGCCCGCGGCGCGGCGCACGCGCTCGTGCGGACCGGCCCGGGCGCCCGCGCGGGGGTCCTGCCGGGCGGTGTCCGCCTGCTGCATCCGATCGGGGACGGGTGGTGGATCGCGAACGTCCCCGCGGCCGCCCTGCCCGCGACGGGTCGCGGCGCCGCCGTCGAGGCGGCGTGGACGCTGCGGCCGGAGGATCGCACCGACCCCGCGCTCGCCCGCCGCCTGGCGACGGCGGGTGCGTCGCCCGTGCCGGTCCGCGTGAAGGTCTTCGCCGATGTCCCCTTCGCCGACGCGCGCGGCGGCGCCGCCGCCGCGGGTCTCGCGGTGACCCGCGCGCTGCCGCGGCTGGGCATCGTGGACGGCATCGCGGATGCGGAGACCGTCGTCCGCCTGGCCGGGCTCGACGCCGTGCGCTGGGTCGAGGCCGCGCCGCCCGCGCCGCAGCTCGCGAACAACGGCATGCGCGTGGACGCGCACGTGAACGAGGTCCAACTCCTGGGACTCACCGGCGCCGGGATCGTCGCGGGCATGTGGGACGGCGGCTCCCCGGACCTCGCGCACCCGGACCTCGCGGGTCGGGTGACGGCGGGCGAGCCGGGGATGTTCACGCTGCCGCACTCCACGCACGTGGCCGGCATCCTGATCGGCGACGGCACGAACAGCCTCGCGCACGGCGGCGGCGGGTGGCAGTGGCGCGGCGTCGCCACGCAGGCGCAGCTCGTGGTGTACGACGTGCCGGACGTGCTCGCCGAGATCGACAGCGCGGTGGCCGCGCACGACATCGACCTGACGAACCACTCGTGGACCGCCACCGTGGACAGCTCCAACTGCTCCCTGTACGGCGACTACGCGGCGGACGCGCCCGAGTTCGACGCGATCGTGCGCGGTGCGTACGGGAAGCCGCTGCCGGTGGTGTTCGCGGCCGGGAACGAGCGCGACGACGCGGACTGCGCGGCGTCCGCTCCCGGAGGGTACGGGTCGCTGCCGCCTCCGGGCACGGCGAAGAACGTGCTGACCGTCGGCGCGAACCAGTCCGACGCGGGCGTCATCGCGTACTTCTCGTCCTGGGGGCCCACGGACGACGGGCGCATGAAGCCCGACGTCACCGCGCCGGGCTGCCAGGCCTCCGGTGATCTCGGCATCACGTCCACCGCGGTGGGCGGCGGGTACTACACGACGTGCGGGACGAGC
This sequence comes from uncultured Gemmatimonadota bacterium, assembly GCA_964471155.1. Lineage (GTDB taxonomy): Bacteria > ARS69 > ARS69 > ARS69 > ARS69 > CAYYFX01. The sequence continues at coordinate 2,494 of CAYYFX010000039.1, read as the reverse complement.
CAGGCCGCGCCCGCGGTCACCGGGGCGGTGGCGGTGCTGGCGGCGGACTGGCGCGCGTTCCACCCCGCGGATCCGCGCCCGGCGACCGCGAAGGCGCTGCTCGGCGGCTACGCGCAGGACCGGGGGCCGGCGGGCCCGGACTACCGCTTCGGCCTGGGGGCGATCCATCTGGAGGCGACCGTGGCGGCGCTGCGGACGGCCACGACGATCGAGGATGCCGTGGACGATGCCGGCGCGGACGAGTGGACGTTCTTCGTCCCGGCGGGCACGGACACGCTGCGCGTCACGCTGGCCTGGGACGATCCGCCGGCGGCGGAGCTCGCCGCGGCGACGCTGGTGAACGACCTGGACCTGGAGCTCGTGTCCCCGGCGGCGGCGGTGTACCTGCCCTTCGTGCTGGACCCGGCGAACCCCGCGCTTCCCGCGGGCACCGGAGTCAACCACCGGGACAACCTGGAGCAGGTGCGCGTGCTCGCCCCCGCGCCGGGGGTCTGGACCGCGCGCGTGCGCGGCGGGTCGGTCCCGATGGGGCCGCAGGAGTACTCCCTCGCGGGGTTCGATGCGCGACCGCCGGCGGATCCCGCGTCCTTCGCGGCGGAGTCCGCGGGCGACACCACGGTCACGCTCACGTGGATCCGGCCGGGCGACGTCGATCGCGCGGGCACGCTGGTCGTGCGGTCCGCGGCGCCGATCGCGTGGGCGCCCGAGGCGGGGATCACGTACACGCCGGGGGAGGAGCCCGCGCCGGGGGTGTTCGTGGTGGCCGCCGACGACGCGGATCACTCGACCACGCCGCTGGCGGACGCGCCGCTCGCGCCGGGCACGCTGTGGCACTACATGGCGTTCGCGTACGACGAGGCGCCGAACTACGCTCCGGGGGTCGCCGACACGGCGTCCACGACGTCCGTCACGGTGGCGGCGCCGGAAGCGGTGGCGCCGGCCGCGGCCGTCGCGACCGTGCGCTTCGCGAGGACCGGCGCGAACCCCGCATCCGACGCGAGCGCCTTCCGGCTGGACCTGCCGGCGCGCGCCGCGCTCGAGGTGACGGTGTACGACGCCCGCGGCCGCCGGGTGACGACGCTGGCGCGCGGGGAGCGGGATGCCGGCTCCCACGTCCTCGTGTGGGACGGGCGGGATGCGCAGGGGCGCGCCGCGGCCGCCGGCGTGTACTTCGTGCGGCTCGAGACCGCGGGGACGACCGCGGTGGAGAAGGTCGTGCGCGTCCGCTGACGTGCGCGCCGGGGCGCGCCTTGACGCGGCCGCGCCACCCCCGCACGATGTGCGGACACCCTCCGGAGGTCGGGCATGGCGCGCGTGTCGGCGAAGTCGCTCCGCTTCACGGAGTCCGTCATCCGGGAGATGACGCGCCTCGCGCGCGCGCACCACGCGGTGAACCTCGCGCAGGGATTCCCGGACTTCGATCCGCCGGAGGCCGTGAAGGAGGCCGCGTGCGAGGCCATCCGGCACGGCGTGAACCAGTACGCCATCACGTGGGGCGCGCCCGACCTGCGGCAGGCGATCGCGCGCAAGGCGGAGGAGTACAACGGCATCCGCGCGGACCCGGACCGCAACGTCACGGTGTGCTGCGGCTCCACCGAGGCCATGCTGTCCACGATGCTGGCGCTCGTGGATCCCGGGGACGAGGTCGTGGTCTTCGAGCCGTTCTACGAGAACTACGGGCCGGACACCATCCTGTGCGGCGCCGTGCCGCGCTACGTCCCGCTGCGGGAGCCGGACTGGACCTTCGACGAGGCGGAGCTCGCGGCCGCGTTCGGGCCGCGCACGAAGGCCGTCATCCTGAACACGCCGAACAATCCCACGGGGAAGGTCTTCTCGCGCGCGGAGCTGGAGGTCGTGGCGCGGCTGTGCCAGCGGCACGGCGCGGTGTGCGTGTCGGACGAGATCTACGAGCACATCCTGTACGACGGCGCGCGGCACGTCTCGCCGGGCTCGCTCCCGGGGATGGAGGACCTGTCGGTGACGATCAGCGCCCTGTCGAAGACGTACAGCGTGACGGGGTGGCGCGTGGGCTGGGCGGTGGCGTGCGACGAGCTGACCGCGGCCATCCGCAAGGTGCACGACTTCGTGACCGTGGGCGCGCCGGCGCCGCTGCAGCGCGCGGGGGCGGCGGCGCTCGCGATGCCGCCGTCGTACTACGCGGAGATGGCGGCGGGGTATGCCGAGCGCCGGGACTTCCTGCTCGATGTGCTGGAGCGCGCCGGGCTCAAGCCGTCGCGGCCGGCGGGGGCGTACTACGTGATCACGGACGTCGCGGACCTCGGCTTCGCGGACGACGTGGAGGCGGCGCGCCACCTCGTGACGGAGATCGGCGTGGCCACGGTGCCGTTGTCCAGCTTCCTCGTGCGGGCGGATCCGGCGCGGCCGCGTGTCCGCTTCAACTTCTGCAAGCGGATGGAGACGCTGCGCGCGGCCGCGGAGCGGCTGGCGGCGCTGCCGGCGGCGCGCGCGCGGCGGGCGGCGCGCTGAGCGGCAC
>CAYYFX010000038.1:0-34436 GCA_964471155.1 uncultured Gemmatimonadota bacterium | reverse complement strand
TTGGGGCGCGGGCGGGCGGCCGGTTCGGCGGGCACGGGGGCGTCGCCGCGGGGGGCGACGTCCGCCGGGAGGGGCTGCTCCGCGATCGGGCGCGCGCGCCCCGCCGCCTCGTCGTACCAGGCGTCCCACAGCTGCAGGAAGATCCACTGCGTCCACCGGTAGTAGCGCGGCTCGGTCGTGTTGACCTCGCGGCCCCAGTCGTACGACAGGCCGAGCATCCGCACCTGCCGGCGGAAGTTGTCCACGTTGCGCTGCGTGGTGAGGCGCGGGTGCACTCCCGTCTGCACGGCGTACTGCTCCGCGGGCAGCCCGAACGCGTCCCAGCCCATGGGATGCAGCACGCGGAAGCCGCGCATGCGCTTGTACCGGGCCAGGATGTCCGCGGCCACGTAGGACTCCGGGTGCCCCACGTGCAGCCCCGAGCCGGAGGGATACGGGAACATCACGAGCACGTAGTACTTCGGCCGGCCGTCCGGGACGTCGTCGGTGCGGAAGGTCTTCTCCGCGAGCCAGCGCTCCTGCCACCGCGCCTCCACGTCCCCGAAGGGGTAGCGCGCGCCGTCCGCCCAGGGCGTGTCTCTCGTCTCCGGACCGCGTTCCATCCGTTCCGTCTCCATTCGTTCCGTCCCTACCAGGCCTGCAGCGTCAGGTTCGTGATGACGTCGGTGAGCTTCCCGAGGACTCGGCCGATGCCCACCTCCTCCGACTCCGGCGGGATCCCGCCCACCGACGCGAAGTTGTACGTGTCCCACTGCGAGAGGCGCTCCCGCTCCCAGATGACCTGGTTCTTGCGCACGTCCACGAAGCGCGCCTCCAGCACGATCTCCACGCGGTACGTCTGCACGTTCTCCGCCGCGTCGAACGTGAAGGGATCCCGCCGGTACTCCAGCACCACCGCCTCCACCACCGAGTCCGCGTCCCGCTCCCCCACCACCTTCAGGGTCTGGTCCGACAGGAACGACTCCGTCAGCGAGTCCGCCAGCGCCGGCCCGATGTCCGCCCGGTTCGTGCGGTTCTCCGGGAGGGGCACCGCCACGGTCCGGATGTGCGGCGGCAGGAGCGACGACGAGAACCCGTAGGCGCCGCACCCGGCCAGCGCCGCGAGCGCGAGGGCGGCGAGGGCAGGCGTGGCGATGCGACGGATTCCGGAGGAACGCATGAACGGGGAATGTACGGCTTCCGCGGTGGGACCGGAAGGCCCGGCCGGACCGCCCCCCGCGCTCCGGCCGCCCGGGTCGCGGCCCTAGGAGTCCGGGCGGGTGAGGCGGTAGTTCCTCATCCGGGTGCGGAGCTTGTCCCGGTTCAACCGCAGCAGGCGGGCGGCCTGGCTCTGGTTCCAGTCGGCCTTCTCCGCGGCCTTCCGGATCAGGTACTGCTCCAGCGACCCCACGAGGTCCTCGAACGGGACGCCGCTCTCGGGGATGCCGCCCTCCTCGATCCGGCGCACCTCGCTCAGCAGCTCGGCCATGTCCGCGGGGATCGTGCGTCCGGTGCCCGGGATCTGCAGCATCTCCGCGGTCAGGCGGTCCCCGTCGTGCAGGAGGACCGCGCGCTCCATGCAGTTCCTCAGCTCGCGGATGTTGCCGGGCCACGCGTAGCACGCGGCGGCCTCCACCGCGTCGTCCCCCACGCGCTCGAACGCACGGCCGAACGCCTGCGTGAACTCCCCGAGGAAGTGCTCCAGCAGCACCGGGAGGTCCTCCGGGCGGTCCCGCAGCGGCGGCAGCTCCATCGGAACCACCTTCAGCCGGAAGTACAGGTCCTCCCGGAAGCGGCCCGAGCGCACCGCGCCGGCCAGGTCCCGGTTCGTGGCCGAGATCACGCGCACCGAGACGTGGAGGTCCTCCGTGCCGCCCACCCGCCGGAAGCTCATCCGCTCCAGCACGCGGAGCAGCTTCACCTGGATGGCCGGCGCCATCTCGCCCACCTCGTCCAGGAAGAGCGTGCCGCCGTCCGCCAGCTCCAGGAGCCCGCGCTTGCGCGCGGAGGCGTCGGTGAAGGAGCCCTTCTCGTGGCCGAACAGCTCGCTCTCCAGCAGCGGCTCCGGCAGGCTGGCGCAGTTGATCTCCAGGAACGGCTTGTCCCGGCGCGGGGAGAGCCGGTGGATGAGGTGCGCCACGTGCTCCTTGCCGGTGCCGGACTCGCCCTGGATCAGGACCGTGGTGGTCTCGCTGCGCGCGACCTTGCGGGCCAGCTCGTACACGCGGCGCATCGCGGGATTGCGGCTCTCCACGAACGCGTAGCGGCGATCGGTCACGGCCCGGTAGTGGTCCCGCTCGCGGGCCACGCGCTCCGAGGCCACCGCGCGCTCCACCACGACCGCCAGCTCGTCCACCTTCACCGGCTTCGTGACGTAGTCGAACGCGCCCGCGCGGATGGCGCGCACCGCGGTGCCCACGTCCTCGGTGCCGGTGACCATGATCACGGGAGTGTCCGGATCCGTGCCGGTCAGCTCGCGGAGCACGACCATGCCGTCGCGGCCCGGCAGGTTCAGGTCCAGGAGCACGACGTCCGGGCGCGTGGCCGCCACCAGCTCCCGCAGCTCGCCCTCCCCGGGCAGCGTGGCCACGGGGTAGCCGCGCTCCTCCAGGAGTCCCGCGAGCAGCCGGCGGAATCCCGGGTCGTCGTCCACCAGGGTGATCCGCGGACGGCTCACGACACGCTCCGCGTCCCGGCCGCCGCGCGGTACCACGCGCACGTGCGCTCCAGCCCCTCGTCGAAGCCCACGACGGGCTCGAAACCGAGGCCCGCGCGCGCGCGCTCCAGGGACGCCGCCGACGTGCGCACGTCGCCCGCGCGCGGCGGCTCGTGCCGCGGCGCCGCCGTGACGCCCGCGTTCGCCGCGAGCCGCGCGTACAGGTCCTTCACCGAGTACGAGCCGCCGCAGCCGACGTTGAACACGCCGCCCTTCGCCGAGTCCCGGGACACGGCGAGCAGGTTCGCGTGCACGACATTCGCCACGTACGTGAAGTCCCGCGTCTGCAGCCCGTCCCCGTGGATGACGGGCGTGCCGCCGGTGAACAGCAGCCGCGCGAAGATCGGCACGACCGCCGCGTAGTCCGACGCCGGGTCCTGCCGCGGGCCGAAGATGTTGAAGTACCGCAGGCACACCGTGTCCAGCCACCGCCCCGCGGTGAACTGCCGGCAGTACACCTCGCCGATCAGCTTCGCGGACGCGTACGGCGACACCGGCGCCGGCTCCATGCCCTCGTGCTTGGGGCTCTCGGGGCCGTCCCCGTACACCGCCGCCGAGGACGCCAGCACGAACCGCTTCACGCCGGCGTCGCGGGCGGCGAGGAGCAGGCGGAACGTGCCCTCCACGTTGATCCGGTGGTTCCGTCCGGGGTCGTCCACGGACTTCGGCACGGACGCCAGCGCCGCCTCGTGCAGCACGTAGTCCACGCCGGCCACGGCGCGCGCGCAGGCCGCGGCGTCCGAGACGTCCGCCTCGATCAGCTCGATGCGGTCCCGCACGTGTTCCAGGTTCTCGCGCTTGCCGGAGGAGAAGTCGTCCAGCACGCGGACCCGGTCGCCGTTCGCCAGGACGGCGTCGACGAGGTGGGAGCCGATGAAGCCGGCCCCGCCGGTGACGAGGAACTTCGCCAAGTGGTCTCCCCTTCCCTCCGCCCGGACCGGCCGCCCCGGAGTCCGCGGCCGCGTCCCGCCGCGGGATCAGAGCCGGACGATGTGCTTCCCGCTGGCCTTCCGCATCGCGTTGCGCGTGTCCACGACCACCGGCGCGTGCCGCGCCACCATCTCGTAGTCCACGGACGAGTGGTCCGTGACCACGACCACGCAGTCCGCCGCCGCGAGGACTTCCGCATCCAGAGGCCGCGACGCCAGGCGATCGCCGTTCGCCTGCAGGAACGGCACGAACGGATCGCTGTAGGACACCCGCGCGCCCTCGGCGGACAGCAGCTGCAGGATCTCCACCGCCGGCGACTCGCGCGTGTCGTCCGTGTCCCGCTTGTACGCCACGCCCACCACGAGCACGTTCGCCCCGGCGAGGTCCCGGCCGCGCTCCGCCAGCGTGTCCTTGACCCGCACCACGACGTGGCGCGGCATCTCCTGGTTCACCTGCACCGCGACGTCGATGAGCCGCGGGTGGAAGCCGTTCACCTTCGCCTTCCAGGACAGGTACAGCGGATCCACCGGGATGCAGTGCCCGCCGAGCCCCGGCCCCGGATAGAACGGCATGTACCCGAAGGGCTTCGTGGAGGCGGCCTCGATGACCTCCCACACGTCGATGTTCAGCTTGTGGCACAGGAGCGCGAACTCGTTCGCGAGCCCGATGTTCACGCTGCGGAACGTGTTCTCCAGGAGCTTCACCATCTCCGCGACCGAGGTGGACGACACGCCCACCACCGTCTCGAGCGAGCTCTTGTACAGGGTCTGCGCGTGCTTCGTGCACTCCGGCGTGACGCCGCCCACGACCTTCGGGATGTTGTGGGTGCGGAACTGCACGTTGCCCGGGTCCACGCGCTCGGGCGAGAACGCGAGGAAGAAGTCCTGCCCCACGGTCATCCCGGTCTCCTGCAGGATGGGCAGGATGACCTCGGAGGTGGTGCCGGGGAACGTGGTGCTCTCCAGGATGATCATCTGCCCCGGGCGCAGGTGCTGCCGGATGGCCGCCACCGCGTCCAGGATGTACGACAGGTCCGGGTCCTTGGTCTTCGAGCGGAGCGGCGTGGGGACGCAGATGCTCACCGAATCCATCTCGGCGACGCGCGCGTAGTCCGCCGTCGCCACGAACCGGCCGTCGGCCAGCGCCTCGGCGACGTCCGTGGACGGGACGTCCATCACGTACGAACGGCCCTCGTTGAGCTTGCGGATCTTGCCGGCATCGATGTCGATCCCGAGGACCTTGTACCCCGCGCGGACGAACTCCATCGCGAGCGGGAGCCCGACGTAGCCCAACCCCACGACGCCCACGGTCGCGGTGCGGCCCTCGAGCTTCTCCAGAAGCGTCATCGCGCCTCGCCCCCTCTCCCCCTCATGGTGCGTTCGAGCCATCCGCCGCCTGGGACACGCGATTGCGGCCCCCGCGCTTCGCCCCGTACAGGGCGGCGTCCGCCGCCTCGAGGAGCTCGGTCGTTCCCTCGCCGTCGTCCGGGAAGCGCGCGATGCCCATGGACGTGGTGATCTTCGTCCCGGCGGTCTCGCCGGGGAACTCGTAGGCGGAGACCGCGGCCCGGATCCGCTCCGCCAGCACCCGCGCCCCGTCCCGGGGCGTCTGCGGCAGGATCACGACGAACTCGTCCCCCCCGTACTTCGCCAGGATGTCCGTGGCGCGCAACTCCCCCAGCACGATCTGCGCGAGCCGGCGCAGCACCTCGCTGCCCTGCAGGTGGCCGTGGACATCGTTGTATTCCTTGAGGTGGTCCACGTCGAGCATGATGATCGCGAACTCCTCGCGGAACCGCTTCGCCCGGGCCACCTCGCGGTCCATGGCACTGCGAAGATACCGGTAATTGTAGACGCCGGTCAGGCCGTCCGTGATGGAGAGCTCCTCGGCGCGGGCGAACCGGCGGAGGTTGTCCAGGGCGGCGGCGAACAGCGGGGCGAGCTCCCGCGCGCGCTCCTGCGGCCCGGCATCGAACGCGTCCGGCCGGCCGAAGCGCGCCACGGAGAGCGCCGCCGGCGGCTCGTCGCGCATCCTCAGGCCCACGTGGAGCGAGGCGGACACCTCGCGGCCGGGGAAGCCGTCCACGCGCGCGTCGAACGGGCCGGCGGCCCCCGCGCCGTGCGCGATCACGCCGCCCTGGCGGAGGGCGCGCCGCATCGGCCCGTCCGAGGAGCCGGGGTCCAGGACTTCCTCGTGGATCTCGCGGGACACCTCCCCGGACAGCGCGGAGAGCCGCCGCACCTCGTGCGGGCTGACCCAGAAGGACACCGAGGCGCCGTCCGCGTCGAACAGGTCGGCGGCGGCGCGCAGGAAACCTGCGTACCGCGCCGGGCCGATCTGGCCCAGCGGCGGCAGCGCCACGAGGCGCGCCAGGAGCCCGGCGGTGGGCCCGAGGCGGGCGGAAGGATCTCGGTCGCCGGCTCCCATCGTCCCCCACTCCCCAGCAAGAGTCGGACCGCGGGCCCGCGCGCCCGGGAAGGCCCCGGAGGCACCCGTTCCCGGGCGACGTGTCCCCATCCGGGGACGGCGCCCGATCCGGCCGTCGCCCGGTCCGGACACCCCGGCGATCCCGGAGCTACGCGGATCCCCCCGCCGGCTTCTCCGCGAAGCTGCGGATTCCTGTGGATTCATCGTCAACCACGTCCAGCACCGTGAGGAGTTTGGTGGTGCGGAGGATGCCCCGCACGCGCTCCCCCACGCCGCTGAAGCGGAGCACGCCCCCCTGGTCCCGGAGCCGCGAATAGGCCGCCAGCAGTATGCCGAGACCCGCGCTGTTCATCCACGGAACGCGCGAGAGATCCACGAGAAGACGGCGGTCGCCGGCCGCGAGGATGCGCTCGAGCTCCGAGCGCAGGCAGTCCGACTCCGGCCCCCCGAGAACCTTCCCCGAGAGCGCCAGCACCGTCACGTCGCCGACCCGACGGGTCGAGACCTCCACCGCCGACCTCCGCACGAAGACGCGCCCACCGCCGTTCCGCGGGTCACCCCCGCGGTCGACGACCGACGCCGCAACTCCTTGTGGGAAGATACGTTGCGGGTACGGCGGACGCGCCTGGAAACGGTGCGACGCTAGCACCCGACCCGGGGACGGTCAAGCGGAAAGCCGGACGGGCCGCGCCGCTAAGTGCAAGCGGATCAATGCGCTCCGTGACCGGAGAGGACCACGCGCACCGTCTTCCAGAGGATCCGGAGGTCCATCGACACGCTCCGGTTCTCCAGGTAGCGAAGATCCCAGTCCAGCTTCCGGCGGACGTCCTCCTCGGACGTGTCGTACTTGTGCTCGACCTGCGCCAGCCCGGTGATGCCCGGAACGACCGAGAGCCGCTCCGAGTACCGGGGGATGGACTGCTCGAAGCGATCCACGAAGAACGGGCGCTCCGGACGCGGTCCGATGAAGCTCATCTCCCCGCGCAGCACGTTCACGAGCTGGGGCAGCTCGTCCAGGCGGGTGCGGCGCAGGAGCCGACCGATCGGCGTGATCCGGTCGTCGTTCTTGCTGGCCCACTGCGGGCCGCGCTTCGCCTCGGCGTCGTCCACCATCGTGCGGAACTTCAGGATGTGATACAGGCGACCGGCGCTCGCCACCGCCCGGCGATCCGTGCGGCGTCGATCCGACGGCCCGGTGGCGCCGAGCACGGCGCGCCGCTCGCCGCCCGACCGGCGGTTGATGCCGACGCGCGTCTGCTTGTAGATCACGGGACCGGGAGACGTGAACGCCACCGTGAGCCCGATCAGGACCAGCACCGGGGCCAGCGCGGCAAGCAGCACGACAGCGCCGACGACGTCCAGCACGCGGCGCACCGGGCCGGTGGGCATGGGCGGCAGGACCGCGTGCTCCGGCACGAGCCGGAGCGGGGACACGGCAACCCGTTCGGTCCTCAATGCGGAAAGCTGCGACTCTCGCACGCGACACCTCTCCGACGAAGCAGCCCCCGTGGGGAAACCCGGGGAAGGGAAGCCCGGGACAGGAGCCCGGGAAGAGCAGCCAGCCGCGACCTCACGGTGCGCGAAAAACTTCGGAAGAGGCTAGCAGTCCCCGCGGGCGGGGTCAAGTGCGGAACCCGCGGGAAGCCTCAATTGCTGACCGAGGGTCCGCCGAGCACCAGCCCCGGGCTGGAGGGGTTCCGGGCGGACGAGCTGTCCATCGCGAGGGCCTCGAAGAAATAGGTGTGCCCCCCCGCGGCCAGGTTCGCCGGGGCCTGGAACAGCTCCCCCACCACCCAGTTCGTGCCGCCGCCGACCTTCGTCATCGCGAAGGACTGGTTGGCGTCCACGATGACCCGGACGAAGGCCGGGGCCTGGTTCCCGGCATGGCGATACGTGACCGAGTAGGTGAACGTGGTGGCCGGGCTGCCGGTGCCGGGCGACACCCCCGGCAAGGCGAGCACCGGGTCGTGCGCCACCGTCCGGGTCAGGGGGTCCAGGGCCGACCGGAAGCCGTTCGCATCCATCGCCTGCACGCCCCAGGTGTACTGCGTGCCGCCCGTGAGACCGGCGTCGAGGAGCGTGAGCGTCTCCCGGTCCGTGACGACGGCCACGAGCGCGCTGGCCTCGGACACCGTGGTCCCGCCCGGCCCGGAGCGGAAGATGCGGTACTTCGCGAAGTCCGCGTCGGCGTTCCGGGACCACTCCAGCCGGATGCCCGCGCCCTGCACGCGGCTGGCCGCGTCGTCGAACTGCACCGCCGCCGGAGGCTCCGCGATCGTCACGCGCGTGGCGGCGCCGACCGGCTCCGCGGTGTTCCCGACCCCGTCCGTGAACCGGGCCGTCACGAGCGCGTTCACGAGCTCCGCCCCCGCGGGGATGACGAAGTCCCGCTCGAAGCTGGCGTCGAACGCCGTGGGGTCGCCGTTCGTCCCGTCGTCGAACAACCGGAGGCCGACGAAGAGCGAGCCGACGTCCGCGGTGGCCGTCCCGCCGGTGGTGTCCACCCGCGCCGCGATGTGCAGCACGTCGTTCACGAACAGGGTGGATCCGCCGGAGTCCTCCGTCACCGTCAGGATGATGGCCTTCGTGTCCAGGATGATGGAGCTGCGCACGAGGCGGGACTCCGAGCCGCCGCCGTCCTCGTACCGGACGAACACGGTCTTCCGTCCGTCCCCGGGCGAGAGCGTGAACACCGCCGTGGGCGCCAGCGGGTCGAAGCCCTGGCGCGGCGCCGCGGTGAGCGTGGAGTCCTCTGCGACGCGGAACGCCACCGTGTTGGCCGGCGCCACCAGGCCGAGCCGGATCTTGCGGCTGCCCGGCTCCACCGCGTTCCCGCCGGTGACCTCCGCCCCGCCCTCGAGCACGAGCGAGAACAGCCCCGGCGTGGCGGACACGGTGACCGAGGGCTCCCCCTCCAGGCCGTTCCGCCGCGCGGCCACCCGGTAGCGGTACGTGGACCCGGAGATGGCCTGTGCGTCCCGGTACGACGTGGTGGTCGTCGTGGCGAACAGGGCGAACTCCCCGCTCCCCGTGGCGCGGTAGACGCGGTAGTCCGTCACCCCGGTGGCGTCGGACACGGACCAGGTGAGGAACACCTCGCCGGGCGAGACCTCCACCGCGAGGTTCGCGGGAACCGGAGGAAGCTGTCCGGGCGGAACGGGCACGTCGTTCGAGGGATCCGTGGGGGCCTCGGCGCAGCCGGCCCACAGCGCGAGCGCTCCGAGCATGGCGGGGATGGAAGGACGCACGGGGTCTCTCCTAGAAACGCAGCTGGGCCGCGACGGTCCCGAACGAACCCGGCACGATGCCGACGCGCGCGGACACCGGGGTCTCGCCCCAGCCCGAATCGAAGTCCAGGGCCGCGTCCAGGAGCGAGAGGCCCCAGACGCCGGCGAGCAGCATCATCGCGAGATCCCGATCCGATTCCCGGTCGCTCACATCCTCGAAGAGCGCCTGCTGCTGGCTCAGCAGCGCGGTCCGCTCCGCGACACTGGACGCGTTCTCGAACCGGCCTCGCACCTTGCGGAAGTCGGCCACGGCCCGGTTGTAGTCGTCCTGCTCGTGCAGGAGCCACGTCCCCGCGGCGCCCGCGGCGAGCGCCGCGACGACCGCCTTGTTCGACCGGCCGTTGTACGCCTGGCCGAGCCCGGGGAAGACCACGGAACGGAGCATGGCGTCCAGGCGCGTCTTCCGCCGCAGCGCGAGGGAGAGGCCCGCCTCGTCCGCGGCGCTGACGTGGAAGTCCGGCGCGAAGGCGATGGCGTCCAGGATGCTCACGCCCCACACGACGCCCGTGGCGCCCGCGAAAAGGAGCCGCCGGTCCGCCGCGAAGGACTTCTCCTCCTGCGCATCGAGCCGCTCGCGGGTCAGCGCGTCGCGCTCGCTCTCCGTGGTGGCGGCCGCGATCCGCTGCTCCAGCTCCGTGAGGTCGTCATCGCGCTGCCAGAGCTCCCACTGCGCCCACCCGGTGAAGCCCAGCCCCACGAGCCCGCCGAGGATGAGGAGCCGGCTCTTGCCGTCCTCGTTGTAGCGGGCCTGCGGATAGCCGGGGAACAGCAGCGAGCGCATGAACGTCTCGCGGAACGGGATGGCCCCCCACGACTCCACGCGCGCACCGGCCTCGTCCAGGCCGACCCGCACGCGGCCCCGCTCGGTCTCCACCCCGCGCCCGCTGGCGCTCAGCCAGAAGTCCCCCTCCAGCGGCCCGGGAATGCGCAGCGGGGACACGCCGTGGATCTCGTCGTCGCCCTCGAGCTGCAGGTCCGCCCACGGCAGGTCCGTCTTGAACTCCAGCGCCCGGCCCTCGCGCCGCGACGCCTGCGCGGACGCGTCCGGCGCCCCCGCCAGCAGCGCCAGCGCGGCGAGCCCCGCGGTCCATCCCCGAATCCCCCGACCGAAATCCACGTTTCCCCCCGCTGAGACGGACCATTCTTGATGCCCGCCCGGTTTGGTCAAGGTCTTTCTCCTTCGGCTGCGCGGCGCGTCGCCCTGAGCCTGCCTCACCGGACGCGCGCCGCCAGCGCGGCCCGCGCGGCCCGCGCCGAGTCCGCCAACCCGGTTCCCGCTCGATCCCGCGCGATCGCGTCCAGCTCCTCGGCGATCGCGTCCCACGCCGCCGCCTCGCGCGAACGGCGCACCCGCCACGCCCAGTCGCGCAGTTCGGGCGGGGGGGGCTCCGCTCGCGCGGCGTCCGCGCACCGGGTGACGAACGTGTGCGCCGCGCCCTCGGCCTCCGGATGGCCGATCAGCCGGTACCGATGCGACAGCCGGGCCGCGCACCCGAGGCCGAACGGTCCCGGCTCGTCGGCGCCGCGCGCGAACGCCGGGATCGCGTCCTCCCAGCGGTTCAGCGCGTCGAACGCCAGGCCCCGCCCCCACAGCGCCTCCGCGCGCGCCGGATCGTCCTCGACGACGGCCGCCGCGATCACCAGGGCGTACGCGTCCACGGCCTCGCGCGGACGGTCGGTGCGCCGGAGCAGGTCCCCGAGATGCAGCCGACCGTCCGTGCCCGCCGGCCGGCCCGCCGCCTGGGTTCCCGCGGTCCGGTACAGCGCCTCGGCGTCCGCGGGCGCATCGCGCAGCCGCTCGTGGACCTCGCCCAGCCGCACGCGGAGTTCGGCGCGCTCGTCCGTCGCGTCGTGCCCTTCGATCAGCTCCGCGAGAAGGCGCGCCGCCTCCTCCCCGTCGCCGCCCACGGCGCACACCTCCGCGAGGCGCCGCCGGATCCACCGTCCCAGCGGCCCGTCCTGCGCCGCCGCCCGCCGCGCGAGCCGCGCGCGCGCCGCCTGGACCGCCTCCGCCTCCGCCGCCGGGGAGCCGCGCTCCCCCGCGCGCAGGACGACGTGCAGCTCGAGGTCGCTCCGCAGCCGCTCCCACTCCGGGGACGCGCCCGCCTCCGGATCGGGCGCCTCCAGGGCGGCGCGGTACGAGGCCAGCGCGGTGCCCGCCTCGCCGACCGCCTCCCAGGCCAGTCCCTCGCGCACGCGCGCGCGGACCGCCACGTCGGGATCGAAGGCGTAGCGCGTGGCCACGTCCGCGAGCTCGCGACGCAGCGCGTCATCCGTGCCGTCCCGCGCGGCCAGCTCCGCCGCGTCCAGCGCGGACGCTCCCGCGATCGCGTAGCGCAGCTCCTCGTCCGGCCCGAGGCGCGCGCCGGCCGGCACCGGCCGCTCCGGCCCGAAGCGGCGCGCCAGCTCCAGGTGCCGCGCGCGCAGATCCGCACGCACGGACGGGGACGCGAGGGCGCGCGCGCCCAGCCGGCGCTCCAGCCGATCGAGATGCCAGCTCGCGCGCTCCGCCTCGAACCGGAGCGCGGCGGGATCGCTCGCGCACCCCGGCAGCGCCAGCGCCAGCGCCGCGACCACGAGCCACCGGCGCGGACTCACGCGCGCACCGTTCCGTACGCGTGCAGCCACAGCCGCGTGAACATCGCGATCCGGAACGCTTCGACCGCGCCGAGCGCCGCCGACCCGGCGGCAAGCAGCCACGGCACCGCCTCGGGCGGGATCGTGTCGAACCGCGCGGCGGTGTCCGCCGGCGGCGGCGCCAGGACCGAGACCGCGACCGCCTGCACCGCCAGCGCGGCCAACGTGAACCGCGGGAAGCGCACGGCGAGCGCGGCGCTCCGCGCGAGCGCGGCGAACGGGCCGGCCCCGCCCAGGACGACCGCCGGCAGCGCGAAGGCCAGGAGCGCGGCCAGCGCCAGGGCCGCCACCGCCAGCATCGCGCCGGCCACCAGACCCTGCAGCCCGAAGAGGCGCTCGGCGATCCCGTTCCGCACCGCGGGCGCGGCGGCCGCCAGCACCGCGGCCGGCAGGGACGCGAGGAGCACCACGGGCAGCCGCGCCAGCGCCGTTCCCGCATCCCCGCGCGGCTGCGTCCGCCCCGCGAGGATGCGCGGCAGGGCCGCCGCGAGCAGCACGAGCCCGGGCATGGCGAACAGCCACGTGGCGACGGGATCGACGATCTCCAGGAGCCGCGGGAACGCGGCGTTCGCGGCCGGGAAGTGCAGCGCTTCCTCCCCGCCGACCGCCGCCAGCCCGCGGTCCACGAGCCGCGCGAACGGCCCGGTCGGATACGCGGCGAGGATCGCCGGCGCGACCAGCTTCCCCGCGGTCGCGAGCGCGCCGGCCCCCAGCGCCGCGCGGTGCCGGAAGGTCGCGGCGGCATCCTGCGCGCAGCGCAGCGCAAGGCCCGCCTCCTCCCCGACGGACAGCAGCAGGGTCCGCGTCACGCCGGAGTCCCGGTGAGTCCGGCGGCGGGCACCGGTGCGTCCGCCAGGCCGGGTGCCGCGCGCAGCACCTCCTCCATCGGGGCGAAGCGGAAGCGGGCGAGCAGCGCGTCGAGCCGTCCGGCCGTCCGTTCCAGGTTCGTGTAGTGCGCCACGCGCTTCCACCCGCCGATCCGCACGCGCGGCTGCTCCGGGTCGATCTCCCAGGGGTGCACGTACAGCACCGCCGGCTGCCCGGCGGCATTGGCCCGGGCGAACGCCACGTGCACGACCTGCGGCGGCAAGAGCCGCATCCACCCGCCGCCGGACGCGCCCAGGGTGAGCGGCCCCGCGCGCAGCGTGGTCATGGGGAACTCCTCGAGCGTCCCCCCGCCATCGGCGCGCACGCGGCACGGGAACGGCGGGAAGCCGGGCACTCCGTAGCGCGGATGCCGCACCGGGAAGATGCTCGAGTCGTACGCGTAGCCGCGCGTCGCGAGCACGTCGAGCGCCCACGCGGAGCGGCGATCCACGCTGAAGCTCGGCGCGCGGTAGCCGCGCGGGCGCACGCCCGACGCCGCCTCGATGGCCGCCTCCGCGCGCGCGAGGTCCGCGTCGAAGGCGCGCTCGCCGATCCGGTACACGAGCTCGTGGCCGTACCCGTGGCTGGCGAGGTCGTGGCCGCGCTCGCGGATCTCGGCCACGAGACGCGGATGCCGCTCCGCCACCCAGCCCAGCACGAAGCACGTGGCGCGGGCGCCGCGGCGCTCGAAGAGATCCAGCAGCTGCCGCGTGGAGTCCTCCACGCGCGACGGCAGCCCCTCCCACCGGTCGCGCGGCACGGCCTCCTCGAAATTCGAGACCTGGAACCACTCCTCCACGTCCACGGTCAGCGCGTTCTTCACGACGTCCCCCCCGCGGCCGCGTGCCCGTCGATCGCGCGGCGGATCTCCGCCTCGTACGCCTCGGCGCGCCGGTCCCACGAGTACCGCTCCGCCACCCGCGCGAGCGCGCGTGCGGCCAGCGCATCGGCCTCCTCCGGACGCGCGAGCACGCCCGCCGCCGCGTCCGCCCAGGCGTCCGGGGCGTCGGCCACGAGGAAGTGCCCGCCCGGCTCGCCGTCGATCCCGCGCACCGACACGGCGGACGCGATCACGGGGACGCCGGCGGCCATCGCCTCCAGCACCTTGTTCTGCGTGCCCTGGGCGATCCGCAGCGGAACGACGGCCGCGGCCGCGCCCCACAGCCACGGCCGCACGTCCGGCGGATCCGGCACGACCTCCACGCCCGCCACGCCCGCGAGCGCGGTCACCTCATGCCCGGGGCGGCGCCCCACCAGGCGGAGCACCGCCCCCGGCACGCGCGCGCGCACGGCCGGCCACGCCTCGCGGACGAAGTGCACGCAGCCGTCCGCGTTCGCGAAGTAGTCCAGCGCCCCCACGAACACCAGCACGGGCTGCCGGGCACGCGGTCCGCGCGGCGCGAAGTGCTCCGCGTCCACGCCGTTCCCCACCACGGCCACCCGCGATGCGTCGGCGAACGTGGCGAGCAGGTCCCGCTCCGCGTCCGCGACGACGAGCGTGCGGTCGAAGTCCCGCACCAGCCGGCGCTCCCAGTCCCGCAGGCGCCGGTGCTCCAGCGCGAACACCGCGCGCTTCGGGAAGCCGGCGCGATCGGCGTACTGCGCCCACTTCGCGGAGTCCACGTCCACGAAGTCCACCACGCGCGGGCCGCGGAACCGCTCCACGTACGGGACCATCGACGAGCAGTACGCCACGACCGCGTCGAAGGGCGCCGCGGCGAGGCGGCCCGCCACCTCGCGCCGCAGGGCGCCGTTCACGAACCAGCCCGCCGAGATGGGACCGCCGGCCAGGCACGACGCCGCGCCGCGCCCCGCGGACTCGGCGGCGGACCGCAGCCGCCAGCTCGCGGACGCGGCCCAGCCCGCGGCCTCGCGGGCGTGCGCCTCCTCCGCGGGCTCGTCCAGGAGGAACGCGAGGTGCACCTCGTGCCGGGCCGCCAGGCGGCGCGCGATGTGGTGCGAGCGGATCTTGTCGCCCTTGTTGGGCGGCTGCGGAACCCGCTGCGAAAGGAACAACAGCCTCACGTCCGTCGTCCCTCCGCCCCGACCGCTCCGGCCCGAAGAAAGCCCGGGGGAGTCTAGGAAGCGTCCCGTTCCGGGTCAACGGACGCCGGGACCGCGCCGGTCATCTTCCCGCGCAGCGTGTTCCGGCTGATGCCCAGCGCCCGCGACGCCCGCACCTGGTTCGCATGGCAGTACGCCAGCGCGGTGTCCACGATGGACCGCTCCACCGCCTCCAGGCAGCGGTGATAGACCGTCCCGTTGCGCGCCGGATCCGCGTGCGCGAGCAGGATGCCCGCGGCGCGGCCCGCCTCCTCCGCCAGCCGGCGAACCGCCTCGTCCTCGGTGGAGCCCGCGGACCCGCCGGACGTCTCGTGCAGGAACGGGAAGTCCTCCACGTCCAGGGTGCCCGTGCGGTTCAGGACGATGGCCGTCTGGATCGCGTTCTCCAGCTCCCGGATGTTGCCGGTCCAGGTCTGCGCCTCCAGCAGGGCCCGCGTGCGCCGGGACACGCCGCGGATGGGCGCCTTCGCCAGCTTGGCGTATTTCTGCACGAAGTGGTCCACCAGCAGCGGCAGATCCCCGGTCCGCTTGCGCAGCGGCGGCAGGAAGATGGACACCACCTTCAGGCGGTAGAACAGGTCCACGCGGAACTCGTTGCGGTCGATCTGCGCCACGAGGCTCTTGTTCGTCGCGGCGATGATGCGCGTGTCCGCGGTGAGGGTCTGCTCCCCGCCGACCCGCTCGAACGTGTGCTCCTGCAGGACGCGCAGGATCTTCGCCTGCGTGGCGAGGCTCATGTCCCCCACCTCGTCCAGGAAGATCGTGCCGCCGTGGCACTGCTCGAACTTGCCCTTGCGCGATCCCGCGGCGCCCGTGAACGCCCCCTTCTCGTGCCCGAACAGCTCGCTCTCCAGGAGCGTCTCCGGGATGGCGGCGCAGTTCACGGCGAGGAACGGCAGGCTCGCCCGGCGGCTGTTCTCGTGGATCGCGCGCGCCACCAGTTCCTTGCCGGTGCCGGACTCGCCCTGGACCAGCACGGCCGCGTCGGACTTGGCGACACGGCCGATCATCTTGCAGATCTCGATCATCTCCGCGCTGCGTCCCACGATGTCCCCGGCGACCGGCGCCTCCTCGACGGCGGGCGACGCCGCCTCCGGCATGCCGTCGCCCGAGAGACGCAGGATGTCGCGGACGGTGCCGAGCAGATCGCGGGGATCGGCGGGGCACGACACGTAGTCGTACGCGCCCGCGTCCATGAACCCGATGGCGCCGCGCGTGGTGCCGTGCCGCGCGAGCACCAGGACCGGCACGGGCCGGACGCCGCCGCGCGCGAGCCGGAGCAGCTCGAGGTCGTCGATCCCCGGCTCGTCCGCGCCCGCGATCACCATGACCGGCGCGTCCTCGCGCATGGCGCGAAGCGCCTCGGACGGGGAGTCGGCGGTGCGCACGTCGCACGCGAGGGAGCCGAGGGCCTCCCGCGCGCGCGCGCGGTAGCCGGGGTCGCGGTCGACCACCAGGATGCTCTTCATGGGGTGCCTCCGGAAGCGGAGCAGGATGCGGACACCAAGCCTGTCCTTGCCCTGCACCGAACGTGCCAGCGCAAGGACCCCCGTTTCGGCCACGATGTGCCAGGACTGCTCACGCGCCGTTCGCCGAATGCACACCGGCGTTCGCGGAATGCGACGGCCGCGGCGCGCCCGGGCGGCGCCGCCCTCTCAGGGCGCGCGCCGCCAGATCTCGACCTCGATCCCCGGGGAGTCCGGGCCGGGAGCGAACGCCGCGGCCCGCTCCCACCGCGGCGACGCGCGCAGGGCGGCCCCGAAGGCGCCGCGCGTCGCCGTGACCGAGAGCGCGTACTTGGCGTCCGGGGTGCCGGAGAAGCGCTCCGGCCGGAGCACCACCCACGCCACGCCGCGCGCCTCGTAGTCCTCCAGCGCCCCCCAGTCCTCCAGGTGATCCACCGCGACGACGTGGTAGCGCGGCGGCGCCAGCGAGGGTCCCTTCAACCGCCAGAACGATGCCTTGCCCGGGTCGCGGGTCTCGAGGTCCGCGACCATCGCGTCCACGTCCGCGGCGGACGGGGACAGCGGGATCGTGAGCTGCGACAGCTCCTCCCGGTTCCCCTCGATCAGGACGGTGGCCTCGTGCGGCGCGTTCGCCTCCAGCCACCGGAGCGCGAGCGTCCGCGTGTCCGTGTGCGTCATCATGCGATCGAAGCCGACGGATGCCTGCACCGGCGGCAGCACGACGAGGACCGCCACGATCGCCGCCAGCGCGTTCCCGGTCCGGGGCGCCGGCACGCGGCGCCGCAGGAAGTCGTCCAGCCCGATGGCCGCGAGCAGCGCCAGGCCCGGCAGCAGCGGCGTGACGTACCGCTCGTAGTAGAGGTGCGAGCTGCCCGATCCCGCGATCAGCACGAAGAACGGCAGCAGGAACGAGGCGTGCAGCGCGACCCCGCGCGACCGGCGCAGCGCCCCCGTCATCAGCCCCGCGAACGCGAGCGCCAGGATGGCGGGACCGAGCGACCCCAGCAGCACGCGCGCGTAGAACAGCGGGAGGTTCGCGCCCGGTCCGCGCGCGACCGGACCGGCCGCCATGCGATCGTCGGCCCCGCCGACCGCCGCGCGGACCATCTCCACGGTGTCGCCCCACGACAGCCATATCCCGGGATTGGCGACCATGAACAGCAGCCCCGCGAGGACCGGCGGCCACCACGCGGACGGCCGGAGGAGCCCGCGCGGCCCGCCGCGCAGCAGCACGGCCAGGAAGTACGGCAGGAACAGCAGCACCGCGGGGATCTTGTTCAGCGCCGCGTACGCCGCCACGAGCGCGAAGGGAAGGACCCGCAGCCGGCGGCGGCCCTCGGCGTCCTCCACGATCATCACGATCGCCAGGAACGTGAACAGCGCCATCGGCACGTCCACCGTGACGTAGTGCGAGTCAATCACGTGCTGCGTGGCCGCCGCCAG
The DNA here is from genome assembly GCA_964471155.1 of uncultured Gemmatimonadota bacterium. Classification (GTDB taxonomy): domain Bacteria; phylum ARS69; class ARS69; order ARS69; family ARS69; genus CAYYFX01. The sequence goes on along the minus strand of CAYYFX010000038.1, from coordinate 16,620 downwards.
GAACGCCGCGCCGAGGATCGCCGCGCGCCACGACGCCATGCGCCGGCCCTGGTACGCCACGAGCGCCACCGTGGCGGTGCCGAGCACCACGTTGGTCCAGCGCCCCATGAGCCAGAACGCGGACGGATCCGTGGCGAACTGCCGGGCGAAGTCCCCGACGCCCTGCAGCGCGCCGGTCAGCCGCTGCACGACGAAGTACACGCCGTACTCGAGGAACAGCAGGAAGTACAGCCCGCCCTTGCCCGTGCGCTCCAGGTCGAAGCCGCCCATCCCGAGCCGGAGCGCCCGGTACACCTCGAAGCCCTCGTCCGGGTGGTACACGTACGGGAGGCCGAACGCCACGCCCCACGCGCGCAGCGCGAACGCCGCGGCCAGCACCGCGAGCAGCAGCGCCCACGCGCCGCGCTGCGGGCCGTTCGCCCCGGTCACGGCAGGTACCGCACGATGCCGGGGCCGATGCGCCGGGTGAGCGGCAACGGCAGCTTCTGCCACGTCCGGATGGCCAGCTTCAGCTTCGGGTTCTCCGGGTTCATCCGCGGCATCTCCTTCCCCGGCGCGAGCAGGTACTCCCAGTGCAGCGGCGTGGGCAGGGCGCCCCACTGCTTCTTGAAGCGGTGCGGCCCCGACCCCTCGGTCGAGCGCCCGAAGCAGAACTCCGCGAGCCCGTCCCGCGCCGCGCCCGCGATCGTCTCCCAGTACAGCAGCATGTTCGGCGACGCGGCCCGCAGCGCGCGGCGCGCCGCCGCCCAGTGGATCTCGGTGACCCCGCGGTGCCGCAGGCAGATGCCCGCCGCCGCGGTCTCCCCGCCGCTCTCCACCATCGTCAGCGCCGCGTCCGCCGGGAACTCGCGGAACACGGCCTCGAACAGCCGGGGAGAGTACACCGGGGTGCCCAGATCGCGCATGTTCTCCGCGAAGACGTCGTAGAAGGCGGCGAGGTCCCGGTCCGGATCGCCGGGGCGCACGGTCAGGCCGCTCTTCTGCGCCTTGCGCACGAGATTCCGAACCTTCGCGTCCAGGCCCTTCCAGATCACGTCCGGATCCGGGTCCAGCGGCAGCGCCATGGACACCTTGTTCGTCCGCGCCGGCAGCGACTCGTCCGTGCGCGCCACGTGCCGCAGCTCGCAGTAGTCCGATCGCGTCTCCGCGAGCAGGCGCTGGGCGTCCTCCCGCAGCGCGGCGCGCGCCCGCGCCGTGGACGCCACGATGCCGCCGCGGTTCAGGAACGGCACGGACACCAGGTACCGGCCGAGCAGCGGGTGCGCGAAGGCGACGAGCGGCAGCACGCCCTCCAGGCCGTCCGGCCCGGTCGCCATGCGGTACAGGGTGCGGTGGCCGAAGACGCCGCGGATCACGCGCGCCCAGCCCGCGCGATGGTAGTGCGTCCCGTCCGGGTGCGCGGCCACGAACGCGTCCCACGCGGCCTCGTCCGCCGCCTGCATGTCGCGCACCGTCACGGCCGCCGCTCCGGTCATTCCGTCCCCCCCGCGGCGCCGCCGCGCGTGCCCACGACCCGCGCCGGGGTCCCCACCGCGATGGCGCGCGGCGGGATCGGCTTCGTCACCACGCTGGCCGCGCCCACCACGGCCTGCTCGCCGACGTCCGCCATCACCAGGGCGCGCTCGCCCAGCCACGCGTCGCGTCCCACGGTCACGCGCGTCACCGTGCCGCCCTGTTCCCGCACGGGGATGTCCAGCCGATCGAAGCGGTGCTGCGCCGCCCCGGACAGGACGTCCACGTGCGCCGCGAGCAGCACATCGTCCTCCAGCGTCACCAGCCCGAGGCTGCAGCCGGGCCCGACGTACGCGCGCCGCCCGATGCGCGCGCCCCGCTTCGACAGCACCGTCCCGAACGAGATGCAGCAGTCGTCCGAGCAGGCGGCCAGCGCCATCCGGTAGAACTCGCGGCGCACGTAGTCCCCCACCGTTCCCGGGATCAGCGACACGGCCTGGCTCGAGTCGTGGAAGGCGCGGTCCGGATCCATCACGAGGGCCTTCACGCGGTACGCGATCCACGGCGGCAGCGCGAACAGCCGCGCCACGCCGCGCGCCGTCGCCTTGATCGCGCTCACGCCCCCGCCTCCCGCGCGGGCAGGCCGGCCAGCGCGCGCGCGATCGCCTCCGCGGCGGCGTCCCACCGGAACGACGCGCCCCAGCGCGCGATCCGATCCCGGTCCCAGTCCCGCGCCAGCGCGGCGGCCAGCGCGCCCCCGAGCGCGTCCGGGTCGACCGCGTCCACGAGCGTCCCGTACCCCGGATCCGCCAGCAGCTCGGGCGTCCCCCAGACGCGCGTCGCCACGACGGGCACGCCCGTGGCCAGTGCCTCGAGCACCACGTTCGGGCGGCCCTCCTTCGCCGACGCCAGGCAGAACACGTCCGCGGCCGCGTACCAGAGCGGCAGCGCGTCCCCGTCCGTCGCGCCCGGCAGCACCACCCGCTCCCCCATCCCCGTCTCCTCGATCGCGCGCCGGATCCCGTCGCGGAAGTCGCCTTCCTCGCCCGCGCCGCCCACGATCGCGAGCCGGACCGCCGGGTGCTCCGCCGCCACGCGCGGCAACGCGCGGACGAGATGGTGGAAGCCCTTGCGCTCCACCAGGTGTCCCACGGACACGATCCAGCGCGCGTCCGGATCCAGGCCCAGTTCCCGCCGCGCCGCGGCACAGGATCGGGGCCGGAAGCGCTCCGCGTCCACCCCGTTCGCCACGGTCCGCGTCCGCGCGGGGTCCGCCCCCAGCTCCACGGCGGCATCGCGCAGCGCGTCGGCCACCGCGAACACGGCATCGGCATTCCGCAGCGTCCACGCCACCTGCTTCCCGCGCACGGGATACCTCGGGAGGTCGTTCAGGTCGTGCCCCCGCAGGGTCACGGACACCGGCAGCCCGAGCCGCCTCCCCAGCTTCACGGCCGCCCAGCCGTCCGGGTACGCCAGGTGCGCGTCGATGCGGTCGAAGGCGAACTCGCCGCGCAGCGTCCGGGACCTCTCCTGCAGGGCGCGGAGGAGCAGCGGACCGTCCAGCGGCTTCAGGAAGCGCGGCACGGAGAGGAACCGCGGGTGCTCCACGCGGATCCCGTGCCGTTCCTCGACCGCCGGGATCCCGCGCCGGTACGCGTACCGGGCCAGCCGCCACGCCAGCGGGAAGTACGGCACGGGCGCCAGCACGTGCACCGGGAAGCGCCGCGCCATCGCGCGGACCCGCTGCTCGACGAACAGCGCGTGCACGGGCTGCACCCGGTTCGGGTAGAGCGTGGCCACCACGAGGACCCTCATCGCGCCCCCGCGACCGCCAGGGACAGCAGCCGCTCGAACTCCTCGGCGCGCCGGTCCCAGCCCTCGTCGCGCACGGTCCGGGAGCGCTCATCCGCGCGCGCGCGCCCCTCGGCGAGCGCGTCGCGCAGGGCGTCGCGCCACTCCGTCGCATCGCGCGCCAGGCGCACCACGGCGCGGTACCGCTCCACCTCGGGCAGCGGCGACGACACCACCGGGATCCCCGCGGCGAGCAGCTCGCGCAGCTTCAGCGGGTTCATGCGCTCCGTGAGCGCGTCCATCCGGTACGGCAGGATGCCGGCATCCAGCGCGTGCATCACCGCCGGCACGTCCGCGTACGGGACCGGCGGCAGGAAGCGCACGTTGCCGCGGCGGTCCAGCGGCCCCTCGGGCAGCTGCCGCGGGCCGACGAGCACGAACGACACGTCCGGCAGCGCCGCCGCGACCTCGTCCAGGAGCCGGTCGTCCAGCCGCCCGTCGGCGAGCCCCACGAAGCCCGCGCGCGGCCGCGGCACCAGGCCCAGCGCCTCCGGCGCCGTCCCCGCCCCGCTCCGGAACGCCTCCCAGTCCACGCCGTGCGGCAGCAGCCGGACCCGCGGGTGCCGCGCGGACTTGGACTCGAACAGCCGCGTGGACGTGGCGATCACGAGATCCACCTTCTCCAGCAGCTCCGCCTCCAGCGCGAGCAGCGTGGCCCGGTCCGCGCCCGGCCACTCGGAGAACTCGTCCACGCAGTAGTACACGCTGGCGTCCTCGCCGAGCCTGCCGACGAGCGGCGCCGCGTTCGGGATGGTCGTGACCAGCACGGTCTCCGCGGGCGCCTCCTCCGCGAGGGCGCGGGTCACGGCGCGCGTCACGAGCGCGGCGTTCAGCCGCCGCACCGGGCGCAGCTTGTCGAAGGGGACCATGAACGGCCCCAGCACGCGCACCGGCGCGTCGGGCGCGGGCGGCGCGGGGCGCGTCCACTCCCGGAGCTTCCCTGCCGCGCGCGCGAGGTCCGCGCGGGACAGCGTGGGTGTCCGCGTGCCGATCGTGTTCACCCACACCACCCGGCGCCGCTTCGCGATCCGCGCGAACAGATGCTGGCTGCTGGACGGATGGCGCCCCCAGTCGTCCGAGAAGACGACGAAGCAACGCTCCGCGGTCACGGCACGCTCGCGGCGGGACGGAGCTGCTCGAGGCGCTGCTTCGTCAACAGGTCCAGGATGGCGCCCATGGCCACGAGGAAATAGAAGAACTCCAGATCCTCGGCGGACAGCAGGAGCCCGCACCACGCGTAACCCAGCAGCGCCCCCGCCACCGCGTGGGCCACGTGCTCCGCGCGCTGTCGCTCCGGCTCCGGCAGGAGCCGGGCGCGCCGGATCACCCGCCACGACGACCAGCCGGTCATCCCCATCAGCCCCACCCAGCTGAACAGCGCCGGCAGCCCGCACTCCGCGGCGAGCTGCACCCAGGAGTTGTGCGCCACGAACTCCGCGGCCGAGGAGTAGTACGAGAACGCGCGCAGGTACTGCTTCAGCCCGACGCCGAAGAACGGGTTGTCGGCCACCATGGCCGCGCCCGCCTCCCACGCGCCGAAGCGGCCCTGCGCCGAGGTGTCCTCCTCGAATCCCAGGATGGACACGATGCGGTCCCGGTACTCCGGCCCCGTGAACATCGCGAAGAACACCACGCCGCCCGCGATGAGCAGGCCGCCGAGCTTCCGGTTCGGGTCCCGGAGCGCGCAGAACAGCAGCACGAGGCCCATGCCGAGGAACCCGCCCCGCGAGTACGTGACCATGACGCCGTGCATGGCGAAGGGGATGATGAACCGCACGGCCCACTTCAGCCACGCGTTCGGCATGAGCCGGGCCAGGAACCACAGCATCGGGATGGTCATGACCATGACCATCGCGAAGTCGTTGTGGTCGTAGAAGGTGTCTCCCGGGCCGCCGGGGCCGTGCACCGTGTGCCAGCCGTGGAAGAAGTACATCTCGTTCGCCCACCAGCACAGGTAGCCGAGCGAGAGCGCCAGCGTGCCCACCATCACCTCGAGGCGCTGCCGCGTCGTGACGACGGCGAGGACCGCGAAGTAGATCACGAAGAGCTTCGAGTAGTAGTCCATCCACACGCCCGGTCCCTGGGTGAAGCGCCCGAACTGCGTGGAGAGCCAGATCGAGGCCCACAGCGTGAGGATCAGCAGGTTCTGCGGGCGCAGCAGGAAGGACAGCTTCGGCTTGCGCGTGAAGTGCAGCATGGCCGCGGCCAGCGTGGCGACGGAGACGATCAGCGTGAGCCGCTCGCCGCCCAGGCCCCAGAACACCTCCTGGGGGCGCAGGAACGCGAGCACGACGTACCCCAGGATCCCGAGGTACGGCTCGAGGATCACGAGCGCGCCGCCGATGAGGCAGACCGCCAGCACGATGGCCACGCGCGGCGGGTACTCGAGCACGATGCCCGCCGTGAGCAGCGCCACGACGCAGGCCACCGCGAGCACGACGGCGGACGGGCGGATCCCCAGGTTCGGGATCTCCCGGAAGCGCCAAGGGTTGCGGCTGCGGCGCTGTCCCCCGCCCGGAAGCTCGACGGGCGGGCTCTCGCCCGTGGAGTGCATGTGCGCGGATTCCCCCGTTCGGCGGGCAGCCTAGTGGATTGCGGCGGGGCGCTCAAGGCGGGCGCGCCGGCGCGCCCGCCCGGTCACCGCAGGAGCGAGATCTTCGCCGCCCGGACCGACTCCCCGCGCTCCGCGCGGACGAAGTACAGCCCGGCCGGGTTGGCGCCCACCTCCCAGTCCACCACGGGCTCGGTCACGGGTCCCAGATCCCGCACCAGCTTGCCCGACACGTCGAAGATCCGCACACGCCAGGGTTCGCCCCCGGGAGCCACGACCGCGCCGAGGGTGTCCAGACGGATCGAGGTACGGTCGCGAAAGGGGTTCGGATACGCGTACACGCCCGGCGCGGACGCCTCGCTGCCGCCGCTGTTCGACTGGCCGCCCTCGTCGCCCGGAGGTGCCACGAACGTGCCGTCGAGCGCGAAGACGTGGACCACCGGCTTCGCGTGCGACGGGTCGCCCCGCTTCTCGGTGATGTACAGGTAGCCGCGCGCCTCGTCGAACGCCACGCCGCCGGTCTGCACCTCGTAGGTGCTCTCCGGCTGGATCATGTACGGCGTGATGTCCAGCATGTAGTACGGCTGGATGTCCCACGAGGTGAGCGCGCCGTTCGCCACCGCCGCCAGGTCGTCCGGGTCGTACAGCAGGATCACGGTCTTGAAGTAGCTGGCGTAGTACCCGCGGTTCGAGCCGCCGTAGCCGTTCGCCTCGCAGCCGCCCGGCCACGACTCGCACTCCTCCTGCGTCGTGCCGTCCTGCCAGCCGTACCAGCAGTCCCCGAAGCCCTTCGTGCCGATGATGGCCACGCTGGCCTTCTCCTCGCTGTGCAGCCAGGCGCCGCCGGTCCAGTTGTCCGCCCAGCAGTGCCCGTCGATGCCGTCCTCGAGGCTCAGGTCCTTGTACAGCACGAGCGGACGCGCGGAGAGCTCCGCGTCCGCGGGCGGGGGATCGCCGGACTGCCACGGACCGTACGCGATGACCGACGGCCCCGTCGCCACCTGCCCCTCGCGGTGCCGGCCGCACGCCAGCCGCTTGCCGCCCAGGTGCGCGTCCGCGAAGTCCTTCGGGATCGTGAAGATGTACTCGTTCGTGTTCAGGTCGCTGACCTGGTCCTCGCTGCCCACGAACCACGGGCCCTGCGGATCCGGATCCGAGAGGTCGAGGTTCACCCAGCCGTGCGTCGGGCGCCGGTTGTACTGGTAGTGCTTCCCGAAGCTCACGTGCAGCTTCGCCTCCGTCATCCCGATCTGCGCCGGCAGCCACTCGATGCCCTTGAGCTGGTCCTCGTCGGACGCCACACCCTCCAGCACGAGCGACGGTCCCTGCAGCAGCGCGGCCACCGGGAGGTCCGCCAGGTCGTCCGAGACGACCGGCGCCGGGATGGAGATCTCGTACATCGGCGTGGTCCAGTCGTGGCCCACGCCGTACAGCGAGCCGGGGAAGCCGTCGGCGTCGCCGCCGGGGTCGCCCGCGGGGTAGTACGCCTCGATGCCCTTGCACCAGGAGAGCTGGTCCGTCCAGCTGCCCTGCACCACCCATCCCTCGGACGGCAGGCGGAAGGCGCCGAGATAGCGGAAGTTCCCGGCCTCGAAGGTCTCCGCGGCCGACACGGCCGCGAATGCCAGAAGCCCAAAGGCCGCCGGCGCGGCCGAACGTGCCCGATCCTGGAATCCCACGGTCGTCCCCTCCTCCTCCCGGCCCTGGTCCACCCGACTCCCCGGCGCACCGGCGGCGCGGGCCGCGGAACGGCCGCGGCCCGCCTGCCGGGTTCCCCTAGCGGCGCTGCCGGAATTGCCCCTTCACGGCCGCCCACGTCGATGCCACGAGCGCCGATGCCGCCGCCGCCTCGTCCGCGCCGACGTCCGGCGCGGCGCCGTGCGGGCGGCTGTCGCCGTCGAAGTCGTCCGCCGGCGCGCCCGAGACGGGCACCGCCGCGTCCGTCACCGACGGCACCGCCGTCTCCACCAGGTGCAGGTCCCCGCCCGCCGCGTCGCGGAACATCGCGGCCGACGCGTTGAGCACGTTGCCGCTGGACGACGCGCTCGCGCCGTCGCGCATCCACAGGGCCGGCACGCCGCCGGGAACCCGCACGAGGTTGTTCGCGATCTCCACGCCGGTGGACGACGCGAAGCGCACCGCGATGCCGCCCGGCGCGTCGTGCATCAGGTACACCGTGTTGTGCAGGATGCGCGCGCCCGGCGCGGACTCGCACTCGATGCCCACGTCCCCGAAGTCCGACCCGAGGTCCTCGTGCCAGATGATGTTGTTGCGGATCACGCCGCCGGAGTGCCCGCGCGTGCCCAGGCCGAAGCCGATGCCGCGGTCGCAGTTCACGATCAGGTTCCGCTCCACGATCGTGTTCGCGCTGTTGGACCAGAAGTGCACGGCGTACTCCGCCACCGAGCCGGACGGGCTGCGGATCCCGCGGAAGGTGTTCCGGCGCACGATCCAGTCCCGCGCGTTGTGCGCGTCGATGCCGCCGATGTAGTACTGCGGCCCGATCCCCGCGGTGAACTCCAGGAGGCAGTCCTCCATGAGGCCGCCGTCCGAGCCGCTGGCCTGCCCGTCGACGTACGACACCTTCACGATCTGCTCGCCGGTGTCCCGGATGTGCAGGTTCCGCAGCACGGGCGAGTCCGCGTCGTACGGCGCCTCGCCGTGCACCTGGATCGCGTGGTACCCCACCTCCTGCAGCGTCATGTCCTGGAGGGTCACGTCGTCGGCGAGGATCTGGAAGACGTGGGACACGTCCTCGTTCCCCATCCCCGCCCCGCGCAGGATCACCGCGCTCCGGTTCCCGGAGACGCTCCGGATCGTGATGCCGGAGCGGCTGATTCCGTACCCCCAGCGCTCCGTGACGTCGTACGTGCCGTCGACCAGGAGGATCGTGGGGTCGCCGGTGCCCTCGTTCGCGGACGCGATCGCGTCCGCCAGGCCGGCGGAGTCGTTGACGACCTGATCCGCACGGGCCGCGCCGGCGATGCCCGCCGTCGCGACCAGGAGGATGGCCGTGATGTCATTCCCGATGCGCATCGCGCCCTCGCGAGGGGGCCTGGTGTCCCCCAGAACGTCGGCATGGCGCGCGAACCACCTGAGCGCCGTGCCGATGGTGAAGGTGCGGGTTTCCCCCCGGACCCGGGGACAGTCTTGCCCGAGTCGAGAACCCCCTCGATAATCCGCGTCTTCGTCACTGGGGGTGAAGCGGCCCCGTCGAGAGCGGAGCCGCGTCAGAGTTGGACGCGCGGCGCCACCGTAGCCACGTTTCCGCAAGGGGTCAACAGTCGATGCCCGCACCGCACGTCCGCGTGCTGCACGTCGCGCTCGCGCTGAACCCCGGCGGGGCGGAACGCCTCGTGGTGGACCTGGCCACCCGGGCGCCCGCCGGCGTCACCGCCGCGGTGTGCTGCCTGGACACCCGCGGCGCCTGGGCCGACGACCTCGAGGCCCGCGGGATCCGCGTCTTCAACCTCGACCGCCGTCCCGGGTTCCACCCCGGACTGGGGCGACGCATCGCGCGCCTCGCCGCCGCGGAGGGGATCGACGTGCTGCACGCCCACCAGTACACCCCGTTCGTGTACTCGGTGCTGGCCCGGCTCGCGCGCCCCCGTCTCCGCCTCGTGTTCACCGAGCACGGTCGCCTGGCGGACGCCCCGCCGTCCGCGCGCCGGCGGTTCGCGAACCGCCTCCTCGCGCGCGCTCCGGGGCGCTTCTTCGCCGTTTCCGACGAGCTCCGCCGCTTCCTCGAGACCGAGGGCTTCCCGCCCGGGCGGCTGGAGGTCCTCCCGAACGGGATCGATCCGGGGCCGCCGCCGCCCGATCCCGCGGCGCGGGCCGCCGCGCGCCGCGCGCTCGGGCTGCCGGACGGAGCGCGCGTGATCGGCACGGCCGCACGGCTGGACCCGGTGAAGGACCTGCCGCGTCTGGTCGAGGCGTTCGACCGGGTGCGGGCCGACCTCCCGGACGCCCGGCTCGTCGTCCTCGGCGACGGCCCCGGGCGCGACGCCCTCCGCGCCGCCCGGGCGCGCACCGCGGCGCCGGAGGCCGTGCTGCTCGCGGGGCACCGCCCGGACGTGCGGGCGCTCCTCCCCGGCTTCGACCTCTACGTGAACTGCTCCACCTACGAAGGTGTATCGTTGACGATTCTGGAGGCGATGGCCGCGGGGCTCCCGGTGGTTGCCACGGCCGTCGGCGGCACGCCGGAGGTCGTGGTCGACGGGCGCACCGGCCGGCTCGTGCCGGCGCGGGACACCGCGGCCCTCGCCGCGGCGCTGGTCGCGGTCCTGGCCGACCCCTCGGCGGCGGCCGCGTTCGGGCGCACGGGGCGGCTCCGGATGGAGGAGCGCTTCTCCTTCGACGCGATGATGTCGATGTACGTCCAGGCCTGGCAGGGGGGGTAGGATCCTTTCATGTGCGGAATCTGCGGCGTCGTTCCCCTCGAGGGACCCCTGCACCCCGGGCTCGCCGAGGCGCTGCCCGCGATGGCCGACACCATCCGCCACCGCGGGCCCGACGACGTGGGCTGCCGCCGCAGCCCGCGCGGCGCGATCGGCCAGACCCGGCTCTCGATCATCGACCGCGCGGGCGGGCACCAGCCGCTGGGCAACGAGGACTCCACCCGCTGGATCGTGTTCAACGGCGAGGTCTACAACCACCACGCGCTGCGCCGGGAGCTCTCGGCGTTGGGGCATCGCTTCCGCACCGTGTCGGACACCGAGGCCATCCTGCACGCCTGGGAGGAGTGGGGCGAGCGCTGCGTGGAGCGGCTGGAAGGGATGTTCGCGTTCGCCATCCTGGACGAGACGACCGGCGAGCTGTTCCTCGCACGCGACCGGCTCGGCAAGAAGCCGCTCTTCTACGCGGCCCTCGGCGGCGCGCTGCACTTCGGCAGCGAGATCAAGGTGCTGCGCGCCAGTCCCGCCTGGGACGGCGCGCTCGATCCGTCCGCGCTGGAGACCTACCTGTCGCTGGGGTACGTGCCCTCCCCCGCCTCGATGTACCGGCACGTGCGCAAGCTGCCGCCGGGGCACTGGTTGTCCCTGAAGGACGGACGCATCCGGGTCGCGGCCTACTGGGACGTCACGGAGTTCGACGCGGACCCGCGCCGACCCGCGGAGATCGCCGAGGAGCTGGACGGGCTCCTGCGCGAGGTGGTCGCGGAGCGGCTCGAGAGCGAGGTTCCGCTGGGCGCGTTCCTCTCCGGCGGCGTCGACTCGGGGCTGGTGGTGTCGTACCTCCGGGACGCCTCGCCGGATCCGCCGACTACGGTGAGCGTGGGCTTCCGCGATCCGCGGCACGACGAGCTGGACGCCGCGGAGCGCGTCGCCGCGCGCTACCGCACGCGGCACCGTTCCATCCGCCTCGAGCCCCGCCTCGGCGACGTGCTGGACCGCATCGTGCGGTCCTTCGACGAGCCGTTCGCCGACTCCTCGGCCATCCCCACGTTCTTCGTGTGCGGCGCCGCGCGCGAGCACGTGACCGTGTGCCTGTCCGGCGACGGCGGCGACGAGGCGTTCGGCGGCTACGACTTCCGGTACACGCCGCACGCGCTCGAGGAGCGGCTTCGCGCCTTCGTGCCGGGACGGCTGGGCGCGGCGGCGGTCGGCGGGCTCGGCCGCCTGTGGCCGCGCTCCCCGCGGCTGCCGCGGCTGCTGCGCGCCGGCTCGCTCCTGGAGAACCTGGGCCGGGACCCCGCGGACGCCTACTTCGTGGACCTGTGCTTCCTCAAGCCCCGCGACGTGCGCACGCTGCTCGGCGCCGCGCCCGCGGATCCGCGGGACAGCCCGGCCTACGAGGCGGTGGTCGGTCCGTACCGGCGCTGCCCCTCGCCGAGCGCACTGCAGCGCGCGCAGTACGCGGACCTGAAGGTCTACCTCCCCGAGGACGTGCTCGTGAAGGTGGACCGGATGAGCATGGCGCACAGCCTCGAGGTCCGCTGCCCGCTGCTCGATCGCCGCGTGATCGAGTTCGCCTTCCGCGTGCCCACCGCCACGAAGATGCCGGGCGGGCGGTCGAAGCACCTGCTCCGCCTGCTCGCGGAGCGGCGACTGCCGCAGGAGAACCTCCGGCTGCCCAAGCACGGCTTCACCGCGCCCGTGGGCGCGTGGATCACCGGGGAGTTCGCGGCGCAGTTCACCGAGGATGTGCTCGCGCCCGCGGCGCCGATCGCGGACCTGCTGGACCGGCGCGTGCTCGCCCGCTGGTTCGATGACCACCGCGCCGGCCGCGCGGACCGCTCCTGGCCGCTGTGGGCGGCGTGGATGCTGGCGCGCTGGCGGCGCCTGGAGTCCGCGGCCGTGGCCGAACCGGTGGGTGACGCCGTCGCATGAGTCCGCACGCCGTCGCGGCCGGCGGACTGCCGGCCGGCCCGCTGGACCCTCCGGGCCCGCCGCTGCGCTTCCCCGCGTCCGACCCGCCGCGCCTCCTCGTGGTGATCGACACCGAGGAGGAGTTCGACTGGTCCGCGCCGCCGCGCCGGGACGCCACGTCGGTGCGCGCCATGGCCCGGGCCGACCGGCTCGACGCGATCTTCGCGCGCTACGGCATCGTGCCGTCCTGGATGGTGGACTGGCCCGTGGCCGCCCAACCCGAGGGCGCGGATCCGCTCGTGCCCCTGCACCGCGCGGGGCGCATCGACGTGGGCGCCCACCTGCACCCGTGGGTCACGCCGCCGTTCGACGAGGAGCTGTGCGCGCGGAACACCTATCCCGGCAACCTCGCCGCGGGGCTGGAGGCCGCCAAGCTCGCGAACCTCACGGACAAGCTGACCGAGGTCTTCGGCCGGCGGCCGACGACCTACAAGGCCGGCCGCTACGGCCTCGGGCCGAACACCGGCGAGCTGCTGGAGCGCCTCGGCTACGAGATCGACCTGAGCGTCTGCCCCACGCTGGACTCCACCGCGGACGGCGGGCCGGACTACACCGCGCGGGACTGCGAGCCGCGCCGGTTCGGACGCACGCGCCCGCTGCTGGAACTGCCCCTCACCGCGGGGTTCACGGGCCTGCTCGGGCCGTCGGGGCGCGGCGTGTACCGGGCCGCCGCCGCGCGGGCCGTCGCGCCGCTCCGGTTGCCGGCCGTGCTGTCCCGCCTGCGGCTGGTGGACCGGCTCGTGCTGTCGCCGGAGGGCTTCACCCCCGCGGAACACCGGCGCCTCACCGCGGATCTCCTGCGGCGCGGCGTGCGCGTGTTCACGTGGAGCTTCCACTCGCCGTCCGTCCTGCCGGGCGGGACGCCGTACGTGCACACGGAGGCGGACGTGCGGCGCTTCCTGGACAGCTTCGGGCGCTACTTCGACTGGTTCTTCGGCGAGCTCGGCGGCGTGCCGACCACGCCCGGCGAGGTGGCCACGGCGCTCGGCGCGGGGTCCTCGCGCACCGGGAACGCGAGGTAGATCACGCCGCCCGCGATCGCGACCGCCAGCGTGACGCCCAGGAACCCGGCGGCCAGCGCGACGGCGCCCGCGCCCTCGTAGCCCGCGCGCGCGAAGAAGAAGGCGTAGCCCGCCTCGCGGACGCCGAGCCCGCCGACGCTGACCGGCAGCATCCCCACCGCCTGGATCACGGGGACCAGCGCGACCAGCGCGCCCCACGGGGCCACGCCGCCCAGCGCGTCCGCGAGCACGCCGTTCGCGGCCACGAGCGCCAGCTGCCAGCCGAGCGACAGCAGCACGGCGCACGCGAGCGTGCCGCGCGGGTACGAGGAGCCGCGCAGCTGCCTCGCCGTGCGCAGCAGGCCGCCGACCCATCCCGGCCGCGTGGCGTCCGCGCGGTCCAGCGGCGCGAGCGCCAGCGCCGCCAGTGCCGCCGCGTACACCCCGGCCGCCGCGTACAGGGTCGGCCGCACGATCGCGAGGCCGGGCTCGGTGAGGCTGGCGGACAGGCCGAGCGCGAGCAGGCACCCGAATCCGAGGATCCGCTCCATGAGCACGGTTCCCGCGACGACCGGGAGCGGCACGCCCTTCACGCCCACCGCGCGCACGACGTCGCCGCCCACGGAGGTGGGGAGGAACAGGTTGAAGAAGTAGCCGACGAAGTACAGGCGCACCGCGCGCAGGAGCGGCAGGCGCGCGCCGCGGGCCGCCAGGAGGATCCGCCAGCGCATCGCGGAGAGCACGAGCCCCGCCGCGACGACGGCGACGGCCGCCGCGAACGCCCCCGCATCGAGCCGGCCGAGAGCTTCGCGGAACTCCGGATCGTCGCCCCAGCGCCGGGCGAGGACCGCCACGAGCGTTCCGGAGACGAGCAGCTTGACCGCGAGCTGGAGAGGCTTCGACCTCATCCCCGCGCCCCGGGACGGCGCTCGACCAGCTCCCGGATCACGTAGGTGGGCTTCGCCTGGGACTCGTGGTAGGTGCGGATGGTGATCTCCGCGAGCAGCCCCATGCTGATGAGCTGCACGCCCACGAGCGCCAGGAACACGGCGATGGTGAGGATGGGCCGGCGGGACAGTTCCACCTGGTGCAGCAGGCGCAGGATGACCAGGTACGTGGTGATGCCGCCGCCCACGGCGAGCAGCAGGAGCCCCCACAGCCCGAACACCTGCAGCGGGCGCGTGGAGAACGACACGAGGAACTTCACCGTGATGAGGTCCAGCACCACGCGGACCGTGCGCCCCAGCCCGTACTTGGACACGCCCTTCGTGCGGGCGCGGTGGTTCACGGGCACCTCGGCGATGCGTGCGCCCACCCAGCTGGCCAGGGCCGGGATGAACCGGTGCATCTCGCCGTACAGGCGGATGTTGCGCAGCACCTCGGTGCGGTACGCCTTCAGGGAGCAGCCGTAGTCGTGCAGGCGGACTCCCGTGATCTGCCCGATGATCCGGTTCGCGATCATGGACGGCAGCCGCCGCGTGAGGAACTTGTCCTTCCGCGCCTTGCGCCAGCCGCTGACGATGTCGTAGCCCTCGCCCTCGATCTTCGCCATGAGCAGCTCGATCTCGGCGGGGTCGTTCTGCAGGTCGCCGTCCATCGCGATGACGACGTCGCCGCGCGCGTGGTCGAACCCGGCGGACATGGCCGCCGTCTGCCCGAAGTTCCGCCGGAACAGGATCACGCGGAAGCGCGGGTCCTGCTCCGGGATGCGCCGCAGCGCCTCCACGCTGCCGTCCGTGGAGCCGTCGTCCACCAGGATGACCTCGGCCTCGCGGCCGGACGCGTCCAGCGCCGCGCCGATCTCCTGCACGAGGCGCGGCAGGTTGTCGACCTCGTTGTAGATGGGGACGACGACGGTGATCGACAGCCGCCGGACCGCCGGGACATCCGTTTCCCGCACCGCCTCGAGGCTCACGTGGCCTCCCTCCCCGCCGCGGCCACCTGCCGCACCGTTCCGCGTCCGCCGCGCGCGAACAGGATGCCGCCGGCGAGCGCGAAGGGCAACGGAATCAGCAGGGCAAGGACGGCGAAGAGGGCCGCGGATCCGGCCGGGACTCCCTGCGCCGCGAGGAACCCGACGAAGCCGGCCTCCCGGATGCCCAGCCCGTTCGGCGTGAGCGGGATGGCGCTGAGCAGCATCACCGCGGGCACGATCACGAGCCATGCGGCGAAGGGGACCCTGACGTCGAGGGCCCGCGCCAGCGACCAGTGGAACAGGGCGGAGAACGCCACGAGCGCCAGCGACGCGGCGAGCGCCGCGAGCACCCTCGCCCCGTGCCCCGCCAGCAGGGCGAAGCTCGCGGCCACGCGCCGGGCGCGGCGGCCGAAGCGTCCCGGCAGCCCGCCGGCCAGGCGGTCGGCCAACGCGGGGCGCGCCGCGAACGCCGCGGCCGCGCCGAACACCGCGAGCGCGGCCGCGGCGGGCACCCAGGGCGAACCCCCGGCTGTCCCCGCGATCCCGAGCGCGGCCCCCGCCCCGGCGGCCACGGCGAGCGCCGCGAGGCCGACGATCCGGTCCGCCACGAGGCTGGCCGCGGCGGTGGCGCGCGGCACGCCGCGCGCGGACAGCTCGTACCCGCGCGCCACGTCCCCGCTCACGGAACCGGGCAGGAACGTGCCGAAGAAGAGCCCCACGAGCACGAGCCCGAAGAGCTCGGCCAGACCGCGGGCATGGCCGGCCGCCCGGAGCAGCTCCGACCAGCGCACCGCCCAGCAGAGCTTCGCACCGACCTGGGCGAGCACGGCGGCGAGGAGCCACTCCCCCTGCGCGCCGGCGAGGGAGCGGCGGGCCTCGTCGAGATCCGTACGGGAGAGCACCACGGCGACGAGCCCGACGCCGAGCGCGACGCGCCACCAGTTGCGGCCGTTCATCCCGTGGGACCGGCCGACCGCGTGGGCGTCGTCCGCGGCTCCTTCGCATCGCGCGCCTCGCGCGCATCGCGCGCCTCGCGCTTCGAGCGGCGCGCGGGATCCGGGCGCTTCGCGCCCGCGTCCGCGGCCCCCCCGGCGGCCTCGTCGCCGCCGTCCGCCGGGTACGCGTCGCGGTAGTAGGAGTGCCCGTAGTAGTAGGGCAGGACGTCGTCCATGTTGTTCACGATGACGCCGAGCACGTTGGCGCCCACGTCGTCGAGGATCTTCTTCGCGCGGAGCGCGATGTCCCGCCGCGTGTGCCCCGCGCGGACGACCATGGCCACCGCGTCCACCTCGCGGGAGATCACCGCCGGATCGGAGACGGGGAGCAGCGGCGGCGCGTCCACGACGATCAGGTCGAACAGCAGCTTGAGCTTCTCGAGCATGTCCGCCATGCGGCCCTGCGAGAACAGCGCGGACGGCGTCTCGCGCCGGCCGCCGGCCGGGATCACCTTCAGCCCCTCGTAGCGCGTGGCCTTCAGCGCGG
>CAYYFX010000037.1:0-34737 GCA_964471155.1 uncultured Gemmatimonadota bacterium | reverse complement strand
CGAACATGCCGCCCGAGCCGCAGCAGGGGTCGTAGACGCGGCCCTTGTAGGGGGCCAGCATCTCGACGAGCACGCGCACGACGTGGGTCGGCGTGTAGAACTGGCCGCCCTTCTTACCCTCTGCGCTGGCGAACTGCGACAGGAAGTACTCATAGACCCGGCCGAGCGTGTCCTTGGCCCTCGCCGCCGAGTCGCCGAGCGCGATGTCGCTCACGAGATTGATGAGCTGGCCCAGCCGCTGCTTGTCCAGGCCCGGCCGGGCGTAGTCCTTGGGCAGCACGCCCTTCAGGGAAGCGTTGTCGCGCTCGATGGCCGCCATCGCGTCGTCCACGATCTTGCCAATCGTGGGCTGCGGGGCGCTGGCCTTCAGGTGCGCCCAGCGCGCCTCCTTCGGCACCCAGAAGATGCTCGACGCCCGGTACTCGTCCGGATCCTCGGGGTCCGCCCCGCCCTTGCGGGCGGCCTCCAACTCGGCGTGCTTCGCCTCAAAGGCGTCAGAGATGTACTTGAGGAAGATCAGCCCGAGGACGACGTGCTTGTACTCGGCGGCGTCCATGTTGTTCCGGAGGGCGTCGGCGGCCTGCCAGAGCTTCTGCTCGAAGCCCAGGTTCGCGGTGGTGTCCTTGCCGGCCTTCCGCTTCGCAGAGCCCGCTGCTCGTGCCCGCCTTGCCGGCTTCTCGGCCGCGGTCATGCGAGCGCCCTCCACGGCGAGTGATATGTGAACTCCTCGCGCTCAGATCCAACCATGCCCACCGCGGCGCCGCTCGGCTTCCGAGAAGGAGCCGCCTTCTCATCCACACTCGTCCGCGTGCTCCACGCCGGTAGGGCGCGTGCGGAGTCGTCCGTTCGCAAGAGCTGATAGATGAAGACCTTCGCCGCCTCGTCCATCGCGGCCTTGAACGCCTCATCTTTCGGCATCCCGGCGGACGACAAGCCCACGACGTCGAACGCAGCGCCCCGCAGGTGACCTGCCATGGCCGTCGGCGTCGCTCGGCAAGCGGCCCCGACAATTCCCCGTGGTCCATCGTCCCGTCCCAGCACGCCAAGGAACCCCCAGAACTGAAAATCCAGAATGCGCTCCCTTACGGAGCTCGCGCTCTCGTACGCAAAGTGATCCACGCCGACAGCCACAACGAGATCGGCGTCCAACGAGTCGGCCACCACTTGAAACGGATTCGGATGGGGACGCGGGACCGGCGAGGAGTGGTAGGTCGGCTTGGTGAGGACCTGCACCTCCGACTCACGGAGCGCCTCGTTGATGTGCGCACCCAGGGGATCCAGGCCGAAGAACGACAGTCTCTCCGCGTACTGCCCGACGAGGTCCTCTTCCGGCATCACGAAGATGCGAATTGGCCGATCCAGCGTGACACAGTCGCAGAGGAGGAAGGGAGGCTGGTAGGTCGCGCAGCCCGCTGTGCCGACCAAGAACAGCGCCACCGGCACTGTGCGCCCCGCCCACCGATGCGCCCGGGGACCTCGCCGCCGCCCTCGACCTCGCTGCCCGCAACCCCGGCTGGCGACACACGACATCAGCGCACCGGCTCCCGCCCGCTGAACAGCGCGTAGTCCACGGGGTTCGCCCGGGGCCGCGCCTTGTGCTCGATGGGTCATCCCGTTCGCCGTCGCTCGGCCGCCCGCTCGTACTTGACTCTCTTCTTGTCCTTGGCAGCCTTCCTTGCCTTCAAGGCGGTCACCTCATTCTGTAACGCCTGCATCTCCGCCCTCAGCCTCTGCTCCGTGGCAATCTCGACGAGCTTGGAGGGGCTCGGCCGCGGAGTCGCTCGCGGTCGCCTGGAGAGGTCGATCGCCATCGCCCGACGACCTCCTTCAAGGAACGTGACGGACTCGTAGTAGTCCTCAAGCCGGACAAAACACCCGGCTCTCTCCGCCCACGTCCGGAGGGCTCGCTTACAGGTGCGTTCCCAGGACACTACCTCGATGCCCCAGCCCGCGCGATTCATCCGCTCCATGTCCGCATGGAAACCGACGCCGTCGTCGTACCCCTTTCCGTCGCCCGTCATCAGCACCGCAACTTCTGGGTCGCGATTGTCGCTTATCGTCCTGAGCATGTGCACTTGAAGGCACTGATCCAGCCCCTGCTCTTGGCCGGAGACCTGCCCTCGTTCATAGAGCTCCGGACGCACTCCCGTCGCTGCCTCCAGGCGTTCCCACAATGCCCTTTGCTCGGGAGGGACGGAGCCGACGACAAAAGCCCTACCAAGCGTGCGGCCGGCGAGCGCAAGCTGTAGAAGGTTCTCGAAGTGCAATCGGACTTGGTCTCGTGCGGCACGGCCTTCGCGACCTGCGGCGATGTCCTTGGCCGAAATGAAGATGTTGGAGTTGTCCCAGAACAGGAAGACCGTCGGCATCCGTTCCCCAATCATAGGGGCGGGCAAGGCGGCCCGGCGCCCTTTGGAGTCGTTTCGCAGATCCCGCTATCGACGAAGTCCGCCGACTGACCCGAAACATACCGGATCCGGGCCTCCGCGGTCTCGGGTCGGATTCGAGCTCCAGGCGCGGCGCCACCGCGGTGCTCCCGCGATGTGAACTGGCGCAGCCGCAATGAGTTACGGGATCCAAAGGGGCGACACCCGGTATCTGGACCGGCGGTCCACTTCCCGGTTCGGTTCGGGGCACTTCCCGGGGTACCGGCCTGCTCCCGCGTGTACCGGGCCGCCTCCCGACCTGTCGCGGCGCAGGGGGGGCGTCAGAGCTGGCCGTCCTCCCGCTCGCGGCGCTCCACCGCTTCCCGGATCGCGTCACGGGCCTCCTCGATCGCGGCGGCCGCGTCCTCCGTCTCGTCGCCCGGCTGCGGCCACGTCACCCGGAACTCCATGTCCTCACGCTCGCGCCCCTCCGCGGTGATCTCCCGCTTCAGGCGCAGTAGGCGGTCCACATCGGCCATGGTCGGTTTGATTCGGTCGTCCGCCAGCGCCTTCGCCGTCTTGAACAGTGCCAGGTCCACGATCCGCTGCCGCTTCTTGCGCTCGTCGGCCTCGTCCTGGACGCTGTCCTTCGCGAGCGTCTCGGCCACCTCCCGGCTGCGAGCCTCCAGACGATCCGCCCATCGGAACGCTCGCGACCACTGCTTCACCGCGGACTCGGAGACCTCGAGGTCCGCCGCCAGCTTCACCAGCGAACGCCGTCCGCCCGCGGCTGCGTACTTCTCGAAGGCCTCCCGGTGCTTCTGCTTCTCCTTCACCCCGCCGCCTCCAGGAACTTGCGGGCCACGTGGACGAGCGAAGCGGCGCGGGACGAGCCCACCGCGCCGGCGGCCCGCATGATCGCCTCCTCGATCACGGCCTCCTGCTCGGCGGACACCGCGAACGACAGCACCCGCACGCGCTCCCGCTCCATCCGCTCGGCCTCGGCCTCCAGTTGCGCTTCGAGGCCGTCGGGGATCTGCAGCAGCTTCAGGTAGTCCTCCAGCTCGGGCACCTGGTAGGGCAGCTGCGACGCCAGGTCGTCCAGCGTGAGTTCCCGGCTCAAGTCGTGGATGAGTTCCGCTAGGAGCGCCGGCACGCTCGAGCCCTTCAACTCGTTCAAGTTCACGCTCAAGACCTTCGCGCGTCGATCGTCCAGGTCCAACACGACGCACGGGACGGCCGCGTACCCCAGCTCCTTCGCGATCGTCCAGCGGTGGAAGCCGCCGAGGATCTCGTAGCCGTCGCCCTTCTTCCGCACGACGAGCGGCTCCACGAAGCCCTCGCGCTGGATGTAGGCGCGCAGCTTCGCGAAGAGCTCCGGCGGCACCCGGTTCGGATTCCACGGGTTCGGCCGCAGGGCCTCCACCGGCAGATCCACCACGCGCATCGCGCTCTCCCGCACCAGCGTCATCTCGTCCTCCCGGCGCTTCCTTGTGCGCGCCACCCGCCGCCTGTCATCCGCCACTGGTCCCCGCCTCCTCCTGCAGTCCCTCGTCGGCGCCGTCGTCCTCCCCGGTGGCGTAGGCGTCGCGCCGGACCACGAACACCCGGTCCTCGCACCCGCGCTGCCCGTCCTCCAACTCACGGCGCAGCCGGATCACCCGGTCCATGTCCGCGATCGTCGGCTTCACGTGGCCCTCCGCCAGCGCCTTCGCGATCCGCACCATGGCGAGGTGGACCATCCGGCGGTCGGCCTGCAGTTCCTCGCGCTCCGCCTCCGTGGACTCCCGTGCGAGCGCCTCGGCGACCTCCCGGGTGCGCGCCTCCAGCCGCTCCCGCCACCGGAAGGCGCGGGACCACGCCTTCACCGCGGACTCCGACGCGCCGAGTTCCGCGGCTAGGCGCTGGAGCGACCGCCCCCGGCCTAATGCCGCGTACCGCTCGAACGCCAGCCGGTGCCGCTCCCCTTCCCGAGGCGCCACACTCACCCCGCCCTTGGCGCCGACGGCTCGGCCGCCTCGCCAGAATCGATTCTGTGCCCGCGAAACTGGCCTTTACGGGCCGTTTCGGGACCCGATCTCCCCGACCCCCTGCCCCGGTAGGGCCGGACGTGCCAGAGCGGGCATCCCGTGACCACACAGCCCCGCACGCGCTGCTTCCAGCCCGGGTCCGCGTCGCCACCCTCGCAGTCCCAGCATTTCGCCCGGATCGCGAGCGCCTTGCTCTGCGGCCGAGCCAGCGCCTCCTCGTGCGGGGTCTTCCCCGTGGGGCCGCCCCGTGTCGTCGCCATCATCGTCCCCTCCCTGCGGAAATGAGCACCTCGCGGTTCCGCTCCCGCGACTCCTCCGACGCGAGTCCGGCCAGGTGCTGGTAGCGGAGGACTTCCATGCGCACGTCGTGGCGGTGCCGGGCGACCAGCCGCTCCAAGTCGTGGGGGTCCAGCGCGGCGTTCCCGTACGAGAGCACGAGGTGCGGGATGTGCCGGCACGCCTCCAGCAGTTCGTCCAGGGGCTCGGTGCCGCGCCCGCTGAAGCGGGAGGGCGTGGACTCGACGACGCGGCCCGCGAGGATCGAGTCCAGCGGCCTCAGCGCGGACTCGTAGGCCGAGGTGCCGCCGTAGGGCGGATCGAGGTAGGCGACCGACCCCTCGGCCTCGCGCAGGAACGCGACGGCGTCGCCCTGGTGGACCTCATGGACGAGGCCCGTGCCGAGGACGCCGGCATTGATCCGGACGCGCAGGTCCTCGCAGAGCGTGCGCGGATGCGCCTCCATGCGCCGCGCCAGGTTCTCGCGCAGGAACGTGGGGTTCACCGACTCCCATGCACCGTCGTCGATCTGCTTCACGATCGTCCGAGCGCCGAAGTTTCCCATCGGGCGCAGCGCCAGGACGTAGCGCAGGCAGAGAAGCCGCAGCAGCCAGCCCTTCGCGCCGGGGGTGGCACGCGCCACGTCGAGCGCCACGTCCAGAAACCGAGCGTGGCGCACGGGCACCACCTCGCCGCCGTACACCCGCTCCACGAAGGCGGGCTCCGCCGTGGGCGCCGCGAAGAGCCGCGTCACGTCCTCGCGCGAGAGCTTCACGCGGTCGTTCTCGACGAGGGCGCGGCCGACGATTACGGACCGCTCGGCCACGTCGTTCGCGACCACGCGGTGGCCGCGGGCCTTCGACCAGAGCGACACCGACCCCCCACCGAGGAAGGCGTCCAGTAGCACCGGGGCCTCGGCTGGCGGCGGCACCACCTTCGCGATGTGGCCGAGGAGGCGGCGCTTGCCGCCGAAGTAGCTGGGCAGGGCGTCGAGGAACGTCAGAGCTCGGCTCACCGGAGCGACCTCGTTTCGCGTCGAATTGGACGCCGGGCCGCGCTAACCTTCCCTGCACTCACTCGTCGGAGGTAGTCATGGACGCGCGTCGTTTCTTCTACGCTTCCCTTGGGCTCCTCAGCCTCACCACTGCCTACCAAGTCGGTGTGCTCACCGCGTCGGCGGACTTCGCAGACGTGAATCCCCTTGGCATTCGCGCAATCAGCGGGGGCGGCGTATCCGATCCGATGGTGATCGTGATGGACTCGGGTGCCGTCTACGAGGTTCAGGGCGGTGGGCCAATATCGGCACTCGACGAGACCCTTCCCGTGCCCGCATCCAGCATCCTGGCGTTCGAGGGATCTGGCTGTGGCTGTAGCACGAATACTCTGATGCAGACGTCGTACATCGTCACGATCGAGGGCGTCGTGTGGCGCAAGTTCTCCAGCCAGCCCGGATCCTGGGAGAATCTCGGTGCGATTCCTGGCGTCGGTCCCGTCGGCATCGGCACTCAGTCCTTTGGTCGGATCAAGGGCACGCATCGATAGGGGGCTCGGATCATGACAAAGCGAGTTCTGCACGTCGCGGCCGCCGTGTTCCTGCTCGTCGCGGCCTACCAGCTGGGCACCACGCGTTCTCTCGCCCAAGGTCGTGCGTCCACGATCTTCGCGATGGACTTCGGCGGGTGGGCCCTGGACTACCAGGGGCGAGTCTGGAACGTCGGCAACAACGGTACGCCCTGGGATCGCACCCCGGCACTCGGTCCTCCGATCCCGCTTTCGGAGATCGAACGCTGGGGTGCCTGGGCACTCGTGAGCACGAGCGGCGAGGGTTGGTGGCACGACGGTTCGGCGTGGCATAGCGCCGGACCTTTCCCCGGCGGGCCAGTCGGGGTTGCGCCGCAGTCGTTCGGACGTGTCAAGGGGTCGCACCGATAGGGGGAGTTCACAATGGCAGGGCGTCTCAGCTGGATCGCGATGGGAGTCGTTCTTGCCGCCCTCGCGCTCGACCGCGGGGCGGACGAAGCTCAAGCCGACTGGAGCGGTGGGGGCCTCGTTGCCGGCGTCGCTGACGGACACCACGGCACGTACGCGTGGAACGCTGACGGGCAGGCGTACTTCGCAACGCTGAGCGGTCCGAACGCAGTGTGGCAGCGGGCAGCCGACGTCGATCTTCCGGTCCCGGCCGCGAGCGTGAAGTCTATCACCGGCGGCGGCCACGGGATCCTCGTCGTCACGGCAGCCAGCGAAGTCTGGTGGTGGTACTCCGGGAGTTGGCGGCCGATGCCGACGCTTCCCGGTGGCCCGGTGGCCGTGCAGTCCGAGTCCTTCGGCCGCACGAAGGCCAATCACCGCTAGGAGCGGGCTAGCGACCAGCGGCCGCCTCATGGCTGGTTCCACGGCAGGCGCGACCGAGGGTGCGCCAAGAGGTAATCGATCTCCTCCCGGACCAGCGCGTTCACGCGCCAGAAGCGCGGGTGTCGGAAGATCCTGACCGTTGGTGGCTTGCCGGGACGGGCGGTGAAGTTCTCCAGGACTCCGGCCGCTTCGTCCTCCGTGGCGTCTCGCAGCAGGCACAGCGGCTTTCGGTCGTGGACGGCGATCCCGCCTCGATTCCTCTCGCGCCACTGTCCGCTTCCCAGGCGTGCGAGGGCGCGCTCCGCAGCCGAGATGTGGCACCGCGCCATCCTCGCCACCGCCGCCGCCGACAGCCAGGTTGCGGGAATTCCCTTCTGCTTCTCCGGCGACCAGTTCGCGGACCTCGTCATGACCAGGAGGACGCGCCCCTCCGTCGGCGTGAGCTCGTCCGACATCAGGACCACTTGGATGGCGTCGGGGACGCGAGCCCAACCTTGACCTCTGAACGAAGCCATCGCCTCGGAGGGTGACTCGAGCGAGCCGGGACCAGTATCCCCGCGGCCACGCGGGGGAAGTCCGCGGGCGTCACTCGTGGTTTCCCCGCCGCCCCACGGGGATACGTCCGGAGTATCCCCGCAGCGCGAACGCTCGCCTTCGGGCGTAAGCACATGGGATGAGGACCCTTGCGCTTCATCTCCCTCCGACAACAGACCACCACCTCCAACAGACCACCCAACAGACCCATTCAATGTCTTCGAGGAGGGGGCGGGGGACAGAGCGCCGTCCGCGGGCGCAGATGACGCCGGCGGACGCGGCTCCCTCGTCTGTTCCCCCTTGGTCTGTTCGTTGGTCTGTTCCCCGTTGGTCTGTTCCCGAAGCCCCGAAGGGACCGGGGACCGTGACGGATGCGGGAAGTCGCGCATGACGACCTACCCCCTCTCCGCCACGGGATCCGAGGGGGTCAGCGGCAACCGCTGCAGGATGGCGTCGTCGAAGGCGCGCTGGGCGTCGCGGGTGATGGGGCTGAAGTGGAAGTGGCGGACGTCCCCGTGGCTGCGGAGGAACGGGTAGGTGAGGCGGAGGCGGCCGGCGTGGTCGCGGACGACGGCGATGTTGTTGAGGAAGACCGCCCGGTTCAGGACGCAGCTGGCCCAGCCCAGGACGTGCCCGGGCCGGGGGCTGGGCCGGAACCGCACCTCGTCAACGTCCAGGACGGTGGCCACCCTCCAACGCCTCCCCGCGGCCTACGAGGGGCCGCTCCCTCAAAGAGTCGTTGGAGGGGGCTGGAAGTTCGCAACGTCCACCCGCCTCAGATGGACCGCCGTCAGTCCAGCAGATGATCCCGCAAGAACGCCAGGACCTTCGCATTGCCGCGCATCGCAGCGAGTCGATCGAACACGGTCCGAGGGCTCACGCCCACGGTCTCCGCAACGGCCCGCTGGCTCAGAGCCCCTTCCTTCCGCGGATCCAGGTAGGCGTTCACGATCGCTGCACACCCGACACCGGCTTCCGCGTCGAGCCAGGCCCGCGCCGGACCATTCAAGAATGCCGGCACGGCGGGAACAGGCGAGGGATCCTCGCCCTCTTCGCGCTGGTCTCCCTCGTCAGGCTGGGGCTCGAACTTCCAGCGGTCTTCCCTCTTCGACTTGCGGAAGGCGTCGGTCACGCGCCCGGCGGCCACGCACGGAGAGATGACGCGACCGTCCAGGAGGTCGGGCACCCAGTACTGCCACGACGCCGGCTGCAGGTCGGTGAGCTGCGCGATCACGTAGTACCGCACGATCTGCCTCGTCTCCTCGGCACGAATCGTCCGATCGGGATGGACGCACGCCACGCGTCCTCCCAGCTTGCGAACGAGGATCGTTACGATGTCGTCCAGGTACTCCTCCGTCCTCGCCGGATCTCCCCAGAAGATCCCGAGCACCCGCTCGCCGATCGGCGTCCGAGCGAGTCTCCGCTCGTACTCCCGCCGCAGTGCTCGAAGCACCGCTGGGTAGCTTGAGTAGGTCCGCCATTCACGCTCCGGATCGCGACCGGTCTTCCAGAACGCGAATGTCGCGATCTCTGCGTGAATCTCCGGCGCCAGATCCCTCACGTTCAGGACTCCCCCCTCGACGGAGCGGAGTCGCAGCTCGCGCTTCACCAGATCGCTCGACGGCATGGTCGCCGGAACGCTGACCTGCCGGTTCCGCTCCTCCTCCGCGATCGCCCTTGCCGTCTCGATCCGGGAATGTCCTGACGGCGTCTCTCTCCACTCGGCGAACTGGCCCCAGGCGAGGACGAATGCCTCGCGCGAGAGGAACCCGATCGAATGGGGCTGGTGGAGATCGAGGAGGTTGATGCGGAGTGAGTTCAGCACTCCGTCTGGAGTGATGGGGCGCGTCGGCAGTCTCATGGTGACCTCGTCGCGTGAAAAGTGCGTGCCGCGTTGCGAACTCTGGGAGCTCCGCAACGACTCTTCCCATGGGCGACGGGGCGGCGGCCTCCCGCGTCGGCGGGATTGAGCAGCCCTGTCACCCTCCGGATAGACCACCGCTGCGACGGGGTCAAGGGCGGGCAATGCGGCAATGGCGGGGGAAGACCCCCGAGGGGCAGGCTTCCGTGAACGCAGCGCCGAGGTCGTGGCACACACCTCCCAGGTGGAGGCCGGGCTTCCGTCCCGCCCCGCGCCCCCCACGCGCCCCACGTGCGCGCCACACAGCCCCCGTGCCGGGCGCAATCGCCTTGCTGCCGGGGAAACCCCGAGCGTCCATGGCCCCGCGGCCCGTGGGGGCGGCGTGAGCGGCCTGGCCGACCTCCCGCCCCTCCTGACCCCGGCCGAAGCCGCCGGGCTCCTGCGCACGTCCAAGGGGGCGATCTACGCGATGGTCGAACGAGCCCAGCTTCCCGGCGCAGTCCGAGTCGGACGCCGCCTCCTCATCCGGCGCGACGACCTCCTCGCGTGGCTCGGCCTCGACGGCAAGGACGGCCCGCGATGAGCGTCCGCGTCGGCTGGCTGCGCGGCGGCTGGGAGTGCGACGTCCGCCTGCGGCTGCCCTCGGGCAAGTCGATCCGCGTGCGCCGCAAGCCGCCCGTGAAGTCGAAGACGGCGGCGCGCCGCTATGGCGAAGTCCTGGAGCGCGATCTGCTGCGCCGCAACGGCCTGTCGGACATCGCCGCGCCCACGCTGCGCGAGTACGCCGCCGTCTTCCTGGAGCACTGTCGCGGCGAGCGCCACAAGCACAGCGGCATCGTGCGCAAGGACTCCGCCCTGCGCGTCCACCTGCTCCCGCTCCTCGGCAAGCGCCGCCTCAGCGAGATCTCCGCGGAGGATGTCGCGAAGGTGAAGCTGCGGCTCCGCGAACACGCGCCGTCCACGGTCAACAACACGCTGACCACGCTCTCCGCCCTCCTCAAGCTGGCGCTGGAACGCGGCCTCATCGACCGCCTGCCCTGCACGATCCGCATGCTGCCGCGCCCGCACGAGGAGGCCGGCTTCTGGGACTTCGACGAACTCGACCGGCTGCAGGAGGGCGCGTCGAAGGTCGGCCCGAACGCCGCGCTCATCGTGGCGCTGGGCGCGCTCGCGGGGCTGCGCTGCGGCGAGATCATCGCGCTGCGGTGGACCGACGTGGACTTGGCGCGGGCGCGCCTGACGGTCCGCCAGAACGACTTCCGCGGGCACATCGACACACCGAAGGGCGGACGCCCTGGCACCGTGGACCTCTGCCGGCGTCTCGCCGACGCCCTGGCCGCGCACCAGCCGCGCTCCCGGCTCCTCGCGCAGGACAACCGGGTGCTGTGCCGCGACGACGGACGCCCCCTCACCGAGCGCATCGTGCGCCGCCACGTCGAGGCGGCGGAGCGGCTCGCGGGACTGCCGCCGCGCGGAGTCCACTGCTTGCGCCATACCTTCGGCTCGCACCTCGCGATGCGCGGGGCCAGCCCGAAGGCGATCCAGGAGCTGATGCGGCACGCGGACCTCAGCATGACGCAGCGGTACACGCACCTGAGCCCGGCGGCCCGGGAGTCGGCGGTGAGGCTGCTGGATGGGAAGGGCCCACACGCCACATCCACGATGGAGATGCCGCCTCGCGGCGCGGCGGCTACTCGGACCTGATGCCCGTGGCTCGCCCGCTGCAAGGGGCTGCTAGGCGTCGTCGCGCGATGACGTCCAAGCGCCATGGCACGCGAGTTGGACGCGGCGACCCGACCTGACTGACAGCCGTGCCCAGGGCGCGGCCTTGCAACTTGCGACGGCCGCTCGCTCGCGGCCCGGCGCTGCCATCTCTCGCTTCCTACGCGAGCGGGAAGAGGCACCCGCGGATGGCACGCCACCGCAACCGCGACGTCCTCACCGGTCCCAGGAGCCTTCTCGCTCGGAGGCCCCTCTCAGTGACGATAGCCTGTCATGGCCCCCGGCCCCGATCGCAGCACGGCAACGCGACCCGCCAACCAAAGCGTCCCCTAGCTTGGCGGGACTTCTCTCTCACGGTCGAAGAGCTCCCTGATCTGCGCCTGAATGGCTTCTGGATCAATCTTGAAGAAGGCGAACGTCTCAAAGAGCGGCTGGGTGATCGCATGTACGGTCTCGATCAGCACCTGCTTCGTCCTCGATGCATCCGGCAGAGTGGCGTGGCTCCGGACGGAGTCCTGGTGCGACACGTGCGAGGAGTACAGTCCATGGAAGCTCTTGTGCTGGGTCAGTTGGCGTCCGTCCAGACCGCTCCACGCGAGGCAAAGGTCCGCGCCGGACGTCGGGACCTCAAGCACATCTGCAAGGCTTTCAAGATAGAGCAGCACCTCTGACGTGCGCCACAGCACCAAACCGATGTCAAGGACATTGGTCTTGCCGCGCGGGAACTGAGTGCCGTCCTCTTGGTAGCCACGAAACAGGCTGAATCGTCCTGACGGCTCCGCGCGCCAGAAGTCGGAGTGCCCGGGGTCCTTGCCACCGCTCTCAGCCAGCCAGACCTCAATCCCCCCCTTGTACGCGTATGGCGCGATGCCGTCTCGACTGGGCACCCACCCAACGTCCCACCCGGTTCGGCGAGTTGGAGCACGCCCGAGCCGCTCACGAAACTCGGAGAGGCCCATGGGCTTCACACGTCCGTGGAGCGCAAACGACGCTTGCCAGAATCCTAGAGCGAAGGGATCACCCTCGGGCTTCTCGATTCGACTCTGTCGGAGGTAGTCAAAGCGACCTCGGGACTCCTCAGCCCACACATCCGCGATCCTCCCTGTGTTCTGGCCAAGCGCCTCTTCCTCATCCGGCCGCGCGGCACCGCGGGCGAATGGGCTCGGACCAAGAGGTGGCTTCCTCGGGTGCGGTTGTCCGTGGATTGCACGAACGAGTTCATCGATCTTCGCCGGGCGCTCCGAGTCCTCTCGAAAGTCGATCGCGAACTTGCTCCCGAGGTAGGTGGGCAACGCACTGTCGAAGTCGCCAGCTCTGAGAACGGGTAGAAACTTCGGGTTCAGATCGCTGCTCTGGAGGAGTTCAGCCGTGATGACCCGTCGCTCATATCCCACGCCCCCCTGGGGGATGTTGGACTTCACGGCGTAGCTCGGTGTGCACACAAGCACGACGACATCGGAATCGCGGATCTGCGACTCCATAAAGACTGTCATGTCTTGACCCAGTCGCAGATCCCAGGCGTCCAGCGATGCGTCCACACCTGCCCGACGCAAATCGGCGGCAAGCTGCTCAACCCAGGCGATGTGCGCCTGATCGTCGTGTGAGTAGCTGATGAAGGCGCGTGGCAGATCAACTCTCCTTCAACTGCGCCAGCGCTCCGCTGCCGCGGCGAACGCCGATACGCAGCCGACACGCAGCGGGCAGCCCGCCACGTCGGACGCAAACGGAGCAGGGCACGATCATGATCCACGGCGCTCGTCTGCCGCAACTGCTTGTATGGAGCCGGCGGATGGCATATGCAAGGAGATCTCCGCACAACGACCCGTGCAATCTAGCACGAATGCCCTATCGAAGGAACTCGCGTAGGAGAACTCCTCAACGTCTGGCTGAAGGAGTCTGAGGCTCGCCGCGACGCTGCCGTCGAACACGAGAAGGCACCACAGCTGTGAGAGTCCGTTGTCGTAGCGAGCGACCTTGGGCTCCTTTCGCCGGAGCGCGCGCTGGATCGCCTGGCCGCTCACGGCGGAGGCCCACCCGAACCCCGAAGTGGCCCACTCCGGTTGACCAGATCCCAGGAACGTCGCGTCCACCGCCAGGATCTCATCGGGGCAACCCGCATCGTAGAGATCCTCCGATCCCAGATGGTGCGTTGCCCTGGCGGAGAAGTCGAGCGTGGCCACGACGCCCGCGAGCCACGCCGCGACGCCATCGACGGCCCCCCAGCCGAGGCGGAGTCCTGGACTCGGACAGACGCGTACTACAACCCACCCATGCGCCGGAGCCCTTCTCCGGTGGCTTGCTTGGGCAAGCTCCATTGCCCGGGCCCAGTGGGCCGCTTCCTGTTGATCCGCGCTTCCACCCTCGGTCTCGTCGTCAAACACGCGCGTGACTTCGACGCCGATTCGGGATGTGCCCGATAGGACGAAGTCGATCCGGTGTCCCCTACAGATCTCGTGCGCGCGCAGGTACCCTGCGCTGAGGAAGAGATCGAGGCAGCGTCGTTCATGCCCTGATTCCACGAGGCCATCTCCGAACCGGTCCGTCGGCGAACCAATCGCCGTGTTCACGCAAACTGGCTTGAGGGCAGACTACTGGCGGGACGGCCGCTCGTTCAAGCGCTGCCGACGGGCGCGTCAGGGTGACTCGCAGTCGCCAGGAACCCGGCCGCCACCCCGCGCTCGAAAGGGAGACGTGGGGGAGACGCCCCCTGGGCCGAAGTCCCCCGAACGTGCAAGAGCCCGCAAGTCAAAGACTTACGGGCCCCTGAAGTGGTGGAGGCGGTGGGAGTTGAACCCTCCACCGGCAGAGCCGTCCCCCTACGGCCGCCGCTCCCCCGGGCGCGCCAGCACCGCGAAGCGGCTCTCCAGGTCCTTGATGAACCGGCGCAGGTCAACGGCGGAAACACCGGCCGGAATGCGCGCGTCGTCCCCGATCCGGACCGCGGACAGGATCCACGCGAGTTGCGCCGCGGAAACCCCACCGTCCTTCCGAGCGGCCAGTGGCAAGCCCTGCTCCGCACGGTGCCCGGCGCGTTCGAGGAAGAGGACGTCCACGATATCGCGCACCTCGGCCCGGGCCAGGATCGTGCAGAGCTTGTTCGCGAGAATCTCCTCCGCCGAGTCGAGCACGACCGGCCCTCTTCGCTCTTTCCCGGCCTCGCCCTGGGGCGACTCGTCGAGGACGAGATCCACCACGACCGACTCGTCCCCCCGGCGCACCAGTCGGCGCCGGAAGGTCGGCGAGGTGCGCAGGGACTCCACGATCGCGCCGAGTGCCTGCGCCGTCTCGCGAAGCGCTCGATCGCCGTCATCCAGCGCGTGCACCGTGGTGAAGAGATCGAGATCCTCGGTGGTCCGGTGACCGAGATGGAAGCCGGCGAGCGCGGCGCCTCCCGTGAGGAAGAAGCAAGTCTCGCGCTGGAAGAAGCCGTCGATGAGATCCCGCTGCAGGGGGCTCAGCCGGCTATCCATCGAGCAGCCCTGCCTCCCGCCAGCGGGCGAGCAGATACTCCCAGAATGCCCGCCGCCGCCCGAGGTGGCGGCTCAGGGCATCCCACTGCGCCCGGACCTCCTCCGGCGTGGTGAATCGCCAGACGTCGGGGTCGCGCGCCTCGCGGAGGATCCTCCCGAGCAGCCGCACGCGCTCGGGCTCGGACGCCGTCGCCAGCCGGTGCCGCAGCTCGGCCACCGTCATGGGGTCGTCCCAGAGGAAGTACGGGATCGCGTCGTCGCGGTCGAGATCCGTGGAGAGGACCATGGCTCCCGGCCCTCCGGCGGCTCGAGGGCGAGCCGCCGGGTTCACGAGGAAGTGGTGGAGGCGGTGGGAATCGAACCCACGTCCGAAGAACCCTTACCAAAGACTCATCCGTGCGCTCCCCGCCTACGAATCTCGTCGCCCCGAGCTCCGACGGGTGGGATCCCGCGGCGACCAGCCTCGGTGAAGTTTAGCCGCTCCCCGCCGAGGCGCCCGGGAGCAGCGATCCTGCGTTAATCGGCGGTGGCATCCTCCCCCGCAGGCCCTGGAGGAGCCACCGTGGTCGCGCTAAGCGGCCAGGGCCAACTCGTGGTCGGCAGTTGTACAGGTGCCCATTTTTAACGAGGCCTGGGCGCCTCGGCACGCAGTCTCTGGCTCGGTGAACCCCGTCGAAACCTGTCGCCCCCCTGTTCGTGGTGTCCCGGGCTCCGCGCGGCGCGTCCGGCGGCCCGGGGCGGGTCCGGCCACCCGGTTAGACGCGGGCCGGGCCGGAACGGTTCCATCCTACCCCGAAATCGGAACGGCGGCGGGGCCTCTTCAGCGCCCGCCGCCGCCGGAGATGTGGTGCGCCGTCAGGGAATCGAACCCCGAACCCACTGGTTAAGAGCCAGTTGCTCTGCCAATTGAGCTAACGGCGCATCGAGCCCGGCATCCTAGCAGGATCCGGCGCGGCTGCCAAGCGTTGTTCCGCGCGCCGGCGGCAGGTGTCGCTCGCTCCCGCCGGCGCCGCGGTCCGCCGCCGCCGCGCTCCGCTCCCTACGGCGTGGCCGCGTCCCGGATCAGGCCGGCCAGCGCGGCGAAGTTCGCGGAGTCCGCCAGGTCGTGCGTGGTCAGGTTGTACGCCGTGACCTTCTCGTTCTCCGGATCCAGGATCAGCACGTCGCGGTACACGATCCCCCAGGCGCCCCACGCGGACACGCTGTCCGCCGTCGACTCCTGCAGCCACGGGAGATCCCGCCCCGCGCAGACCAGCGCGTTGCCGGACTCCAGTCCCGCCGGGTTGATCCCGAGGATCTGCACCGCGAGCGGCAGCCCCTCCGCCGCAAGCTGCTTCTGCATCGTGTCCAGGTAGCCGAACTGGCTACGGCAGTAGCCTCAGGTGGCGTGGCCGAAGTACCACGCGGACACCTTCCCCAGGTAGTCCCGCGGCGACACCCTCTCGCCGAAGCGCGGCGACGTGTCGTTCACGTCCGGCACCGAGACATCCGCGACGGCGTCCGGCCCCGGCTGTCCGGGCGGCGTGGGCGTGGGCCCCGAGGTGTCATCGCCTCCGCATCCGGCGGCCGCCACGGCCAGCGCGAGCACGAGGGACCCAAGCGGATGCAGCAGATGCAGCGGACGCGACCCCACCGCACTCCTCCGTCGAAGGGAACGGCCGCCGCGGCGGCCGGAGTGGAGCGCGCAGTATAGCGGACCGCGCGTCAGTGTGCGCCGGCGCCGGCAGGGCCGGCGCGGAGCGGCTCGTCCGCGCTGTCGCCCAGGTGGTAGACCTGCACGCGGCCCTCGAACCCCTCGGCCACCCACACCGTTCCGTTCGCGTCGGCCGCCACGCTCTGCGGGAAGTAGAAGTCCCCCGGCGCGAACCCGGCCCGGCCGAACTCGGTGACGAACTTGTGCCGGGAGTCGTACGCGAGGACGGCGTGTTTCATGCGGTCCACCACGAGGATGAGCCCGTTCGGCGCGAACGCCACGCCCGCCGGGAACGCCAGCTCGCCGCGCTTCGTGCCCTTCTCGCCGAACCAGTCGCTCGCGCTGCCGTCCGGCGCCACGAACAGCACGTGCCCCACGCCCGCGTGCGGAACGTAGATCCGCCCGTCCGGCGCTTCCACCGGCCGGCCCACGAGATCCGCGCGCTCCCACGAAGGATCCTCCAGCGCCCGGGACCAGAGCAATGCCCCGGTGGCGGCGTCGTGCTTCGCCAAGAGCCCCTTCATGTCCACGGTGAGGTAGTTCCCGTCGGCGGCGATGGACAGGTGCACCGGGCTCCAGTCGTCCCGAGGACGCTCCGGCTCGTACGCGAGCGGCTCCCCCAGGAAGTTCAGCTTCCGGATGGTCCGCCCGCGCTCCGGCGCCGAGTCCGTGAGCACGAAGCCGCCCTCCGCGTCCAGGCACGCGCTGCGCGGCATGGAGAGGCGGGACGTGCGGTCCGTGCGGAAGCGGTGCAGCCCGCGCGCGTCGAACACGTCCAGCGTGCGCGAGGCGTCGTCCACGATGCACAGCTCGCCCGTGGCGCGATCCAGCGTGACGGAGCTGGGCCGCCCCAGCGGCGGGTCCCCGGCGAGCACCGTCTCGTAGCGCAGCACCGGCACGGCCCCGGCCCCGCCCGCCGCGGCCAGCGCGGCGACCAGGACGGCCGCGCGCGCGGCCCGGCGGATCACTTCGTGCGGATCTTGTCCGTGTGGCACGTGACGCAGAGCCTCCCGTTCGGATCCTCGGCGAGGAAGTACTCGAAGGCGGAGCCGTGCGGATCATGGCAGCTCGCGCAGTACAGCGCGCCGCCCGTCCGCGGATCCGTGACGTTCGCGCCCATGGGGTGGCTCACGTGGTCCGCCGCCGCATCCGCGTGGCAGCTCGCGCAGCGCCGGTCCGCGAAGTTCAGCCCGTCCTTGGGCGGCGACGCGTGCGCATCGTGGCACATCGTGCAGGTGCCCGCCGTCTGCGCCGGGTGCGTGTGCTCCGCCGTGGCGTGGGACTGCGCCTGCCCCTCGTGGCACTGCCCGCAGAGCTGCCGCTCGCCCTTGGGTAGCAGGTGCTCGAAGCGGGCGGTGTGCGGCTCGTGGCACGTCGTGCAGGCGTTCTCGCCCGCGATGGCCGCGTGCGCGTGGCTCCCCGTCACCGGGCCTTCCAGGTCGGAGTGGCACTTGAGGCAGAGCTCCCGCTCGGTCCCCACGATCCTCCCCGAGCCCGGCTCGTGGCACGCCTTGCAGTTCCCGTCCGCGTACGGCTCGTGCGCGACCGGATGCATGAGGTGCAGCCCGTTCGAGGCGTGCGGGTCGTGGCACGCGCCGCAATCCGCACCCTCCAACGGGAAGCCGCGGTGCTTCGCCTGCAATTCCGGGGACGACGCGCTGTGGCAGCGGAAGCAGAGCTGCGGCATCGGCCGGATGAGCGAGGACTCCTCCCGGCTGCCGTGCGGGTCATGGCAGGCCGTGCAGTTCGCCTTCCCGAAGGGCGCGTGCACGGACTTCGATCCCTGCAGCGCCTGCATGTCCTGGTGGCAGCCGAAGCACAGCGCGCTGCCCGTCTTCGTGAGCAGGTCCTCGTTGCCCGAGCCGTGCGCATCGTGGCAGGACTCGCAGCGGCCTTCCTTCACGGGCGCGTGCGCGGTGGCGATCTCCGGATAGAGGTCCTTGCGCGCGTGGCACTCGAAGCAGGCCTCGTCCGTGCGCGCGGGCAGGAGGTTCGCGCCCGTCGCCACGTGCGGGTTGTGGCAGGAGGCGCAGTCCCCCTCCGCGAACGGCGCGTGCGCGATCCCGCCGGCCGGCACGTCGGGCACGTCGTGGCAGTCCCGGCACACCGCCGCCACCTTCGTGCCCGACCCGAGCGCGTCGTGGCAGGACGCGCAGTCCCGCTCCTCGAAGGGCGCGTGTACCTGCGCGTGCAGCAGCCCCTTCTGCGGCGAGTGGTGCGCCTCGTGGCAGGAGAGGCAGTCCAGCTTCGCCGCGTCCAGGCCGAGATGCGCCTTGCTCATGTCCGCGCCGCCGGCGTCGTGGCAGTCGAAGCAGAGCGCCGGCACCGCCTGCTTCAGGAACCCCCGCTCGGCGCCGCCGTGCGGCTCGTGGCACGTGAGGCAGTCCCCCTGGGCGGGCGAGTGGATGGCCGCGGCCCCGTCGAAGGCCACCACGTCCGCGTGGCAGCTCTGGCACACGAGCGGCGACGGCGCGGCCAGGAGCGCCGGGTTCTTGGAGTGGTGCGCGTCGTGGCACTCCGTGCACTGCCCCGCCGTCACCGGCGCGTGCGGGTGCGCGAACGCCGCCGGATCCGTGAGGTCGTCGTGGCACGACGCGCACAGCGCGGACGCCGGCTGCGTCAGCATGGACGGGAGGTCCGACCCGTGCGAGGCGTGGCAGGTGAGGCACTCCCCCGCCTCGGCCGGCGCGTGCACCGTGCCGCCGGCGGGGGCCGCCGACATGCCGCCGTGGCAGTCCGCGCACAGCGTGCCGGCATCCGCCTTCAGCAGGTCCGCCTTGGGCGCGAAGTGGGAGCCGTGGCAGGCGAGGCACTCGCCCTTCGCCACGACCTCGTGCGGGAACTTCGACGCGTTGAGCAGCTTGATCTTGACATGGCACGACAGGCACAGGTCCCCGGTCTCCGCCTTGAGCAGGCTCTTCGCGGAGGAGCGGTGCGGATCGTGGCACACGGTGCAGGACTGCTTCGTGACCGGCGCGTGCGCCACCTCGTTCGCGTGGTGCTGTTCCGAGAGGTCCTCGTGGCAGGACAGGCACAGGGCGCGCTCGTCGGACTTCAGGAGCCCCGGCTGGTCCGACCCGTGCGGCACGTGGCACGCGCTGCACTCGCCGTCCGACACGGGCGCGTGCGCGCCGGCCTCGCCGGCGCCCACCGCGTCGTGGCACTCCGCGCAGAGCTTGTCCTCGCGCGCGAGGAGGAGCGCGGGCTGGGCGGAACCGTGCGGCGAATGGCACGTGAGGCACTCGCCGTCGTCCACCGGCGCGTGCGCCACCTTCACCGGCTTGTCCGGGACGTCGTGGCAGTCCTTGCAGACGGAGGCGCCCTGCGTCTCGGTGATGGCGCCGGACGCGTCGATGCCGTGGCACGTGCCGCACTCCATGTCCGACACGGGCGCGTGCACGGATTGCAGCAGCATGGCCTCGCCGGCGGAGCGGTGGGGATCGTGGCACAGCGTGCAGCGGGCGCCCGAGACGTCCGATCCGCCGTGGGCGGCCTTCAGCGCGTCCCCGCCGTCGTGGCAGGAGAGGCAGTGCTGCACGGGCGACACCGGCAGGAGCCCGGGGTGCGCGGAGCCGTGCGGGTCGTGGCAGGACGAGCACTGCTTCCCCTTCAGGGCCTCGTGCATCGTGCCGCCCGTGAAGTGCGCGCGGTCGTGGCACGAGAAGCACAGTTCCTGCTCGTCCTTCGGGAGGAGCCCGGGCCGGCCGGACACGTGCGGATCGTGGCAGGCGAGGCAGTCCCCGCCCTTCACGGGGTCGTGCACGTTCGCGGCGGACAGCTTCGTGCCGATGTCCGCGTGGCACGAGAGGCAGAGATCCTTCCCCTCCGCCTTCAGGTTCAGCGCGCCGAGCAGCCCGTGGGGCTTGTGGCAGGCCTCGCAATCCTTCTTCCTGAACGGCTCGTGCGCGTTCGAGGTCTTCAGCTCCTGCTTCGTGGCGTCGTGGCAGTCCAGGCAGTCCTTCGCCTGCTTCGAGCTGAAGCGGCCGGCCGCGTCCGCGGGGGCGCCCGCGCCGAGGAGGAGCGCGGCCGCGAGCAGGGCGAGGAGCGGCGGGCGGATCACCGGGCGCCTCCGCGCCACTCGGCGAGCCGCGTCTCGATCACGTCCGTGGCGCCGTTCGCCACGTCGATGCGGGAGGCCGCGCGCAACCGGTCGATGGCGCCGGTCATGAGCTGGCGCACGCGCTCCCGCTTCATGGCCGCGAGCACCTGGTCCCGGCACTTCTCCAGCGGCAGCGGCTGCACGTCCTCCAGCCGCGTCACGGTGGCGACCGCCCACGCGCCGTCCACCGGGAACGGCCCCGCGATCCGTCCGGGCGCCAGGTCCGCGGCGGGCAGGCCGAGGTCCTCCGGCTTCACCCAGTCCGCGAAACGCGCGGGGTTCGCGTCCGTGACCTCGGCGGTGCGGCCGGCCAGCCACTTCAGCTTCGCGCCGCCGTCGAGCTGCTGCCGGAAGCGGCGGGCCGCCGCCTCGTCCGACAGGAGCGCGGCCTCCAGGCGCACGCGCCGCGGCGGCGTGAACTCCGCGCGGTGCTGCTCGTGGTACCGGCGCAGCTCATCCTCCGAGGGCTCGAACTCCACCGCCAGGATCTTCTTGCCCACGTGCTCGCGCATGAGTTCCCGGCGAAGCGCGTCCGCCTGGGCCAGGATCTCGGGCGTGCGGTCGTAGCCGCGCTCCCCGGCCTCGTGCCGCAGCAGCAGCTCGATGATCCACTCGTCCAGGATCTTGTCCCGCGCCGTCTGCGCCTCCGGGCGTCCCTCCAGCCCGTGGAAGTACTGGAAGCGGATCTGCCGCGTGAGGTCCGCCACCGTGATGCGCTTCCACGGCAGCGTGGCCACGACCTCGTCGCTCTCGCGCAGGCGCTCCTGCACCGCGGGATCCGTGGAGCCGTAGTCCAGCCCGGCCACCTTCTTCGTGTCCACGGTGACGCGGTACTTCCGGCGCAGCGTGTCCACGAACCCGGACATCTCCCGCATCACGCGCTCGCGCATGGCCGCGTCCTTGAGCTGCTGCTGCATGGCGTCCGACTGGCCGACCGTCTCCGTGCGCACGTCCTCGAGCTTCAGGATGTGCCAGCCGTCCTCCGTGCGCACCGGCCCCGCCAGCCCGCCCTTCGGCAGGCCGGTGAGCGCCTCCCGGAACTCGGGGATGTACAGGTCCTCGCGCGCCCAGCCCAGCTCGCCGTCCCGCTTCGCCGACGTGGTGTCCGTGGAGTGCCGCTTCGCCAACTCCGCGAACGGCGCGCCGGAGCGCAGGCTGTCCAGCAGCGCGCGGCTCCCCGCCTCGGACGCGGACCGGATGTGGTACACGCGCCACATGGTGGAGGTGCGCGCCATGGCCACGTCGAAGCTCGCCTCCGGCGGCTCCACGGTGGCGCGCACGGAGTCCATGAGCGCCAGCATGCCGCGGTGGCGCCGGAGGTCCCACACCTGGTTCCTCACTTCCGGCGCCTCGTCCGCGCCGATGCGGAACCCCTCCTCCTCCAGGAGGCGGTTCTCCACGAGGCGGCGCAGGATGCCGTCCGCCGTGATCGCGGGCAGGGGCATCCCCGGCGCGGGGGGCGGCTGCGCGGCGAGGAGGTCGTCCAGGTCGCGCGTGGTGATCGGGTTGCCGTCCACGGACGCGAGCACGCGGACGTCGCCGGGCTTCGCGAGGGCGAGGGCGGGAAGGGCGAGGAGCACGGCCACGAGCGGGCGGGCGATGCGGCTCATTCGGCGTCCCTTCCTCCGTCCAGGAGCGCGTGGACCAGCCGATCCGTCTCGACCTGGATGCGCGCGTCCAAGGGATCGCGCCTTGCGATCCCGAACATACCGGCGGGGTTTCGGGCGGCCAAGTACGTGGTTTCCCCGCCCAGGATGCGCCCCGTCCCCGCGTCGATCGCGACCAGCGCGAGGAGCACGGACGTCTCCGGCACGGCGCCGGCGGCGGACGCGCCGAACTCGTCGTCCCGGGCGAGCGCGGCGACCGCCGGCGGCGGGGCGCCCGGCGGGAAGGCGACGAGCCGCGGCACCACCAGGCGGCGCGCCCCGAACCGCTCCGCGAGCGCGCGGCGCGCGGCGGCGTCCAGCAGGTGGGGATCGTGTCCTCCGTCCTGGAGCGCGGACACGACCGCCGTGGGATCCGGGAGCGACCAGCGCCCCGTGGTGAGGAGGGAGCGGAGCAGGCAGTGCATGGCCAGATCGGCGGGACCGCGGTCCAGGCCGACCGGGCGCGGCGGCAGGACCACGAGGTCCTCGGCGTTCTCGAGGAGGCCGCGCGGCGTGCATCCCTCGGCGAGACGCCGCGCCGCGGCGGCGACGACCGCGTCGAGGTCGAGCGCGGGGTCCGCGGCGCGCTCGTCGCGGCGCTCCTCCACGGAGTGGACCCAGCCGAGCCGTCCGGAGTTCGGCGACAGCCCGCGCGCGACGAGCAGCACTCGGTCCCGGTACACGGCCAGGGTGGCGAGGACGACCTCGCGGGCCCCGTGCGCGGCGCCGAGCGCGCCGAGGAAGCCCGGGCCCACGTCCCGCTCGGACCGGACGCGCCACGCGCGCATCGTCGGCTCGATCTCCGGAGCCGTCACGACCGCGCCGCCGGGCGCCGCCAGCGCGGTCGCCAGCACGCGGCTCGCCCGGTGCCGCAGCGCCGTCGGATCCGGGAGGTCGTACAGGTTCGTCGGGAACGCGACGAACAGCACGAGGGCGGCCGCCGGCTCGTCGGCGGCGGCGGGAGCGGGAGCGGCGGGCGCGGAGAGGGCGGAGAGGGCGACGGTCGCGAGGAACGACGCGATCGCCTCCGGCCGGCGGAGGCGCATCATTCCAGCAGCGTCCGCAGCGCCCGGCGGACCGTCTCGCGCGAGACGTCGTAGAGATCCCGCGGGCCGCCGCCGAAGAGCTTGTTCCACACGGACGAGCCGGTGGCGTGGGCCTGGGAGCGCCAGACGAGGACGCCGGTCTCCGTCTCCGTCATCCCGAACGTGGCCGTGATGACCGGTCCGCGGGAGCGGTCGCCCTGGCCGTAGCCGTACTCCTCCACCGTGCCGAAGAAGAGCGCCTGCACCTCCAGGTGCTTCCCCAGCGCGACGGCCTGGTCCGCGGTGAGCGCCGTGCCGGCGGGAAGGCCGAGCGCGAGCAGCGCCGCCTGCGTCTCCCGCGGGTCCACGAGCGCGAGCACGTCCTCCTCCAGGAGCTGCATGAGGAAGATGGACTGCATGCGCTCGGCGGCCTGGAAGTCCGTGGTGAGGTTCTGGAAGGGAAGCACCGCCGCGCGCTGCATGTGCGTGAAGTCCACGTTCGGATGCACATAGCTGCCGCCCGGGGACCCGCATCCGGCCCC
This sequence comes from uncultured Gemmatimonadota bacterium, assembly GCA_964471155.1. Taxonomy (GTDB): domain Bacteria; phylum ARS69; class ARS69; order ARS69; family ARS69; genus CAYYFX01. The sequence goes on along the minus strand of CAYYFX010000037.1, from coordinate 11,121 downwards.
GGCGAGGGCCGCCACCACGAGAGCCAGCCTCGCGCCCCTGCGGATCCCGTCGCGCTTCATCGGTCCTTCCCCCTCGTTCGAGGCATCATCCATCGTGGGCAATCTACCTCACGGTGACCAGTTCACGTGCACCCGCGTGTCCACCGGAAGCGTCTCCTCCCCGGCGATCTCGTAGCGCCGCACCCCCACCCGTCCCTCCGCCAGCAGGCCGCGCCGCACGAACCACTTCACGGCGGCGGAGGCGCCCGGCTCCCAGGAGCCCACGCGCGAATCGTAGTAGCTGTCCACGGCGAACGTGGGCCGCAGGTTCCCGCGCGGGAACGGCGTCCAGGTGACGGCTTCCCGCGTGTTCCAGTCGTCCGCGCCGCGCTCCTGGTAGCGGAAGTCGGCGGACACGCCGACCAGCGGCACGGGCGTCCACGCCGCTTCCGCCACGGTGTCGCTGAAGCGCGAGAATCCCGAGCCGAGCTCCGCGTCCACCCAGCGGTCCGTCCGCTCCGCCTCGAACGTGAACGTGCGCACGGGTGTGGCTTCCACGCGGTGCGACACCGCGACGGAGGACCCCTCGCGATCCGCCCCCCGGTCCTGCCGCCGGCCATGCGACAGCCGCTGCGTGAGGCGCAGCGCCGGCGCCGCCCGGAAGCTGGAGTCCAGGGCGTAGGTATCCGTGGTCAGGTCGCGTCCGGCGCTCGTGTCCACGCTCCGGTTCCACGTGAGGGACCCCGACAAGCGCTCGCTCCGGAGCCGCGTGGCCGCGAGCTGGTAGCTGGTCACGTCCGTGTTCCGGCGGTTGTTCCGGGCGTCCACCCGGCGCAGGTCCACCCGGCCCGCGACGACGTACTTGCCGCGCGCCCAGCGGGAGCGGAAGCCGTGGTCCATGTCCTCCACGTCGCGGCCGTCGTCGTCGAAGCGGCGCGCGCGCAGCCGGGTCTCGTACCCCACCTCCACCTCGGGCGTGAGGTCATAGGCCGCGCGCCCTTCGAGCCGGTAGTCCTGCGAGTCCTCCTCGCGCGTGCCGCCCGTCCCGCCCGCCGGGACGAAGACCTCCAGCTCCGTCACGTAGAGTTCCGGCTCGGCCGGGCCGAGCTTCTCGTCCACGAGCTTGACGAAGCGCGCGGCGACGTCGCCGCGGAACGTGACCTGCCAGCCCTGCACGACGGTCCCGATCTCGGCGTAGTCCACCTGCACGCGGCCCGCGCCGAGCTCCTCCCACAGACGACCCTCGGGATCGTCCGTGACGAACACGCGCCACACGTACAGCTCGGGGTTCGGCGGACGCCGGTCCACGTGCAGGAACGCGGAGGAGAGCGGCGTGGCGTCGCCGAAGTCGAACGCCAGGTTGCGGAAGTCGCCGCCGAACTCGCGCACCACGGAGGCCGCGCTGCCGAGGTTGATCGGGGTGCGGGCGTCGCGGTTCCGGTCGAAGAGCTCCGGCACCGGAACGGGAGCATCCTCCAGCGGATCCAGGGTCTCGGGCGTGTCGTCCAGGACGAGCGTGGCCTCCAGCGGCGCGCGGTACAGCTCGTCCGCCGCCCCGGCCCCCGTCTCCGTCGTCTGGTCGAGCAGGAGCGTGCGGGCGCGCACGTAGGTGCGCAGCCGGCCATCGGCGAAGTCCGGGCTGCCGACCAGCTCGAACCCCTGGGACAGGAAGGTCCGCTTCGTGTCGTCCACGTTCAGATCGCTCGAGGTCCGGGAGGCCACGTACTCGAAGTCCCAACTCCCGGGGAGGGCCTGGCGCGCGCGGAGGAAGCCCGTGCGCTCCTCCTGGTCCCGTGCCACGTCGCCCGGGGCGGCGGGATCGTCCTCGGCGTGGGTCCGCGATGCGTTCAGCGAAAGCTGGGTCGTGGCGGTGAGCTGCGCGTCGAGCCAGGAGGCCTGCTGGTCGCGTCGGGTCTCCGGGGGCAGGGCCGTGGCGCCCTCCGCGGTCCGCTCGTACCAGCTCCCCCGCAGACCCGCCTGGAACCGCTGGGTGCGGAACCGCAGCGTGCCCTCGGGCTGGATCGACCGCTTCCGTGACTCCTCCGTGACACCCGTGGCGTCGCTGCCCGTGGTCTCGCGGATGGCCCAGAACCGGAGGTCCAGGAAGAGCGGCCGGGCGAGCAGGAAGCCCTGCTGGAGGGACAGGGACGAGCGCCGCCAGCGGGACTCGAAGGTGGCGGCGTCCGTGCGGGCGGTCTGCCGGTTCTCCTGAAGGTCCACCGTGGCCTGGACGGCGCGCGCGGGAGGCGTCGCCACGACCCACGGCCCGGCCAGCGCCAAGGCGGCGGCAAGCACGCGTCGTGGGGGCGACAGATCGCGGTGGAGCATGGCGCACCCGGCGAACGGGGAAACCGGATCTCTTGATCCGCTATCGGTCCCCGGCAATATACCCGCACCCGCGCCGGCGGAAGAGTCGGAGTTCCGTGGCTTCAACTCCCAGGCGTGGATCGGCACCGTCGGGCATGGGAAATTCGTCACGCTCACCTGGTTTCGGGATAGATTGGTCATGGAAATGTCACGCGCGGGCCTTGCATGACAAAAGCCGACTCGGTAGTCTTGTATCCAGGAATGGGTCTCCGGAAACCGGGCTGGACCTTGGTTCACCGGCCTCCGGGGAAGTTCCTGGTGGGTCCCGAGCGAGCCTCGAACAGGAGAGTCCTCAATATGATGCGCGCGAAACTCGTCACGGCGGCGGTCCTCAGCCTCCTTCTGGCGACGCCCAGCGCCTTCGCCTTCCACAGCGGAGGCGTCGCGGAGTGCGCGGGTTGCCATACGATGCACAACAGCCAGGACGGCGCCCTGGTCACGGACGCCGGCGGCCATGCCTACCTGCTGAAGGCCGCGAACTCCACGGATGCCTGCCTGGTTTGCCACGCGGCCTACGGTCAGTTCCTCGGCGGCACGGGCTACGGCCCCGGCGGCGACTTCTACTGGCTGACGAAGACCTACACGTGGTCGGGCCACGGCGGCACGGAAGAGAGCCCGGGCGACAGCCACGGCCACAACGTGATCTCGCCGGCGAACGGCATCGCGGCCGACCAGACCCTGCTCAACGCGCCCGGCGGCACGTTCGACAGCGACTGGCTGACCTGCACCTCCTGCCACGATCCGCACGGCAACCAGAACTTCCGCATCCTGTACGGGAACACCGGACAGGGCCCGATCTACGTGGGCGGCCGGTACAACTTCACGGCGGACGCCCCGCAGGCGAAGGGCGACTCGCGGCGGACCTACGTGGGCGGCGGCGGCAACGAGACGAACGCCCAGCACACGATCTACAAGTCCGGCATCAGCGACTGGTGCGCGAACTGCCACACGAACTTCCACAGCGACAACACCACGAACTTCGTGCACCCCGTGGATGAGCCGCTGAACGGGCTCGCGGACAACTACAACTCCTACGTGAGCACGGACGACCAGACCGGCGGCAGCCAGGCCACCGCGTACTGGGGCCTGATCCCGTTCGACATCGTGAACGTGGACCTGGCCACGGCCGACGTGAACAACTACACGATGGGCCCGGCGGCGAACGACCGCGTCACCTGCGTGAGCTGCCACCGCGCGCACGCCACGCCCTTCAAGGACGCGGGCCGCTGGGACTTCGAGCAGACGTTCATCGTCGACTCGCACCCGCAGCTCACGGACGGCGGCGCGACCGCGGACGACGTGGCGAACAAGTACTACCAGTACACGTTCGTCAACAACCAGCGCTCGCTCTGCAACAAGTGCCACGTGAAGGACGCCGGCGACGCCCCGAACAGCTAGGGCCCGCCGGGATCCACCGGGTACGGGACGGCCCCCTTCCGCGAGGAAGGGGGCCGCTTCGTTGCGGGCCCGGCTCGACCGGCGCCGGCCCTGCGCCGATGCCCCGAGGGGGCGTCCTTGACACCCTTCCGGCGCGACCGTACCCTTCGCGGGTTCGGCTTCGAGGAAGGCGTCGAGGCGGGGCGTGGCGCAGTCCGGTAGCGCACCTGCTTTGGGAGCAGGGGGTCGGAGGTTCGAATCCTCTCGCCCCGACCACGCCCCGGCAGTCCGACCCGCCCCGCGCGGGACCCCGCGCCCGTAGCTCAGCCCGGATAGAGCGACGGCCTTCTAAGCCGTGGGTCGCAGGTTCGAATCCTGCCGGGCGCGCCAGTCCTCGGAGCAGGGCCGGGTCGCCCGGTGGGAAGCAACGGTGGGTGTAGCTCAGTCGGTAGAGCGCCTGACTGTGGATCAGGGTGTCGCGGGTTCAAGTCCCGTCACCCACCCCATGCTTCGCGGTCCTCACTCCGCGCCGGGGCGGAACCGCTCCCGCGCCAGGACGATCGCCCGGCCGCGGTGGGACAGCGGCTCCTTCTCCTCCACCGTCATCTCCGCGAACGTCCGTGCCTGCCCCTCCGGCACGAAGAGCGGGTCGTAGCCGAATCCGCCCGTCCCCCGCTCGGCGTCCAGGAGCGTGCCCGCGCACTCGCCGCGGACCCGCTGCACGCGGCCGGCCGGCGTGGCCAGCGCCAGCACGCACACGAAGCGCGCGGTGCGCGCCGCCGGCGGCACCTCCCGCAACGCCGCGAGCAGCTTCGCCCGGTTCGCCGCGTCCCCGCCGTCCCCCGCGAAGCGTGCGGAGTGGATGCCCGGCGCCCCCGCCAGCGCGTCCACGCACAATCCGGAGTCGTCCGCGAGCGCGGGCAGCCCGGTGGCCGCGGCCGCGGCGACGGCCTTCAGCGCGGCGTTCTCCTCGAAGGTGGCGCCGGATTCCGGCGGCAGCGTCACGCCGGGATGTGCGGACAGCCCATGCAGATCCCATTCCGGGAACGCGCGCGCGAGCTCCTTCACCTTTCCGGGGTTCGACGTGGCCAGCACCACGCGCGGGCGGGGCACTACGCGTCCAGCCCCAGCACCTTGCGCTGCGCCGCCACGAGGGAGGCGATGCCGCGCCGCGCCAGCGCCAGCATCTCGGCGAGACGCGCGTCGTCGAACGGCGCCGCCTCCGCCGTGCCCTGGATCTCCACGAAGTGGCCGCCCGCGGTCATCACCACGTTCATGTCCACCTCGGCGTTGGAGTCCTCCACATAGGGCAGGTCCAGCACCGGGGCGCCCTCCACCACGCCCACCGACACCGCGGCCACGAGCTCCTTCAGCGGCCAGCGCGTGATCCGGTCCGTTCGCCGCATCCAGTCGCACGCCTCGAAGAACGCCACGCACGCGCCGGTGATGGCCGCGGTGCGGGTGCCGCCGTCGGCCTGCAGCACGTCGCAGTCGAGCGTGACGGTGCGATCGCCCACCGCCTCGAGATCGCACACGGCGCGCAGGGACCGGCCGATGAGCCGTTGGATCTCCAGCGTGCGGCCGCCGGTGAGGCTGCGGCGGGAACGCGTCGTGGTGCTGCGCGGCAGCATCCCGTACTCCGCGGTCACCCACCCCTGGCTCTTCCCGCGCAGGAACGCCGGCACGCCGTCCTCCACGGAGGCCGTGCACAGGACGCGCGTCTCGCCCATCGTGACCAGGCACGAGCCTTCCGCGTGCTTGGCCACCTTCGTCTCCAGCGTCACCGGGCGCAGCGCGTCGGCGCCCCGTCCGTCCGGTCGGATCATCGTCCCTCCTCGCCGCGCGCGGCGGCCCGGGTCGGGCGCCGCGCGGCGCGGCTAGCGGTAGTCGTTCACGTCCAGCGGCGCGGACAGGTCGGCGTGCCCCGCGAGCGTGGTCACCGGTTCCCCGTCCACGAGCAGCGTCACGTCCTCGATCGAGGCGAAGTTCACCGCGATCGTGCCGACGAGACAGCGCAGCGTGGCGGCCTCGGCGGCGGACCCGCCCGGATGGTCCGTGCGCAGGTCGTCCGAGAAGTCCAGCACGAGACCGCCCTCGCCGTCGAAGAACACGCCGAGCAGCCGCGTGGACGGCGGCAGCGGGTGCAGGCCCTCGTCGCTGCCGCGGATCAGCTCCTCCACGACGCGCCGCACGTCGGCCTCCATCGTCTCGCCGCCCAGGATCTCGCGGCGCTCCGCCACGATCCCGCCGTCCGGCGCGGGCAGGCGCAGCTCCACCGTGCGGGCGCCCGCGGGCGGCTCGTCCCCGGGTGGCGCGACCTCCACGCTCTCGCGCCGCAGCGCCAACCCGAGCCCCCACAGCACGACGGCGAAGAGCGCCAGCGACGCCAGCCCGCCGATGATCCACCAGCGGCGCGTCTCGCTCCGGCCGCGCTCCGCCGGTTCCATCCCGCTCACGGCGCGTCCTCCCCGGCGGGGACGCCCGCCCCGAACGCGGCGGCATCCAGCGCGTCCGCGACGGTGTCGCGATACGCGCGCAGCGCCCCGGCCACCGCCGCGGCGACCTTGTCCCGGAAGCCGGGGTCGTTCAGGCGCTTCGCGTCGCCCGGGTTCGTGAGGAAGCCGCACTCGACCACGACCGCCGCCGTGGACACGCCGGCGAGCGGCGCCCACGCCGCGGCCCGCACGCCGCGGTTGGGGCGGTCCGTCTCCTTCGCCAGCCGCGTGGACAGGAGCTCCGCCAGCAGCTCCGAGCCCAGCACGGCGGTGCTGTCGCGCGCGCCCCAGCGGCGCGGGGTCAGGGGATCCCCCGGCGGCGCGGCGGCGACGGACGAGACCCCCAGCCCGAAGCCCTCGAGATCCTCGTCGAACCAGGCGTTCGCGTGGAAGGAGACGAAGACGTCGGCCCCCTCGCGGTTCGCGACGCGGGCGCGCGCGTCCGGGGCCACGAACGTGTCGTGATCGCGCGTGAGCACGATGCGGAACCCATCGGCCGCCAGCAGGTCGCGCGTGCGCTTCGCCAGCGCCAGCGTGACCTCCTTCTCGGCCAGGCCGCCCTCGGACCTCGCGCCCTCGTCCGAGCCGCCGTGCCCGGGGTCCAGCACGATCACGCGCACGGGCCGCGGCGCCGGAAGGGTCACGGCTTCCTGGAACTCGGCGTCCGGCAGGACGTCCTCCGCCTCCGGCGACGTGACCACCAGCTCGAGCCGCGGCGGCGACGGCCGCGCCACGAGCTCCGCCGGCCCGGCCGTCTCCGCCAGCCAGAACGTGAACATCGCGCCGGCGGGATCGGCCGCCACCTGCACGCTGTCCACGAGGCCGATGCCCTTCGAGCGCGCCGGGACGGACTCCGCGAGGCGCGCCCCCGGGATGCGGACCACGCAGCGGCGACCCTCGCGCGCCACCTCGCCGGCCAGCTCCTCGGTGATCCGCAGCGCCGCGACCGTGCCGCCGCCGCGCAGGTCCCAGCGCAGGCCCAGCAGGTTGGCGTCCCCGCGCACGATGCGCAGCTCGCGCGCGTCGCGCGCCCACTGCACGCGCTCGGGGATCAGCGGATCGAGAACCTCGGTGACGAGGCGCGCCGGCACGAAGATGCGCCCGCGGTGCCACACCACCGGGGCGAGGAGGTTCGTCCCGGTCTGGTCCACGGTGACGTAGGGGCTTCCGACCGTGAGCGTGACCCGGCGTTCGCCCACCTTGAGGACCATCTTGCCCAGCTCGGCACGCCAGTACTTCGTGGCGCGCGCGACGAGGGCCACGTCCCGCAGGTCCAGGTAGTCCACGCCGTCGATGCGGGCGACGGCGATGGGGCGACCGTCCGGACGGTCGCTCGTGCGGAGCAGGCCCTCGGTGTCCTCGGTGGCGGCGGCGAGCGCGGCGGCAGCGCACGCCGCGAGGGCGAACAGGGTCACCGCCGCGGACACCGCCATGGCACGCCGGGTCACCGGCACGGACGCCGCCACGGCGCGGTACGCCGCCACGGCGCAGTACGCCGCCACGGCGCAGTACGCCGCCACCCGCCGCGGACCGCGCCCGAGGCCCCTCACTCGCTCCCCCGCGTCCGCCGGGACATGGCCCGCTCGATCTCCCGCTGCGCCTCGCGCTTCGCCACGTCCTGGCGGCGGTCGTAGTCCTTCTTGCCGCGACCCAGCCCCAGCTCCACCTTCGCCCGCCCGTCCTTCCAGTACAGCCGCAGGGGCACGAGCGTGAGTCCCTTCTGCTCCAGCATGCCGCGCAGCCGCTCGATCTCCTTGCGGTGCATGAGCAGCTTGCGCGTGCGCGTGGGCTCGTGGTTCTGCCGGTTGCCGTGGCTGTACTCTGGAACGTGCATGCCCACCAGCCAGATCTCGTCCCGGTCGATGCGCGCGTACGCCTCCTGCAGGCTGGCCTTGCCGTCCCGCAGCGACTTCACCTCCGTGCCGGTCAGCACCAGCCCGGCCTCGAAGGTGTCGAGGATGGCATAGTCGTGCCGCGCGCGGCGGTTGGACGTGATGAGCTTGACGGCTTCGGCGGTCATGGAAGGCTCCGCGGGGAACGGCCGCGCAGGATAGCACGCGATGCGCGCGGCGGTCGTCACGGCCCCGCGCGGACCTCCCAGTCGTCACGGCCCCGCGAGGACCTCCCAGGCGCCCGTGGGGACGGGGCCGAGGACGACCGGACCGTCGTCCCCCCACCGCACCCGCAGGACCAGGTCGGGGGACTCGCCCGGTTCCGGGGCACGCACGGCGACGCCGAGGCGGTGCTCCAGCACGTACCGGTACTGCCACGGCAGCGGGCCGCGATCGCGGGGGACCTCCACCGCCAGGCGAAGCGGCGCCTCCGGCGTGCCGACGCCGGCGGCGCGCGCGGCGTCGCGCACGTCGCGGGCCGCGGCGGTGAGGTCCGCGTACGGCAGGCCGTAGCTCGGGGTGCCGCGGTGCGCGCTCACGTAGCTCTGGAACAGGAGCCACGACGCCGCGCCGAGCGCCGCCAGCGCTCCGGGCGGGGGAAGGCGGCGCAGCCATGGCGACGCCGACGTCGCGGCCCGGCGTGCGCCGAGCACCATCACCGCCGCGAGCACGGGCCAGACGGTCAGGTAGTAGTGCGCCTCCCCCTGCACGCGGGCGAGCAGGAAGAGGGCCGGCAGCCCGACGGCGAGCGCGAGCGCGAGCGGGCGCGCCGCGCCGGAGAGCGCATCGGTGCGCGGCCGCACGAGCTCGACGTAGCCCAGCACGAAGGTGACGGCGAAGGGCACGGCGGCAAGCTGCACGAGCAGCCCCACCGGGGGCACGGGCCAGCGGAGCAGCCCGCCCGCGCCGAAGGCGGCGGTCTGCAGGATGTTGTGGCCGGTGGCGTCGAGCAGGAGGTTCGTGAGGACGTCCACGTCGGGCCACGCGGAGCGCGTGTGCACGACCAGCTCCCCGCGCGCGGCGGCGTCGAGGACGAAGCGCGCGTAGGGTGCGAGCAGCGCCGCGGCCGCCGCGACCCCGACCGCCAGCGCCGCCCGCGGGCCGCGCACGAGCGGCGGCGCGGCCGCCGCGGCCACGAGGACCGCGAAGAACACCCCGGACTGGTGCACCTGCACGAGCACCGCGAGCAGCGGCGGCAGGAGCAGCGCCGCGGCGCGCGAGGGCGGCGCCCCGCGCGCGCGCGTGGCGAGCAGGAGCGCGGGCACGGCCAGCACGGGCAGCAGGCACGGATCCCAGATCTTCCGCGAGAACCAGATCGCCACCGGCGACGCGGCGTACACCGCGACCGCCGCCTCCGCGTCGCGCGGGGAGCGCAGCCACCGGCGCAGCAGCGGCACCGACATCGCGAGCGCGGCCACGTTCAGCAGGAGGATCGCGCCCTGCGCCGCGCGCGGGTCGGTCGTGAACGTGGTGATCGCCGCCAGGAAGTAGAGGGTGCCCGGTCCGTTCGGCAACCCCGCGGACGACGGCCACGCGTGCGCCGGCCGCTCCCCCTCCCGCGACACCGCGAAGCTGTCCACGAGATGCTCCGCCTCGTCCTGGCGGAAGAGGAACCCTTCGGGCCACAGGACGCGGAGCACCGCGCCGAGCAGCACCCAGCGCCACGCGCCGGCGCGGATCAGCGCTCCGGCTCCGTGGCGATCCCGAGCACGAGTCCCGAGACGAGGTAGAAGAGGCCCAGCACCTCGGAGTCCCCGAAGTTCCACTCGAACAGCCCGTTCACGGCGAGCGCGACGACGACCGCCGGGTAGGCGTTCACCAGCCCCTCCTCCCAGAGGTTCCGGATCCAGCCGCGCGCCGCGCGGCGCCCCATCCGGAAGAAGGCGACCAGCAGCCACACGAACACCAGCAGCGCCGGGATGCCCATGGACACCGCGACCTGGAGGTAGGCGTTGTGCATGTGGCTGTGCACGCGGAAGCGGCCGTGCGGCGTGACGATCTCCTCGTCCATGCGGTCCTTCGGGATCACGAGCCCGAGCCCCGTCAGCGGGCGCTCGGCGACGAGCCCGAGGCCGTGCTGCCAGATCAGGACGCGCTCGACGTTGCGCGGGTGCGAGGGATCCGCCACCGAGGCCAGGCGGTCCCGGATGTCGGGCGGACCGATCGCGAGCACGAGGGCCGCGCCGATGCCGAGCCCCGCGAGCAACGCCCAGCGCCGGCGCAGCAGCCACAGCGAGCCCGCCGCGAACCCGAGCCAGGAGCCGCGCGTGTACGTCGCGAGCAGGGCGCCGAGGATGAGCAGGCCGCAGACCGACAGGAAGGCGATCCGTCGCGGGTGCGGGTCCTTGAGCGCCGCGACGAACTCCGCCACCGCGACGAGCCCCACGACCATGAGGATCCCCGCGACCGTCATGTAGAACCCGGAGATCCCGCGAAGCCGCGCCTCCAGCCCGCCGCCCTGCGCGAGGTGCACCGCGAGCCCCCACGCGGACACGACCGCCGCGGACGCGATCAGCACGCCGAGGACCGGACGCAGCCGCCGCCGCACCAGAGGCTGCGCGGCCACCACGAGCAACGGCAGCAGCGCGAGCTTCTTCAGCTTCCCGAACGATGCGCCCGGTTCCAGCGCGAACGCCGCGGCGAGGACGCTGACGACGACCCACGCCGCCACCGGGGCCGCGAGCGGATCCCGCGCGAGCGAGACCGACTTGGCGCGCGCCTCCGGATCCGCGAGGAGCACGGCGACCGCGAGACCGAGGCTGATGTGGGCGCCCGCGATGCTGAACGGGGTGAAGAACCCGAACAGGGCGGCGAGGACGGGAAGCGCGGCGCGGGCGAACCCCACGAGGCCCAAGGCGTCCCTCCTGGGACCGGTCCGTCCCGGTGCCGGCGCCGACGGGACCGCCGCCCTCCTCCAGAGTCTGGTGCCGAAGGTGGGATTCGAACCCACACGGGGTTTCCCCCACACGGCCCTGAACCGTGCGCGTCTACCAGTTTCACCACTTCGGCAA
>CAYYFX010000036.1:19393-34952 GCA_964471155.1 uncultured Gemmatimonadota bacterium | reverse complement strand
GTTCGTGGCCATGCCCACCGCGATGCCCGACGACCCGTTCACCAGGAGGTTCGGGAAGTTCGCCGGGAAGACGACCGGCTCCTCCTTGGTCTCGTCGTAGTTCGGGACGTACTGGACTGTCTCCTTCTCCAGATCCGCCATGAGCTCCAGCGCCGCCCGCGTGAGCCGCGCCTCGGTGTAGCGCATGGCCGCCGGCGGGTCCCCGTCCACCGAGCCGAAGTTCCCCTGCCCGTCCACGAGCGCGTAGCGCATGTTGAAGTCCTGCGCCATCCGGACGAGCGTGGGGTAGATGACCGCCTCGCCGTGCGGGTGGTAGTTGCCGCTGGCGTCGCCGGCGATCTTCGCGCACTTGCGGTAGTTCGAGGTGGGGGAGAGGTTCAGGTCGTTCATCGCCACCAGCACGCGCCGCTGCGACGGCTTCAGCCCGTCGCGGACGTCGGGCAGGGCGCGCGAGACGATCACCGACATCGAATAGTCGATGTACGAGTGCTTCATCTCGTCTTCGATCTCGATCGGGATGATCCGTTCCGGTCCGGCCATGGGTTCCCTTCCGCTGCGCGGCGCCCGCCGCCGCTAGATCAGATCCAGGTTGCGGACCTGGTCCGCGTGCTGCTCGATGAACTGCCGCCGGGGCTCCACTTCCTCGCCCATCAGCTTCGTGAAGATGCGGTCCGCCTCCACCTCGTCCTCCAGGCGCACGAGGCGCATGGTGCGCGTCTCCGGGTTCAGCGTGGTCTCCCAGAGCTGCTCCGGGTTCATCTCGCCGAGACCCTTGTAGCGCTGCACCTGCAGGCCCTTCGCGCCCTTCCCGTCGCCCATCTTCCTCACGAGCCGGTCCTTCTCGTCGTCGGAGTACGCGTACACCTCCTCCTTGCCGCGCTTCACGCGGTACAGCGGCGGGATGGCGATGTACATGTGCCCGGTGGCGATCAGGGGCTTCATCTCCCGGAAGAAGAAGGTCATGAGCAGGGTGCGGATGTGCGAGCCGTCCACGTCCGCGTCGGTCATGATGATCACCTTGCCGTAGCGGAGCCGCTCGATGTTGAACTCGTCCCGGATGCCGGTGCCGATGGCGGTGATCATGGCGCGGATCTCCTCGTTCGCGAGGATCTTGTCCTCCCGCGCCTTCTCGACGTTCAGGATCTTGCCGCGGATGGGGAGGATGGCCTGGAAGCGCCGGTCCCGGCCCTGCTTCGCGGTGCCGCCCGCCGAGTCCCCCTCCACGATGAAGATCTCGCAGTGCTCCGGGTCCGTGATGGAGCAGTCCGCCAGCTTGCCGGGGAGGGAGGAATTCTCCAGGGAGCTCTTCCGCCGCACCAGCGCGCGGGCCTTGCGCGCCGCCTCGCGCGCGCGGGCGGCCGCGATGGCCTTCTCCACGATCTTGCGCGAGACGGGCGGGTTCACCTCGAGGAACTCGCCGAGCCGGTCGCCCACGACCTGCTCCACGATGCCCTTCACCTCGGAGTTCCCCAGCTTCGCCTTGGTCTGCCCCTCGAACTGCGGCTCCGGGATGTTCACGGAGACGACCGCGGAGAGGCCCTCGCGCACGTCGTCGCCGGAGATGGACGTGATCTTGTCCTTCGCCGTGCCCTTGAACAGGTTCGCCTTCGTGGCGTAGTTGTTCAGCGTGCGGGTGAGGGCGGCCTTGAAGCCGATGAGATGCGTGCCGCCCTCCACCGTGCGGATGTTGTTCGCGAAGGAGAAGAGCGTCTCCGCGTAGGTGTCGTTGTACTGCAGGGCCACCTCCACCGTGATCCCGTCCTTCTCGGCGGTCAGGTGGATGGGCTTCTTGTGCAGCACGTTCTTGTTCTCGTTCAGGTACGTGACGAACTCCGAGAGCCCGCCCTTGTACATGAAGTCGTGCGCCTTGGAGGTGGCCTCCTCCCGGATGGTGATGCGCACGCCGCTGTTCAGGAACGCCAGCTCGCGCAGGCGCGTGGACAGCACGTCGAAGTGGAACTCGGTGGTCTCGAAGACCTTCGGGTCCGGCATGAACGTGACCTTCGTGCCGTTCTTCCGGGCCTTGCCGACGACCTTCACCGGGCCGGCGGGGGCGCCGCGCTCGTAGCGCTGCGTGTGGACCTCGCCGTCGCGGCGGACCTCCACGTCCAGCCACACCGAGAGCGCGTTCACCACGGACACGCCCACGCCGTGCAGGCCGCCGGAGACCTTGTAGGCCTCCCGGTCGAACTTCCCGCCCGCGTGCAGCGTGGTCATGATGACCTCGAGCGCGCTCTTGCCCTCCGAGTGCATCTCCACGGGGATGCCGCGGCCGTCGTCGTCCACGGTGACGGAGCCGTCCTGGTTCAGCACCACGTCCACGCGCGTGCAGAACCCGGCCAGCACCTCGTCGATGGAGTTGTCCACGACCTCGTAGACGAGGTGGTGCAGGCCGTCCACGCCGGTGGAGCCGATGTACATGGCGGGGCGCTTGCGGACGCCCTCCAGGCCCTTGAGGACCTGGATGTCCTTCGCGCCGTAGTCCGCCTTGCCCGGCGCCGGTCGTTTCGTCTCGTTCGCTTCCGTCACGGTGTCTCCCACGTGGCCTTCTCGCTTTCTGTGCGCGCGACGCGCCCCGCAAACCTCCGCCGGGGGACGCGTCCCGCGGGTCACTCCCGCTCGGCGATGCGCCGCATCTCCTCCCGGTACGCCGCGCCGTCGAACCTCGGATACGCGTCCGAGATGCGCTGCGCGACGCTCGGCCCCTCCTCCGCCTCCTCGTCCGCTCCCGCCGTGCCCGCCTCCGCGGTGCCGGGTCCGGTGCGCACCGGCGCGGCGTGCACGCGCCGCTCGCCCGCTTCCGCCTCGCGCACGAGGGAGGACAGGTTCGCGTCCGACTCCAGGAGCACGAGCACCCGCGCGGTCGCGCCCTCGCCCGCCACCTCGCGGAACCGCCGCAGGATCTCGCGCTTGTGGAACGCGAGCTCCTGGCGCAGCGCGGACCCGTGGCACACCACGAAGAGCCGCCCGCCGGCGAGGCGCACTGCCCGGGTCCGCTGCGCGAGGTGGGTGCCCACGATCTCGGGCCAGCTCGCGAGGCCGCGCGCCTCGGCGATCCTCCGCCGGAGGACGTCCGCCCCTTCGAGGCTCTTCAGAAGCACCCCGACCCGGTCCACCCGTCCTCCCCTCCGCCGGCTCCGGACGCGCCGGAGCCCCCGGCCGGTCGCGAGGTGGTTGCAGAATACCGCATTTCCGGGAAGCGGGGGGTGGTTTCTCGCCATGTGGGCGCGATCCGGGACGGTCTCCGGCCACGATCGACCGCGGGGCCTTGGGGGGGCAGGGGCCGGCATGGGATCCTGCCCTTGTGGACCGCCTGCGGGATTCCGGTCGCCGCGGTTCTTGACCCCCGGATCCGGGTTTGTATCTTCCCGGTACCGGGGCCCGCGCCCCCTGCCGTCCGTGCCCCGGAACACCCCCGCCCAGGCTTCGGTTCGCCGGGTCCGGGGGAGGAAGGGGGCTGCTCGATGAACCGCCTCGCCCTCGCCGGACAGGCCGGCGCCATCGCCGCGGGGATCCTGGTCCTCACCCTCGCGGGCTGCGGGAAGCGACCCGACTACCAGGACACGGAGCTTGCGGACGTGCTGGCCCACCGCGTGCCGGCGCCCCTGGAGCGCTATCTCATCGATCGGCCGCCGATCCCGGTCGTGCGCCGGAACACCGGCATCATCCGGGAGGGCAGCACCTTCGCCATCCTGGTGGGGCCCGACCTCAAGAAGAACCTCGAGAAGTATCCGATGAACGCGCGCTTCGGCGTGCGCCTCGTGCGCGAACCCAGCCCGCATCTCGTCCTGGAGCGCGTCTACGTGGGCGAGGAGGGGACGGATCTCCTCGGAGAGGACGAGTCGTTCCGCTTCCACTTCCCGAAGTTCGCGGCGCCGGCGGAGGTCCCCTTCGGCGACTTCCCCGCGGACCTGCCGGACTCGCTCGCGATGCGCGGGGGCAGCGCGCAGCTCTCCGACGCCGCGCTGACGTATTCGAAGCTCGGCGAGGCGGAGGCGGCGTGGGCGGGGGAGCGGTCCGCCGGCATGCACGTCGACCACGAATGCTACTCGATCGGGCCCCCGGAGTGCCGGTTCCTGGTGGGCACGCGCGATCCGATGACGCTGCTCATGCTGGACTTCCTGCGCTCCGAGAAGCGCGCGTTCTCCGGCGGCGTGACCGTGACGGCGAAGGCGTCGAAGGCGGACCGGGGCACGACGGGGCTGGCGGGGATCGTGGACGTGAAGTGGATCCACCTCGGCGGGTCCATGTACTTCCTGGCTCCGTAGCCGGGGCGGGGACGGGGACGGAACGCAACCCTCAGCGCTTCGCGCGGGCCGCGAGCAGGTCGGCCATCCGGTCGTAGCCGGCCTTCACGCCGGTCTCCATGCCGGACTTCAGCACGCCGTCCCGCGCTTCCTGCGACTCGTACCGGACGGTCAGCGTGACGGTGGTCCGGCCGCCGCGCTCCACGAAGGTCGTGGTCACCATCGCTTCGCCGGGGTACCACGCCTCGTCGAACTTCTCCGTGGCCACGATGCGCTCGGCGCGGACGACCTCGCGGTACTCGCCGCCCATGCCCATCGTGGTTCCGTCCTCCTTGCGCCAGACCCAGCGGTACTTCCCGCCGGCGCGCACGTCCATCTCGCAGACGAGAAACGACCAGCCCGGCGGCCCGAGCAGCCACTGCCGCACCAGCTCCGGCTTCGTGTGCGCGTCGTAGACGAGCTGCGCGGGCGCGTCGAACTCGCGTGACATCGCGATCTCGCGCGGGGACGGCGTGGTGACCTTCAGCGTTCCCTCGGGCGTCACGGGCGGCCTCCTTCCGGGGGGTTCGGGCGGTCGGGCGCTTCGGGGTCGTTCGCTTCGGCTTCGGGCGCTTCGTGCTGCATCGCGTCCAGCAGCGCGTCCAGGCGGCGGTAGTTGTCCTCCCAGATCCGGCGATGCCGCTCGATCCACTCCGTGGCGGCCGTGAGCCGCTCGACGACGAGCCGCCGCGGCCGCCGCTGCGCCGCGCGCCCGCGCGCGATGAGGCCGGCGCGCTCGAGCACCTTGAGGTGCTTCGAGACCGCGGGCTGGCTCATGGCGAAGGGTGCGGAGAGCTCGGTGACCGTGGCGTCGCCCCGTGCGAGGCGCGCGAGGATGGCTCGACGGGTGGGGTCGGCGAGGGCGGCGAAGGTGGCATCGAGCGGATCCGCGGACATCGCGCATAACCTCTTGGTTGTCTAACCTTGTGGTTATATACGATACGCCCGCCGAGGGTGTCAAGCGGTCCAGCCTGGGGGATCCACCCTTCCCGGGGCGCCCTTTCGGGGCCGCCCCCGAGGGGGCCGCAACCCCCCGATGCCGTCCGGTAACCCACATGTCGACAACCACTTGTGACGCGTTGGCTCGCGTCTCGCCCGATCCCCGCGAACCCTCGTTTGCCTCCCCCGCGTCCCGGGGTAGTTTGAAGACAGAGCGTTCCTCTTTGCGCCCTCCAAGGGAGGTGCCCTCGTGACCTCGGTGAAAGAGCGCCCCAAGCCGCACGTCCTGCCGCAGCTCTGCAAGGGCTGCGGCCGCTGCATCGACGCCTGCCCCAAGCACTGCATCACGATGGGGCACGAGATCAACCAGGACTCGGGGCTCGTTCCGATCGTCATCGACTACGACGTCTGCAACGCCTGCGGCGTCTGCATCTCCGCCTGCCCGGAGCCGTACGGTCTCGCCACGGACACCTACGACCTCGAGGATCCCGCGCACCTGTTCGGCCCGCGCGCCGTTCGCGAGCTCGGACCGGCGGACATCCCCGCGCGCCACCTGCCGCTCCCGGCGTACGAGCCGATGGTGCTCAAGGGCAACTACGCCGCGGCCATCGGCGCGGTGCTCGCCGGCTGCCGGCACGTCTTCGGCTACCCCATCACCCCGTCCACCGAGGGCGCGGAACTGCTGGCCGCCATCCTCCCGCGGATGGACGGCGTCTTCCTGCAGGCCGTGAGCGAGGTGGCCACGGTGAACCACATGTACGGCTGCGGCGCGGCCGGCACGCCGTGCATCACCTTCACCAGCTCGCCGGGCTTCAGCCTCATGCTCGAGGGGATCTCGTACATGGTGGGCGCGGAGGTGCCCGGCGTGTTCGTGAACGTCCAGCGCGGCGGTCCCGGGCTGGGCAACATCGGCCCGGAGCAGGCGGACATCAAGCTGGCCTGTCGCGGGCTCGGACACGGGAACTCGCACGCGATCGTCCTCGCGCCGGCCACGCCGCAGGAGATGCTGGACCTCACGATGGACGCCTTCCGGCTGGCGTTCCGCCACCGCGCGCCCGTGGTCGTGCTGCCGGACGGCTACCTCGGCCAGATGACCGGGAAGGTGCGGCTGCCGGACCACATGATCGTGCCGGGGCGGCCCGCCTGGAGCGTGTACGGCGACGCCGAGCACCGCCACAACCTGATCTCCTCGATCTACCTGGCGGAGCCGGACCTCGAGAAGCACAACGAGCACCTGAACCGCAAGTACGAGCGCATCCGCGCCGAGGAGCAGCGCGCGAACACCTTCCTCGCCGACGACGCCGAGCTGCTGCTCGTGGCGTGCAACACGCCGGCGCGCATGGCGAAGGGCGCGGCGCTGGCGCTGCGCGAGCGCGGCGTGAGGGCGGGGCTCTTCCATCCGGTCACGCTGTGGCCGTTCCCGATCGATGCGCTGAAGGCGCATCTCGGGCACGTCACGGACATCCTCGTGGTGGAGGCCGGGCCCGGGCAGCTCGAGGACGAGCTGCGGCTCGCGCTGTCGCACGCGGACGCGCGACCGGTGCGGATCCGCTCGCTGCGCCGGCTGGGCGGCGTGATCCCGCAGGAGGAGGAGATCGTGGAGAAGGTCCTGTCCATCCGGGAGGTGTCGGAATGAGCGCGACGAAGCCGGCGGGCGCGGCCTTCTATCGGCACTTCGATCGGCACGCGGACGGCAAGGGGCTCAAGGGATCCACCACGCACTACTGCCCGGGATGCGGGCACGGTCTCGTGCACAAGTACCTGGCGGAGTGCATCTCCGAGCTCGGCATCGAGGATCGCACCATCGCCATCTCGCCGGTGGGGTGCGCGGTCTTCCTGTACTACTACTTCGACGTGGGGAACACGCAGGCCGCGCATGGCCGTGCGCCGGCGGTCGCCATCGGGCACAAGACCGCGAATCCGGACTCCATCGTGGTCTCGTACCAGGGAGACGGGGACCTCGCTTCGATCGGGCTCGCGGAGATCATCCACGCGGCGCAGCTCGGCATCCCGATCTCGGTCGTCTTCGTGAACAACGCGATCTACGGCATGACGGGCGGGCAGATGGCGCCCACCACGCTGATGGGGCAGAAGTCCGCCACCACGCCGTACGGTCGCGGACCGTTCCAGGGTCTGCCGCTCAAGGTGGCGGAGATGGTCGCGGGGCTCGCGGGGCCGGTGTACGTGGAGCGCACCGCGCTCTTCGATCAGAAGTCGCGGCTGCGCACGAAGAAGGCCATCCGCAAGGCGCTGCAGCTGCAAGTGGACGGGAAGGGATTCAGTCTCGTCGAGGTGCTCGCGGAGTGCCCCACGCACCTGAAGATGACGCCGCAGGAGGCGGAGGCGTGGGTGAAGGAGTGCATGGTGCCCGAGTACCCCCTGGGCGTCCTCAAGGACGAGGACCGGCCCGGCGCGTTCTTCGGCGGGGAGCGGCCCTCGTTCGACCCGGCGCGGATCCTGGACATCGTCGGCGCCGGAACGGAGGCCCCCGAGCGGTTCGCGAAGGGATTCCCCGAGCATCTGCACGCGAGCGACGTCTCGCTGAAGCTCGCGGGTGCGGGAGGCGACGGCGCGCAGACGGCGGCCATGGTGCTGGCGCGCGCGGCCATCGCCGAAGGCTTCGACGCCACGCACATCCCCAGCTACGGCCCGGAGTCGCGCGGCGGCACGAGCTACGCCGACGTGCATGTCGCGCGCACGGAGGTGCTGTCCCCCGCGTCGCCTCGGCCGCGCGTCCTGGTCGCGTTCAACGCGCCCAGCCTGGCGAAGTTCGGTCCCGCGGTGCCGGAGGGCGGTGTGATCGTGTACGATTCCAGCGTGATCACCGAGGTCCCGGAGTTGTCGAGCGGGGTGATGGTGGTGCCGGTGCCATGCACCGAGGCCGCGCACGGCCTGGGCAAGGCCGTGGTGAAGAACATGGTGGCCCTCGGCGCGCTGTGCGAGGCCACGCGGATCCTGCCCGAGGAGTCGTTCCTGGCGGTGATCCGGAAGAACCTGAAGGCCGACTGCGCCATGCTGGAACTCAACCTGGAGGCCTTCCGGTGGGGGATGAAGCACGCGGGGAACGCGACGACGGCCGCCTGACCCCCCGGGTCCGTCCATCCCCGAGCCGAGGGTTCTTGGGGATGACCTTCGTTCGTGTGGCGTTCCGGCCGCCTCGTTCATGGCGCGCCGTGGTCGCCGGGCTCGCCGGCGCGGCCGTCGTCGCGTGCGACGAGTCCATGGCTCCGCCGATTTCGCTCGAGGAGAGGACGGGCGGCGTCCTTGCGCTGGGAACTGCCTCGCATCTGCGCGTCGCGAACGGGCTCGGGCCCGTGCTCGTCGAGGGGGAGTCCGTCGGCCCCGTCGCCCGCTGGTCCCTGGACAAACACGTGACGGCCCCCACCGTCGTCGAGGCCCGGACGGCGCTCGACGCGCTGGCATTCGACGGCGTCGTCGCCGGGGACTCGGCGTCCGCGCAGATCGTCCCGCCCCCGATCTCGACGACGGTGATCGCGGAGGCGGTCCTGTCGCTCGGGATTCCCGCCGCGACGCGCTGTGTGGTCGACTCCGTGGTGGGCGAGGCGAGCGTGCGGTACCTGTCGGCGGACGTGTCCGTGCTCGACGGCAGCCCGGTGTCGGTCCTCGATCACACCGGCAACGTGCTCGTGGGCGCCGAGGGCGCCGTGACCATCCGCGCCGTGCTTCCCCTGGCCGGGGCGTGCGTGGTGTCGACGACGGAGGGGGACATCGACGTGGCGGTGCCCGAGGGATTCTCCGCGAGCGTGTCGATCACGGCGGGCGGCGGGACCGTCTCGGTGCCGGGGTTGGCGCTGACGGACGTCGTCCAGACGACGCACTCGCTGCTGGGAACGCTGGGGGATGGCTCCGGGGTGATCCGGCTGGAGACCGCGGCGGGGAACGTCGTGCTGCGCGCGCTGGAAGGGAGCGGCGACCCCACGGCCGCCGCCCCGGCTCCCGCTACACCGTGACGCCTTCGGTGCGCTTCACGAACTCCGCGATGATCGTCGCGAGGTCCGGCTCGCCGATCTCCTGCAGGTCGTAGCGCACCCGCACCGACGGCTTGTCGATCTTGGCCACCCGACGCAGGTCGATGGGCGTGGCGATCATCACCACGTCCGCCGGCACGGCACGGATCGTCTCCTCGAGGTCGCGCACCTGCGCGGCGCCGTAGCCCATGGCGGGGAGGATGTCCCCGGTGGTGGGGTACTTTTCGTAGGTCGCGCGGATGGAGCCCACCGCGTACGGCCGGGGATCCACGATCTCGGCGCCGAGCTTCCGTGCCGCGATCCACCCCGCGCCGTAGGCCATCTCGCCGTGGGTCAGCGTCGGGCCGTCCTCCACCACGAGCACGCGCTGGCCGCGGATCCTCGCGGGATCGTCCACGCGGATGGGGCTGGCGGCCTCCACGATCACGGCGTCCGGATTCAGCTCCCGCGCCACCTGCCGGCACAGCTCGATCTCCGCGCGATCCGCCGTGTCGATCTTGTTCTCCACGATCACGTCGGCCGTCCGGACGTTCGTCTCGCCAGGGTAGTACCGCTTCGCATGGTCCGGGCGGTGCGGGTCCACCACGACGATGGCGAGGTCCGCCGCGTAGAACGACGTGTCGTTGTTCCCGCCGTCCCAGATGACCACGTCCGCTTCCTTCTCCGCCTCGCGGAGGATGCGCTCGTAGTCCACGCCGGCGTACACGATGCGGCCGGCGTCGATGTGCGGCTCGTACTCCTCGCGCTCCTCGATGGTGACGTCGTGGCGGACGAGGTCGTCGAGCGTCGCGAAGCGCTGCACGGCCTGCTTCGCGAGGTCGCCGTACGGCATCGGGTGCCGCACCGCCACGACGCGCTTGCCGTGCGCCTGCAGCAGCTCGGCGACGCGCCGGCTGGTCTGGCTCTTGCCGCTGCCGGTGCGCGACGCGCAGATCGAGACCACGGGCACCTTGGACTTCAGCATCGTGCGCCGGGGTCCGAGCAGCCAGAAGTCCGCGCCCGCGGCCTGGACCCGGCTGGCCAGGTGCATCACGTACTCGTGCGTGACGTCGCTGTAGCTGAACACGGCCACGTCCACGTTCCTCTCGCGGACGATGCGCTCCAGCTCGCGCTCCGGTTCGATCGGGATGCCCTGCGGGTACGCGGCGCCCGCGAGTTCGGCCGGATAGCGCCGGCCGTCGATGTTGGGGATCTGGGTCGCGGTGAACGCGATCACTTCGAAGTCGGGGTCGTTCCGGAACACGGTGTTGAAGTTGTGGAAGTCCCGGCCGGCCGCCCCGAGGATGACGACTCGTTTCCTCATCAGAACCCTCCTGAGGATGCCCGAATCTATGCCTCGGAGCCGGTCCCGGGGAGGCGGAGGCGGGAAGTCCCGGCGCGGCAAGGGGTTGTCGCAGGCCCGTCAATCCCCGTTCGCATGCGCCGGCGGTGGAGAGAAACCTCTCAACCCACTGCCGTGGCTTCGGTTGCGCCTTCCACCGACCCCGGGGCCACGCGGTGGATCACGAACCGGCGATCACGCAGCTCGCCGAGCCAGCCCTCCTGGGCCGTGGCGAGGAAGATCTGCCCCTCGCCCTCGACGCGGCGCAGGAACTCTTCGGCCGCCGGGCGATCCAGCACCGCGAACATCTCGTCCACGAGGAGGATGGGGGCCGTCCCGACGATCGTTCGTACGAGGTCGGCCTGGGCCAGCTTGAGGAACATCGCGGAGAGCTGCTGCTGCCCGAGCGATCCGAACCGGCGGAGCACCTTGCCGCCGAGGCGGAGCTCGACGTCGTCCGTGTGCGGGCCGGCGGTGGTGTAGCCGACCGCCTCGTCCTTCGCCGCGGACTCCTCCAGGGCGCGGCGCATGGCGGCGCGGGCCGAGCCGTCCTCCATCGCCACGCCCGGGGCGTACCGGACCTCCAGCCGCCCGGCGCCGGGGAACGCGTCCGCCGTGAGCGCCCCGAGCGCGTCGCCGAGGTCCTCCACGATCCGCGCGCGGCGCGCGATCAGGTCCGACCCCAGGACGATCACGCGCTCCGTCCACGGCTCGCGCGAGAGCTGCGCGCCGGTCTTGCCGCGGGAGAACACGAACGCGCGCGTGAGCGTCTCGTTCCGCTGCTTCACGGCGCGGCCGTAGTCGCGCAGCAGCCGGAGGTAGTCCGCGGAGAGCTGGCTCCCGAGCAGGTCCAGGAAACGGCGGCGGACGCGGCCGCCGTCGCGCACCAGCTCCACGTCCGAGGGCGCGAAGGACACGACCTTGATCTCGGCCAGCAGGTCCGAGGCGCGGGCCGGTTCCTTGTCCATCGCGATGCGCTTGCCGGCGCGCGCGTCCCAGGACACCTCCACCCGGCGCGCGGCCGCGTCCGCCCGCTCGAAGCGGCCGGCGACGCGGAACCCCGGCGCGCCGTGGGACGCGAGCACGGCGTCGCGCGCGGCCCGCATGGACGAGCCGGTGCCCAGCGCGTGGACGGCCTCGAGGATGTTCGTCTTGCCCGCGCCGTTGCGTCCGAGCAGCAGATGGTGCCCGGGCTCGAGGGGCAGCTCGAGCGCCCGCCAGCTTCGGAAACAGGAGAGGGAGAGGTGGCGCAGGTGCACGGGGGCCGACTACGTCCGGACCTTGCCGCCCCACGCGACGCGCCCGCGGCGCAGCTCCTCGTACCGGACGAAGGTGTTGCCCTCGTCGATGGGGAGCGTGGCCGCGAGGCTCCGGGCCACCGAGTCCAGCATGGCCGTGACGTGCTCCGCATCCCGTCCCTCCATGGCGAGGATCCTCGCCATCGGCGGGTGCGTGTCCCTCGGCTGCAGCTCCGGCGCCGCGTCCGCTTCCGCGTACGTCCCGGGCGGCAGGGTCTCCCACGTGGCCCACACCTGCCGCTCGGGACAGCCGACGGCCTTCGCGAGATCCGCGCAGACCCGGGCGAGCACCGCGGGGATGCTCACCTGGCCGGGTTGCGGCAACGCGCGGACCTCGACGATCGGCATGCCGTCCTAGTCCACGAGGCGGAGCGGCATGACGAGGCAGAGGTAGTTCTCGTCGCCGCCCTGCTCCATCGGTTCCACGAGGCCCGCGTTCAGGGGCGTGCTGAGCGACATGAGCACCTCGTCGGTCTCGATGCTCCGCAGCACGTCCGAGAGGTACTGCGCGTTGTAGCCCAGCGCGATCTCGTCCCCGCCGTACCGGACCTCGACCTCCTCGGAGGCCTCGCCCACGTCCTGCGTGCGCGCCGCGAGCGCGAGGAAGTCCCGCTTGATCGTGACCCGCACCTGGCGGGTGAGCGTGTCCGAGAGCAGGCTCACGCGGCGCAGCGCGTCCAGCAGGGCATCCCGCGCCACGATGACCTTCTTGTCGTTCTGCTTCGGGATCACGTCCTGGTACTTCGGGAACGGACCCTCGATCAGGCGCGAGAACAGCGTGGTCTCGCCGCAGCGGAACACCACGTGGTCCTCCGCCAGCTTCACCTGCACGCCGTCCGGACCGATCTCGCCGCCCAGCAGGCGCAGCACCTGGTTCAGCGCCTTCGTCGGCACGATGCACTCGGTCTTCTTCTCGACGTCCAGGGCCACCGGCAGGCTGATCCGCGCGAGACGGTGCCCGTCCGTGCCGACCATGGCCATGGAGTCCTTCGTGACCTCCCACAGCACACCGGTCAGCGCGCGCCGCGTCTCGTCCCGCGACACGCAGTAGATGGTCTTCTGGATGGCCTTGCGCAGCTTGTCGGGGGGGACGCTCACGCCCTTCTTGAACGCGAGCGCCGGCACCTTCGGGAACTCCTCCGAACCCATGCCCAGGATCCGGAAGCTGGCGCGGCCCGCGGTGATCACGGAGTTCGCGCGGTGCACGTCCAGGTCCACGTCGCCGGAGGAGTCCAGCTCGCGGACGATCTCCGACGTGCGGCGCGCCGGCAGCGCCACGGCGCCCTCGCGCGAGACCTCCGCGGGGATCGTGGTCGAGATGGTCAGGTCCAGGTCCGTGGCGGTGAGCCGCACGCGTCCATCCGCCGCCTCGAGCAGCAGGTGCCCGAGCGCGGGCATCGTGGTCTTCTGCGGGACGACGTTCAGCACGCGATCCACCGCGGCGGCCAGCGTGGTCTGGGGCGTCCGGAACTTCATGGATCCGCTCCCTCCGGGGGAGTTGCCGGTGCTCGTGGTCTCGTCGGTTGCTGCCTTCGACATGTTCGACTCCCTCGGGGTTCGCTCTCGACGATGCCGGGGCGGGTTATCCCCGGACATTCCTATTTGTTCTTCGTATCTCTTTCAAGAGAGTAGCAGCAGTAGGGCCGGTGGATACGGGGAAATCCCGGCCCGCGTGGCGGCCAACGGGCCGTCCCGGACGGACTTGGAGGCTCCCGTTGCCGGCGCGGGCGAGGTGGAGATTCCGACAGGGGAACGGGACGACGGCCCGGCTTGTCCACCGGCGCCGCGCCATCCCCGAACCGTCCCGGGCGTCGTCCCCAACTTCTCCCCCTACCCGCGCAGGCTGCTCAGCAGCCGCTGGACGATCTGTCGCATCTCCGGATCCGTCTCCCGCATCTCCGCGATCTTCTCGCACGCGTGCATGACCGTGGTGTGATCCCGCCCGCCGAACCGGTTGCCGACCTCGGACAGGGAGAGGCCGGTGAGCTCGCGGCACAGGTACATGGCCACCTGGCGCGGCACCACGAGGGAGCTGGTGCGCTTGCGCACCTTCATGGCCTCTTCCGGCGTGCCGTAGTGGTCCGACACGAGGCGCTGGATCTGCTCCACGGTCACGATGCGCTCGGGCTGCTTCAGGAAGTCCTTCAGCACCTCGCGCGCGAGCGACAGGCTGACCTCGTTCCCCGTGAGGGACGAGAACGCCAGCAGGCGGATGAGCGACCCCTCGAGCTCGCGGATGTTGGAGCGGACGCTGGACGCGATGAACTCCAGCACCTCGTCCGGGATCAGCAGCTGGTCCTCCTCCGCCTTCTTGCGGAGGATGGCGATGCGCGTCTCCAGGTCCGGCGGCTGGATGTCCGTGACCAGCCCCCACTCGAACCGGGAGACCAGCCGCTCCTCCAGCGTGGGAATCTCCTTCGGCGGGCGGTCGCTGGTGAGGACGATCTGCTTGTGCGCGTCGTACAGCGCGTTGAACGTGTGGAAGAACTCCTCCTGCGTGGACTCCTTCCCCTGCAGGAAGTGCACGTCGTCGATCAGGAGGACGTCGATCTTCCGGTACTTGTTCCGGAAGTCCATGGTCTTCCCGGTCTGGATGGCGCCGATCATCTCGTTCATGAAGCTCTCGGCGGACGAGTAGTGCAGGATGGTCCCCGGCTGCGAATTCCGCAGGATGTGGTTCCCGATGGCCTGCATGGCGTGCGTCTTGCCGAGGCCGGAGCCCCCGAAGATGAAGAGCGGGTTGTACGCCGTGGCGGGGTGCTCGGCCACCGCGCGGGCGGCGGCGTGCGCGAACTGGTTGGACTTCCCGACGACGAAGTTCTCGAAGGTGTACTTCGGGTTCAGCGGCGTGGATCGTCGCGGACGCTCTTCCGCGGCGAGCGGCCGGCTCGCTCGCGAGAGGGCGGACGCGTAGGCGTCGAAGGGATCGACCTCGGGCAGCGGGGCCGGACGAGGGGCGCCCGGGGCGAATCCGTCGACGGCGTGGCCGTTCGTGGCGGCGGGATGCGCGACGGACGGGGAGGATCGGCGATCCACGCCGGTGACGAACGCGAGGATCACCTCGTCGCCGAGCCGGCCCTGCACGGCCCGGCGAAGCAGGGCGCCGAAGCGGTCCTCGACGTACTGGAGATGGAACGAGCTGGGCGCCTCCAGGCGAAGCGCGCCGTTCGGGCCGGGAACCGGGCGGAGGGGCAGGATCCACGTCGCGAGTTCCTGCGGCGAAAGCCGCAGGCGGAGATCCTCGAGGATCCCGGTCCAAGTCTCTCCCAGGGTAACGGTCATGCGGCTGTTCTCCGCAGTGCTCGAGGGGGAAGGCGTCATAGGGATCTGCACGCGAGGTCTGCGGTGGGGGAACGGCGCCCGGACCGCGGGTTGGGGACAGGGACGGGGAACTCCTGACGGGTTATCCACAATGGTGGATATCGGGCTAACTTCCCGGGAATCCGCGATCTGGAGTCCTTCCAGGGGGATGGAACCCACGGGTTGTCCACCGGGTGCGATTCGGTCTATCCCCTTGGAAGGGCGCGCATTATGAAGGTTCGGAGGGCGGCGTGTCAACGCGGGATCACGCCGGCGGAGGCGTCCATCCGCAACTTTTTGCAAGTTTGTCGCGTGGCCGGGCGGTGGGCCAGCCTAGCAACCGGGCACCCCGGCGCGGGTGCAACGGCGCACCACATAAGCGGTGTGTCGTCCGGCCAGGGTGGGCGGGAGCACGGGGTTTCGCCG
>CAYYFX010000036.1:0-19293 GCA_964471155.1 uncultured Gemmatimonadota bacterium | reverse complement strand
GGCCCGATTTCGTGAAAAGCCGAGGCACGCGGATCGCGAGCGGCGCCGGACGACGTCCGGCATTTCCGCTCCCGCACCCGGCATGCAGACCCGGGAGGAGGAACCCCGCGTGAGCTTCACCTTCAAGCCGAGCCGCATCCGGCGCAAGCGTACCCACGGCTTCCGGAAGCGGATGTCCACGAAGAACGGGCGCAAGGTGCTCAAGGCGCGCCGCAAGCACGGTCGGAAGCGGCTCATTCCCTGAGCGACGCCGGACACGCGCGACCCCGATTCGACCGAGGAGCCGGTGAAGACGCAGGGGCTCCCCAAGGACGAACGGATCCGCAAGAGCGACGACTTCACGCGAATCCTCCGCGGCGGCACGCGCGTGCGCGGCAGGTTGCTCGACGTGAGATGGTGCGCCGATCGGGACGCGGCGGATGCGCCGAACCGGATCGGCGTGGCCGCCGGTCGCCGGCTCGGGAACGCGGTGCTTCGCAACCGTCTGAAGCGGCGCATCCGCGAGGCCTATCGCCGCAACAAGGGAGAGCTCCCGTGCCGAGGGATCTCCATGATCATCCTGGCCACGCCGCAGCTCGTGGGACGCAGCGCGAGCGAGGTCGAGGACGAGATGCGACGGGTCCTCCGGGACCTGGCCGCGTCGAGCGGTGGAGCGTGATGCCGCTCCGCGCGCTGATCGCGGCGTACCGGGTCGCCGTGTCCCCGTGGCTCGGCCCGCGGTGCCGCTTCCACCCATCGTGCTCCGTCTACGCGGACGAGGCGCTGCGCCGGCACGGCTGGCGCGGGCTGCTGCTCGCGGGACGGAGAGTCCTCCGCTGCCATCCCTGGAACGCGGGCGGGTTCGACCCCGTCCCCTGAGCCGTCCGGAAAGGACCCGAACGTGCGCGACACCGGTCAGGAGAAACGAGCCTTCCTCGCGATCGTCCTCGCGATGGGCGTCCTGCTGCTCTGGAACGTCCTGTTCCCGCCGCCGCATCCGCAGGAGACCGCGCAGCCGGGTCCCGCGCCGGCGGAGCCGGCGCCGGAGCTCGCGGCGGGCGACGCCGCCACGCCGGGAACCTCGGGCGCGCCCACGCCGGGCATGGAGCCCGCGCCGGGGTCGGCCGGCGCGACGGGAAGCGCCGCGGCGCCGGGCGAAGCCACGGGACAGCCCTCCCTGCTGGAGCGCGTCGAGGACGCCGGGACGCCGCCGGCCGCGCGGGTGCACGTCGAAGGGGATCGCGTGCACCTCACGATCGACAGCATGGGCGCGAGGCTCACCGAGGCCCGCCTTCCCGGCTACACGAAGACGAACGGCGACGAGGTGGAGCTGCTCCCGCCGGGGGCGGGCGCGCTCGGCACGGTGATCGTGACGGCGGCGGATACGCTGCGGCTGTACGCGGAGCCGTTCCGCCTGGTGAGCGACACGCGCGACGGCGACGCGCGGCGCATCACGTGGGAGCTCGCGCTGCGCGGCCTCGAGCTGCGTAAGACGTACGTGATCCCGGACCACGGGCGCCTGTTCCACGTCGAGCAGGAGCTGCTGCGCGACGACGTCGGCGTGCGCACGTGGGGGCTGTCGTGGTCGGGAGGCCTCGGCATCACGGAGCATGTCGTCTCGCGGCAGGGCGGCACCTACTTCGAAGGCACGGTGATGGCGGAGGGGAAGGTCCAGCGGAAGAAGGCGCCGGATCTGAAGAAGGGGCCCATCGTCTTCCCGGGCCAGACCTACTTCGTCGGCCTGCAGAACAAGTACTTCCTCGCCGCGATCGTGCCGCAGGGCGAGAACCAGGGGCCGTCCCGGTTGTGGCAGGTCCCGTCGGGCGACCCGCACCTTCCGGGCATCGCCGGCGAGATCCTCGTGGAGCGCACGTCGTCGCTCGCGGCGAGCCGCGTGGGCTACGACGTGTACGTCGGGCCGCAGGACTACCAGGAGGTGGCCGCGGTCGGGCTTCGCCTCGAGGAGTCCATCGACCTCGGCGCGGGCTGGATCCGTCCGCTGTCGCGCGTGATCCTGGGCGTGCTCATCGCGATCCACAACGTGATCCCGAACTACGGGTTCACCATCATCGTGTTCTCCACGCTGATGAACCTGCTGTTCTTCCCGCTGACGTACCGCAGCACGAAGTCGATGCGGATGATGTCGGCGCTGAAGCCGCAGTTGGACGCGCTGAAGGAGAAGTACAAGGACGAGCCGCAGAAGCTCTCCGAGGCCACGATGCGCGTCTACAAGGAGGCCGGCGTGAACCCGCTGGCCGGCTGCCTGCCGATCCTCGTGCAGATGCCCATCTTCTTCGCGCTGTACGCCGTGCTGATCCGCACGATCGAGCTGCGCCAGGAGCCGTTCCTCGGCTGGATCCACGATCTCTCGCAGCCGGACGTGATCTTCCACCTGCCGTTCGAGCTGCCCTTCATCGGGTCGGGCGTCTGCCTGCTCCCGATCGTCATGGGCATCACGTCGTACTTCCAGTCGAAGCAGACGATGGTGGATCCCAGCCAGAAGATGATGCTGGTCATGATGCCCGTCATGATGACGTTCATCTTCTTCACGATGCCCTCGGGCCTGGTGCTGTACTGGCTCACCGGGAACGTGTTCACGATCGTGAGCAAGTACTTCTTCAAGGACCCGGCCGTGGTGCCGGCCGTGGGCGTGGCGGCGGAAGTGGCCGCGGACAAGGGGTCCGGCGGCGGCCGCCGGGCGGCGAAGGCAGGGGCGCGGCGGTAGCGGCACACCCCCAGGACGATGACAAGCGCGCAACCGCCGCCCCGAAACACCCCAAAAGAGATGAGCCCGGCGGGCCTGGAGTGCCACCTCGGCCCGTACCTGGAGATGCTCCCGGGGGCGGTGCCCGAGGACTGGGCGCCGCGCATGTCGGCCTACCTCCAGCTCTTGGTCGTAGCGAACCGCCACGTGAACCTGGTGTCGCGCAAGAGCGTGGACACCGTGGTGGACGCGCAGCTGGTTCCTTCGCTGGCCGCCCTGCTGGTCGTGCCCGACGGCACCCGGACCAGCGTCCTGGATATCGGTTCCGGGGGTGGGTTCCCGGGGATCCCGCTGGCGATCCTCCGACCGCTGGCCCGGGTTGATCTGGTGGACTCGGTCGGGAAAAAATGCGAGTTCCTCCGGAGGGCCGCCAGCGAGCTGGGCCTGCGGGGGGTCCGCGTTCACCATTGCCGGATCGAACGTCCCACTCCGGAACTCCGCGAGCGAGCGCCCTTTGATGTCGCGATCGCGCGAGCGGTCGGGCAGGCAGGCACGCTCGCCGCCGCCACGCGCCCGCTCTTGTGCAAGGGGGCCCACCTTTGGGTGTTCACCCCGCCGCTCGGCGGGCCGGGCGAGGTCGCGTGGCCCCCACACAACCCGCGAACGGCCCTAGTCCCGGTCGACTGACGGACGGCGGGGCTCTGGAACCTGGGCGTCGCAGCGCGCCCCCCTCGCCGCTCCCCCACCGGGATCCGGAACGCCGGCCCACCAAGCCGCACGGGCCCCCGGGCGCCGACGAAGTTGACGCGACAGAACATTTCGCGTGAAACACGATCGAGGCCCCGCGGCGGCCGATGGCGGCGGGCTGCCCGCGTCTGCCCGGCCGTCGATTGACACACGTGAAACATCGCCCCCCCGGTTGACGGGCTTGTGCCCCCCGGTACTCCTGGCATCCAGCGAGACGCGGCGCGCCTCGCGAGGCGGCAAGTGATGTTCCGCGGAATACCGCTTGGCAGCGCCCGCATGGGTCCACCCCATCTCCCCGAGTTCGAGGCGGGCCTCCTTTTGGGGGTACGGATCGGCGAGGCGCACTTCGGGGGCGATGGCCGGCATCCGCAGATCACGGTGGGCATGCACGCGCGGCACGCCCCCCTCCTCGCTTGGCTCGCGCGTCCTGGTGCCCATGCTGCTGCGCCGCTCGTGGGAGGACATCGATGCGCATCGCTTCGCGCGGCTCTCGGCGAGGGTCGCTCGTTACCGGATCGGGAAACGAGGATCAGATCCAGACCACGGCGGCGCCGGTGCCAACGATGACGATCTCGTGTATGCTGCCCCCACTCGCGACGGAATGCCGGCGGACGGACGTGTGACGGAGGAGGCAGCGGTGGAAGACACGGGCGGCGGGGCGGGGCGCCGGCGGGCGCGGATCATCGCCATTGCGAACCAGAAGGGCGGCGTCGGGAAGACGACGACGGCGGTGAACCTCTCGGCCAGCCTCGCGGCGTCCGAGCGGAAGACACTCCTTCTGGACATGGACCCGCAGGGGAACGCGTGCTCGGGCCTGGGGCTCTTCGACCGGGCCAGCATCCGCGGGATGTACGAGGTCCTTCTCCAGGACGCCACGCTCCGCGAGGTCATCCAGCCGACGACGGTCCCCTTTCTGGATCTCGCCCCCGCGAACCAGGAGCTCACCGGCGCCGAGGTCGAGCTGGTCTCGGCGATCGCCCGGGAGACCCGCCTCTCCCGCGCGCTCGACGAGATCCGCGACCTGTACGACTACGTCTTCATCGACTGCCCGCCGTCGCTCGGCCTCCTCACGCTGAACGCGCTCACGGCCGCGGACTCCGTCCTCATCCCGATCCAGTGCGAGTACTATGCGCTCGAGGGCCTGAGCCAGCTGCTAAACACGATCCGACTGGTCCAGCGCAACCTCAACTCCAGCCTGGAGATCGAGGGCGTCCTCCTCACCATGTATGACCGCCGCCTGAACCTCTCGCAGCAGGTCGCACAGGAGGCGCGGAGCTACTTCGGGTCGAAGGTCTTCGGGGCGATCGTGCCGCGGAACGTCCGACTGGGCGAGGCACCCAGCCACGGCAAGCCCATCATCCTGTACGACATCCTGTCCCCCGGCGCCGTCGGGTACCTCAACCTCGCAGGCGAGCTCCTCGCGCGCGAGAACGAGGACACCAAGGCGACCGGTCCGAACGCCGCCACCGCGGCGCGTACCCCCTAGACGAACGCTGGCGACGACGATCGCGAGGGCCATGACCATGGACACGAACCGGAGAGGACTCGGACGCGGGCTCGGTGCCCTGATTCCCGACACGACCGCGCTGCGACCCGAGGAAGGGGATCGCATCCTCTCGCTCGCGATCGAGCAGATCCACCCGAACGCGAAGCAGCCGCGCCGCGACTTCAAGGTGGAGGAGTTGGACGCGCTCGCGGACTCGATCAAGTCGCAGGGGTTGCTGCAGCCGGTGGTCGTCCGCCCGTCCGAGAGCGGCACCTACGAGCTGATCGCCGGCGAGCGGCGATGGCGCGCGGCCGCGCGCGCGGGGTTCGACCGCGTCCCCGCCATCGTTCGCAAGACCGCGGACGACGACATGCTCCCGCTCGCGCTCGTGGAGAACCTGCTGCGCCAGGATCTCAACCCGATCGAGGAGGCACACGCCTACCTCGAACTCTCCGAGCAGGCCGGCTGGACCCAGGAGCTCATCGCGACGAAGGTCTCCAAAAGCCGCGCCCACGTGGCGAACTCGATTCGTCTCCTCCACCTTCCCGCAGAAATCCAGGGCGAAGTCGCGAGCGGCATTCTCACGCCGGGCCACGCCCGCGCGCTGCTTGCGTGCGAGGACGAGGAGTCCATGCGCGCGCTGCACGCCCGCATCAAGGCGGACGGCCTTACCGTGCGCGAGGCCGAGCGCATCGTCTCGCCCACGCCCGCCCCGCGCCAGCTGCGCACGCGCAAGCGGGGCGCGCGCGCGAACGAACGGTCGTCCACGCCCGAGAGTCGCGATCTGGAAGAGCGGCTCCAGCGGTTGTTCGGAACGGCCGTTCGGATTGACGATCGCGGCGGCCGCGGGAAGCTGTCGTTCGAGTTCTACTCGTACGACGATCTCGCGCGGCTGACGGATCTTCTCCTGGCGGCGGGGGAACAGTCGCCGCTTCGCTGACGTCCACCGTGGTGCTGGAGAG
The DNA here is from genome assembly GCA_964471155.1 of uncultured Gemmatimonadota bacterium. Classification (GTDB taxonomy): domain Bacteria; phylum ARS69; class ARS69; order ARS69; family ARS69; genus CAYYFX01. The sequence continues at coordinate 13,415 of CAYYFX010000036.1, read as the reverse complement.
CTCTCGGGTTCCGAGAAGCCGATCTCCGCACCGCCGGCGGACGAAGCCGTGATCAACCGTTGAGCAGTCCTCGCCGCCCCCGGGCGATTCCTGCGCTTCCTCGGCACCGCTTGCCTCAAGCCGGCCCCGCAATCGGTCGATGCCCGCGACAGGGGGCGCCTCGCGCGTGCCCCAACCCGGAACTTCGGGCACGCGTCGCGGCCGCGACGCGGAAAGCCGCGCCCAACTTGACACTCCGCGTCCGCGGGTGGTAAGCCTCGGCGCCGGCCTCCGTCCGGAGCGCGACTCGCGGCATCTCGCGAGGGAGACCCCCAAGGATGTTCGATCGATCCCGCAAGGTCTCCCTGATCGTCGCTCCGCACGGGAGCTCGAAGAGCTGGAACCGGGTCGTGTCGGTCCCCGCACTCGCCGCCATGGGAGTCGGGGCGGTCGCCCTCGTCGTCCTCGTTCTCGGGTTGACCTTGCAGGTCGCGGATCTCTCGGCGCGCGCGCGGGAAGTCGACGCGCTTCGTCGGGAGAACCAAGCCCTCCAGGCGCAGACCCGGCGCATCCGCGAGCTCGAATCGGAGTTCGCCCGGATGCAGGAGTTCGAGACGCGAGTCCGCCGGTGGGCCGGGATCGATCGGGGGGAGGATTCCCCGGATCGTCTCGCTGCCGGCAGCTTCGACTGGGTCCGCGAGGAAGCGTTGCTCGCGGAGATTCCCTCGCTCGCGCCGCTGGAGGGCTGGGTTTCCCGCGGCTTCGAGGCGAAACCGGACGGTCATTCGGGACTCGATCTCGCGCAAGAGACCGGGACGCCCGTGCAGGCCGCCGGCTGGGGTATCGTCCGGTTCGCGGGGTGGGACGACACGTACGGCAACCTGGTCGTGCTCGACCACGGCAACGGCTTCACGAGCCTGTACGGGCACAATGAAGCGCTGCTCGTGCGCGAGGGCGATCTGGTGGCGCGAGGCGAGCCCATTGCGCGGCTCGGGAACACGGGGCGCTCCAGCGCGCCCCACCTGCACTTCGAGGTTCGCCTCGAGGACGAGCCGATGGATCCGGCCTTCCTCATCCCGTCGACCGGCTGACGGGGGAGGCCCAACCGCCCGGAAGGGGACCGCGATGTTCAACAAGAGAGGGAACGAGCGCGACTTCACCCCGGCCACGCCGCCGGCATCGCCGCCGCCGTACGCGCCGGAGAACTCCACGCCGTCCTACAGCAGCGCTCCGACCGCCGCGGCCACGGAAACGGCCACGTCCGCCGCGTCCGCCGCTGCCGGCACCTTCCTCGCCGAGGGCTCGTCCTTCACGGGGAAAGCGCAGATCCAGGGCACGATGCGGATCGAGGGCCAGGCCGACGGGAACCTGGAGGCGTCGGACAGCATCGTGGTCGGCAAGACCGGCCAGGTGAAGGCCACGCTGAAGACGCGGCGCGCCGTGCTCAATGGCCGCTTCAACGGCAAGATCGAGGCGAGCGACCGCGTCGAGATGCAGACCGGCAGCCGCGTCGAGGCCGAGGTCCACGCCAAGAACATGGTGATGGAGGACGGCGTGCAGTACTCGGGCAACTGCAAGATCGGGCAGTAGGCCCTCCGTACGGGGCGTCCGGCCCGGCGTCGGACGCCCCCACCCCGCCCGGCGCTGCCCGTGCCCGGCGGCGTTGTGGACAAGTGGATAAGTGGACAAGCCCGGCTCCCCCAGGGAGAACCGGGCAACGTGTTGAAAAAAGGGCACTTGAGCAGGGATCCTTTCCCCGCGGAAGTGGGCTTATCCCCAAGTGCTTGAAACGGGCGAAGTTGGAGCACCGGCCCGTGAATCACCAGCCCGCGGAGCGGTCCGCGCACTCGAGGAACCTCGGATGAAGCAGACGTACACCATCACGGTTCTCCCCGGCGACGGCATTGGCGTGGAGGTCACGGCCGAGGCTCTGAAGGTCCTCGACGCCGTGCGCGAGACCACCGGCGTCGATTTCCGGCTCGAGGAGATCGAGTGCGGCGGGCACTACTACGCGGAGCACGGCGTGGAGTGGCCGGCCGGCAGCTTCGAGACGTGCCAGGCCGCGGACGCCATCCTGCTCGGCGCCGTCGGCCACGAGGTGGACGGCAAGCCGGTGTTCACGAAGCCGGGCGACCCGTATCCCACCGCACAGCTCGCGGGCTACGCGCAGGTCATCGGCAACCGTCTGCGCCTGGACCTCTACGCGAACGTGCGCCCCGTGAAGCTCTACCCGGGCGTGCGCCACAAGGTGCACGGCCGGATGTTGCAGGTGTGGGAGCCGGGCCTCGTGGACTACGTCGTCGTGCGCGAGAACACCGAGGACGCGTACACGGGCGAGACGCACGACGTGCCCGCCGAACGCGGCGGTCCCGGGCGGGAGACGCCCATCCGCATCACCGAGGCGCGCGCGACGCGCATCGCGCGGTACGCGTTCGAGCTCGCGCGGCGCCGCGCCGCGGACCGCGCCGGCACCGCGGCGAACCGCGCGGCGAAGGTCACGTGCGTGGAGAAGTCGAACATCATCGGCGCGCACCGCTACTTCCGCGACCTGTTCGAGAGCGTGGGCGCCGCGGAGTACCCGGATGTCGAGCGCGACACCGCGTACTTCGACGCGTTCTGCATGTGGCAGGTGCGCAATCCGGAGTGGTTCGACGTGGTCGTCGCCCCGAACCTCGTGGGCGACGTGATCTCCGATCTCGGCAGCTCCACGCAGGGCGGGATGGGCGTGGCCGCGGGCGGCAACATCGGCGATCGCCACGGCATGTTCGAGCCCATCCACGGGAGCGCGCCGCGGCACGCCGGCCGGAACAAGGCGAACCCGATCGCGGCGATTCTCGCGGTTCGGATGCTCCTGGAGTGGCTCGGCCGGCGACACGACGACCGGCGCCTGGTGGAGTCGGGGAACGCGGTCGAGTCCGCCGTCGCGGCGGTCCTCCAGGAGGGCCGGGCCGTCACGTACGATCTCGCCGCCGACGGGCAGGGTGTCCCGTGCTCCGCCTGCGGCGACGCCGTCGCGGGCAAGATCCTCCGACCGGTCGGGGCCTAGGAAGCGGGGATGCCGGCGGGGAGGAGCCTCCCCGCCCGGCACCCTCGCGTACCCCGCCTTCCCCGCCGCGCGTTCCCCCCCGCTCCCGTTCCGAAGCCCGCACCTGCGGCCTCCCCCCGCCCCGCGGTTTCCGCCCCCACCGCCCCCACCGATCCCGCCCGCCGGCCCCCGGCCCCCCCCGAACGTCCCAACTTGGCCCCGAATAAGACGTTGATACCCCTCGCCAGTTCCGGGATACTCCGCGCCGCAGTCGGGTGGATGTGGAGGAGGGGTCATGGAGATCACCGAGGTGCGCGTCAGCCTTCAGGACGAGGATGTCTTGAAGGCTTTCGTCTCCATCACGCTCGATGACGAGTTCGTGATTCGAGGGCTGAAGGTCATCCAGGGTGCGGACGGGCGCTTCGTCGCCATGCCCGCACGGCGCAAGCGCGACGGGACGTTCCAGGACATCGCGCATCCGATCAACCGGGAGACGCGCGAGTACCTGGAGAACGTGGTCCTGGCCGCGTACGACGAGGAAGTCGCGGCGCAGGACGGCGACTTGGCCCGGCAGCCCGAGGCCGCGGGCTGATCGAAGTCAGCCGCGACGATCGCCCGGCGCGGCCCCCCCGGACCGCGCGTTGACAACCGCCCCCTCCTGGGGCAAATTCTCGATTCCCCGTCCCCCGGAAACCACGGGAAGACGGGTAGTTGTGCGGCTCCAGCGGCCGCGCGCGCACCCGCCCGCGGCGGGCCCCGGGGTGCCGGACGACGGAGATGAAGCCAGTGAAGCTCGCCCGGCTGGGAATGGTCGCGCTCGCACTCGCGATTCCCGTCACGGCATCGGCGCAGTACTACCTCCCCGCCGGCGAAGTCGTCCACGAGCGCATCTTCGAGGTCCAGCCCCTCGCCGGCTGGTTCCTCCCGGACGGGAACACGAGCTATCCGGACGGCTCGCCCCTCGTCGGCCTCCGCGGCACCGTCAACAACTCCGAGACCTGGGCGTTCGAGGGCCACCTCGCGTGGGCCTTCCGCCAGAAGCAGGTCGTCCCGATCGGCCGCGTGGAGTCCTACACCGCCCAGCCCGTGTACAACGCCGGCGGCTTCCCGGTCGGAGTGGTGATCAACAACCTCGTGACGTCCTCCCGCGACGTGGAGACCGGCTCGGACCTGCTCTCGTTCGGCGGCTCCATGCTGTTCCACCTGTCGGACCGCAAGCTGCGCCCCTTCGTCAGCCTCGGCGGCGGCTACCTCTGGGACTTCTCGAACCGGGACGCAACGCCCCCGAGCGCGTTCTCCGGCCTGTTCGGCGAGTTCGGCGGCGGCCTCAAGTACATGCGCTCGGACGGCGCCTCCATCCGCCTGGATGTCCGCGACATGGTCCTGCGCCCGGACGACCTCCCCCGCGACGACCCGGACGCCGGCCTCATCGCGGCGCAGTTCGACTGGTCCACCGGCGGCGGACTGGACGGCGCGCCCGGACAGGAGCCCTTCAGCCCGGTGGAGTTCCGCGGCAAGCGCTGGACGCACAACCTCGCGCTCACCGTGAGCGTCTCCATCCCGTTCGGCTGGGCGTGGAAGGACGGCGACGGCGACGGCGTGGCCACGCGGTTCGACGACTGTCCCACCACCGCCCCGGACGTCGTGGTCGACGCGAAGGGTTGCGGGGTGGACTCCGACGGCGACGGCGTGTACGACGGCCTTGACGAGTGCAACGAGACGCCGAAGGGCGCCACCGTGGATCGCCTCGGCTGCCCGAGCGACATCGACGGCGACGGCGTGCTGGACGGCATCGACCTCGACGACGGCACGCCCCCGGGCGCCCTGGTGGACGACCTCGGCCGGCACACGGACACGGACAAGGACGGCGTGCTGGACGGCATCGACCAGTGCACGGACACGCCGCTCGGCGCCGCGGTGGACTCGCGCGGCTGCTCCGTGGATCCGGTGGAGGACGCGCTGCTGCGCGGCCAGCCGATCCCGGTGGAGAACGTCCGCTTCGAGGGCGGCAGCGCGGAGATCGTGCCCACGTCGTACCGGTCGCTGAACCGCGTGGCGCGCCTCGTCGAGAAGTGGACCGGCAACCGCGAGCGCCCGGTGCGGATCGAGGTGGGCGTGCATGCCCCGCGCGGCGATTCCGCGGACCTGGCGCAGCGTCGCGCGAACCGCATCCGCCTGTACTTCCTCGAGAACTTCTTCGACATGGGCGCGAACAACCTCGTGGCGAAGGGCTACTCGCCCGAGGAGGGCGCCGGCGACGGCCGCGTCGAGGTCAGGATGCTCGGGGAGGGCGATCCGCCGCAGGAGTACGACTTCGGCGAGTCCGGCGGGGCGCCGCTGCTGCCCGGCCTGCTCCCGGGCGCGGATCCGCTCGCGCCGCCGCCGGCGGACGGCGAAGCCCTGCCGGGGCAGGAGGTCCCGCCCGCGCCCGACATGCCCGAGCCGGACATGCCGGAGCCCGACATGCCGGAGCCGGAGATGCCGGACCCGGGCCTGCCGCCGGAGTAGGTCCGCGCGTCAGTTCGCGCGTCAGTCCGCGCCGCCGCCCAGGATGGTCCGGTAGTACGCGTTCGAGGGCTCGATGCGCGCGGCCTCAGCCCACGCCGCCGCCGCCTCGTCGACGCGCCGCTGCTCGAACAGCCACGCGCCGCGCCAGAACTCGTCCAGCGCGGCGAAGGTCCGCGTCCACTCCGCGTCGTCGATCCCGGCGCCGCGGCCCTGCGCGTCCAGCCACGCCTTCCCCGGCGTGCGCAGGGCCATCATGTCCCGCAGCAGCTCGCCCGCCGGGAAGCGCCGGCCCGCCTGCGCGAGATCGTGGAACTCGAGGCGCGGGCGATCGTCGGTGACCCGCGGCGCCGCGCCGACGAACGCGCGGATGCCGTCCGCGTCCAGCACGTGCGTCGCGAGCAGGGCCTCGGGCGTGTCGAAGCCGATCTCCGCGAGCCCCGCGCGCACGCCGGGCGCGTCGAAGCGCGCGGCGAAGCGCTCGAACGACCACGGCGCCCCGCCCTCCTTGATCCCGAGGCCCACCGCATTGCGGCCGACCGGCAGCCACAGGGACGCGTCCGGGAACACGTCCAGGAACGACGCCAGCCCCATGCGGAACTCCTCCGCGGTCTGGCTGTGCATCGGGAACCACTGGCACAGCACGCCGCCGGGCGCGAGCCGCTCGCGGCACAGCGCGTAGAACTCGCGCGAGTACAGGTCGCCGACGCCGGCGTTCAACGGCGGCGGGGGCTCCAGCGTGATCACGTCCCACGTGTCCGCGTCCGTCTCGATCCAGTGGCGACCGTCCCCGACGTGGATCTCCACGTCGTCCCGCCGCGCCACGCCGTCGTTCACGGCGTCGAAGAGCGGCAGCGCGCGCACCACGCCCGGCGACAGCTCCGCGCACGCCACGCGCTGCAGGTCCACGTGCCGCGCGAGCGCGGACAGGGTCATTCCGGTGCCGAGGCAGATCACCAGCGCCTTCCGGTTCTCCGCGGCGACCAGGAGCGGCAGATGCCCCATCGTCTTCATGTACCGCCGCGCGAAGAACCGCGACCCCGTGTACGAGCTGCCGTTCACGTAGATCGTGCGCACCGGCGGCTCGCCCGGGCGCTCCGGCTCCTCCTCGTACACGGTGACGATCACGTCGGCGCCCTCGTCCGCGAGGATCATGCGGCCGGGCCGGATCCCGGCGAGGCGCTGCACGAAGAAGTCGCCGCCGGAGGTGGCCAGCGCCACGACCGCCACCACGCCGGCGCCGAGCGCGAGCCGCACGCGCCGTTCCGGCAGCCGCGCGAGCAGCAGCAGCGCCGCGATCCCGTTGCCCGCAAGCAGGACCTCGAGCGCCCCGACCACGCCGAGCCGCGGCAGCAGCACGAATCCGCCGAGGTACGCGCCGAGGATCGCGCCCGCGGTGTTCGCGGCCGTGGCCAGCCCCACGCGCCCGGGCGCGTCCGCCGCGCGCTCCGTCACCAGGCGCACGGCGAGCGGGAACGTGGTGCCGTACAGGAAGCCCGCCGGAAGGATCGTGGCGAGCACCAGGAACACGAGCGGCCCGTACAGCGCGCCGAGCTCGCCGCCCGGCGTCGGGGCGAGCGCGCGCAGCATCTCCGTGCGCGTGACGAGCAGCCGCACGGAGGCGAACGCCACGAGTCCGGCCGCCAGCACCACTGCCGGCAGCGCGCGGCCGGCGAAGCGCCGCCGGTCCGCGAACGGTGCCGCGGCGAGGCTGCCGGCGACGAGCCCGCCCAGGAACGTCGCCAGCATGAGGCTGAACCCGTACGTCACGGACTTCACGAAGAAGACGAGCACGCGCGTCCACAGGATCTCGTATCCGAGCGCCGTGAGGCCGGACAGGGCGAACGCCGCGAGGACCACGCGCGCGGCGGCGGGCAGCGCGACGGACGCGCGCGGCGGCGCGGCGGCGGCCGCGGGCGTCGCGCGCGCACCCCGGCCGCGGCCCGCCAGGAGCCACGCCGCGGCGGCCACCGCGACGTTCGCCGCCGCCCCGACGTGCAGCGTCCCCGTCAGCCCGAGCGCGGGGATGAGCACGAACCCCGCGGCCAGGCAGCCGAGCGAAGCGCCGAACGTGTTCCACGCGTACAGCAACCCGGCCGGTCGCCCGACGGCGCGGTCCGACACCACCGCGAGCCGGCACAGCACCGGGATCGTGCCGCCCATCGCCGCGGTGGCGGGCAGCAGGAGCACGAAGGTGCCGGCGAAGCGGAGCAGCGGGCTTCCCGGAGCGGCGAGCACGAGGCGGTGGAAGCCGTCGTTCAGGACGGGCAGCAGCAGCGCCCAGATCGCGATGGCCACCTCGAGCCCGGCGTACAGCTTGAGCGGCGAAGCCGACCGGTCCGCCCGCCGGCCGAACGCCACCGCGCCGACCGCCAGGCCGCCGAGGAACGCGGCCAGCACGGAAGCCACCGCCTGCGCGGTGCTCCCGAGCGTGTGGACGAGCAGCCGCGTCCAGACCACCTCGTACAGGAGGCCGGCCGCGCCCGACACGAAGACGAGTACGTACAGGAGCGTGGACATCCGGGGGAGTTTCCCATAACCGGGTCCGTTCGTCCCGCGGCCCCCGGCGCCCGCAGGGGTCGGTGGTCACGCCCCGGGCGGTCTCCCGGCAGAGCGGAGCCCGTCCCGCGGTCCCGGTTGACACCGCGCGAGGCAGTGGATACACCCGTGGAATGCGAACGGCTGTCCGACCCCTCGCCCACCCTCGGAGGAATCCATGAGAGCATTCCGCGTGACCGTGACCCTTGCCGCCGGGCTCGCCCTCGGCGTCCTGGCGGCTCAGCCGGCCGCCGCGCAGAGCGAGAAGCCCTTCGAGATCTCGAAGTACGGCCCGCGGTTGGGCTTCTCCGTGGACCCGGACCAGTTCACCATCGGCGGCTTCGCCACGCTCGGCGAGATCGCGCCGCACCTGAGCATGCGCCCCTCCGCGGACCTCGGGTTCGGGGACGATCTGTTCTCGTTCATCTTCAACGCGGACGTGGCGTACTCCTTCACGATCGGGTCGGCGGCCGTGCCGTACGCCGGCGGCGGGCTCGGGATCGGCTACTACAGCTTCGACGTGCCCGAGGGCGTGACCGGCGTGGACGACAGCACGACCGAGGTGGGCGTGAACCTCTTCGGCGGCGTCGAGGTGGACCTGGGCGGGTACAAGAACGGGTTCGCCGAGCTGCGGCTCGGCATCGACGACCTGCCCGATCTCAAGATCACGGTGGGCGTCGGCTTCTACTAGGAGCCGCGCGCGAGGGGCGATCGCGACACGGGCCGGCGGTTGCGATCCGCCGGCCCGTTGGCGTTGCCGGCCGCGGTCTCCCCGCCGGCCCCGTGCGCGAGCTGCGCCCCGCGCCGCCCGGTCACATCCGCTAGGGGGCGAACATCTCCTGCAGCACCTCCAGGGTCCGGCGCAACGTGGCCGGCGCGAGCCTCCCCAGGTGCCGCGTCATCCGCTCGCGGTCGATCGTGCGGATCTGGTCCACCACGACGTGACCGGATCGTCCCCGGAAGCGGCACGCGATCCTCGTGGGGCGCGAGCGCGCGCCCGTGGTCAGCGGCGCCACGACGAAGGTGGACAGGTGCGCGTTCAACTCGTCCGGCGAGACGACGACACCGGGCCTGGCCTTCCGGATCTCCCGTCCCCGGGTGGGGTCCAGGGCCACGAGCCACACCTGCCCGCGCCGGGGGTGGCCGCCTACCAGGTCCACTCCTCCTCGTCGAAGCGGGTGGCGACGGGCGGCTCGAGGAGGGCCTCCTCGCCCCCCGCGGCCATGGCTTGCGCCGCGTCCGCCCAGCCCTCACGGACCCGGCGCACCGGGGAGACGACGAGCGCTCCGTCCCGCACGGCCAGCTCCGCCTCGTCCTTCAGGCCCGCTTCCACCAGGAGGGCTTTCGGGATGCGGATGCCCTTCGAGTTGCCGATCCTCACGATGCGAGCCCTCATGGCGGCGCCCCCGGACCCATCGGTCCCAGTGATTACACTGTAATCACCGGGCGCGCCGCGGCCAACGGCCGGGCGGACTCCCGACACGATGCCGCGCGTCCGAAGCCCGTCAACCCCCGCCGCCCCCCGGCGTGAGCGCGCGCGCCACGCGCTCACGCGCCGAAGCCGACCGCAGCACGCCCGGCGTCGTCCCGATCTCCCGCGCGAAGGTCGCCGTGAGGTGGCTGTGGTGGGCGAACCCGGCATCCAGGGCAACGTCCGCGAGGCTCGGCGCTCCGTCCAGGATGCGCTCCACGGCACGCGCCAGACGCAGCCGCGCCACCCACCGCGACGGCGGGATCCCCGTCACCTGTGCGAAGACGCGGGACACGTACTCCGGGGCGCAGTCGAAGCGCGCGCCCAGCTCCGCCAGCGACACCGCGCGGTCCCGCCGCGCGGCCACGTACTCCTGGATCGCGGCCACCCGCGCGCGCGCGCGTGGCGTGGGCGGGCGGCGATCCCGCCCGCCGTGCGCGTCCGGCAGCTCGCGCATCACGCGGCGGAGGAGCGCCAGCACGGCCTCTTCGGCCAGGAGCGCGTCCGGCGCCGGATCCGTCTCCAGCCAGCCCACGAGCGCGCGATACAAGAGGTACGTGCGCGGCGTCACCGGCGCGGCGAGGCGCCCGAACGGCGCGGCGGGGTCGCGCGCGGCCGCGCCGCCGGCATCCCGACGCAGGCGCGCCGCGAGCTCGGGATCCAGCAGGATCGTGGTCCCGCGCGTGCGCCCCCCGGCCGGGTGCGACACGAGGACCTCCTTCCCCGCGTCGTACAGCGTGACCGTGCCGGGCCCGCCGGCCGCCACGTCCCGCCCCACGCGCTTGGCGTACATGCCCTCGCGCATCAACACGAAGGCGGGGATCGTGGCCTGGCCCGTTCGCGCATCGGCGTGCCGCGCGGGGTCCCACACCGCGTCCCACAGGACCACGTCCGGCCGCGCCCAGAGCACGCGCCGGTCGGGGTCCCCGGCTCCCGGGCGAGCGTCCGCGACACGCCGCGCAAGGTCCATGGGCCCGTTCGTCCCTTCGCGCCCGCGGCGCATCCCGGGCCCGCCCCGGCGGCGGCCCCGGCGGTTCAAGATCGTGAAAGCGGCGGGGTGCGCGGCGTGCCTACAGTGGATCCTCGCCAACCCCGCCGGACCGGAGGACTCCCTTGCCCCGTTCCCGTCCATCCAGCGTACGACGCCCGCCCGGAGTTTCGCCCCTCCCGGTTCTGGTAGGTCTGCTGTTCGCGGCGGCGCGCGTGGCATCCGCCGCGCCGGCCCCCGCGCCGGCTGCCACCGCGCCGGCCGCCACGCCGGCCACGGCACCGGCCACCGCGCCCGCGGCCCCGGCGGAAGGATGGCGGCACCTCGAGGCGCACTACGCGGCCCACCCCGAGCTGACCCGCACGAAGAGCAGCGGGTTCAAGCCCTTCAACCGTCTGAAGTGGCTGCTGGAAACCCGGCACGCGCCGCCGGGCGCATCCGCCGCGGAGCTCCGCGCGGACGCGCTTCGCACCGGCCGCATGCGCGCCGCCGCCCTTCGCGGCGGGTCGCCCGGCTGGTTCGCCACCGGCCCCACGCACATCTCGGGCCGCTGCCTCGCGATCGACTTCGACCCCGCCGACGCGGCCACGGTCTACGTCGGATCGGCCTCGGGCGGCCTGTGGAAGTCGACGGACGCGGGCCTCACCTGGGCCGCGCTCACCGACGACCTGCCCACGCTGGGGATCGGCGCGGTGTGCGTGCTCGCCGGCGACCCGGACGTCGTGCTCATCGGCACCGGCGAGGGGACGGGCGCCGCCTCCGCGAACCTCGCGCTCGGCCCGTTCGGCGCCGGGATCTTCCGCTCCACGGACGCGGGGGCCACGTGGTCGCCCACGAGCATCGCCTACGGCGGCGCCTCGATGCACGGCTTCGGCGCGATGGAGGACAACCCCATCACCGGCGTCGTCCTGGCCGCCGCCACGGACGGCGTGTACCGCTCCACGGACGCCGGCGCCACGTGGACGAAGGTGCAGACGGGCGGCAACTACTCCGACGTCAAGTGGAAGCCCGGGGACGCGAACCGCGCGTACGTCGCGAAGGGGCGCGATCCCTTCTTCAACTTCCAGACGAACAACGGCGTGCGCGTCTCCACGGACGGCGGCCTCACGTTCGCGCCGCTGGGCGCGGGGCAGCCGGGCGGGGCACTCATCGGGAAGACGCGGCTCGCGGTGACGCCGGCGGATCCGTCCGTGATCTACGCGCACTACTCGAACGCGAACAACTTCCAGACGCTGGGGGTCTACCGCAGCACGGACGACGGCGCCACGTGGTCGCTGCGCAGCAGCGCGAACCAGACGGCGAGCCAGGGCTGGTACAACCTGGCCCTCGCGGCCGACCCGGACGACGCGGACGGTCTCGTCTCCGGCGGAACGCCGTTCTTCCGCTCCACGGACGGCGGACTCACGTACGACGAGAAGACCAGTCCCCTGCTCCCGATGGGCAGCGCCGGCATCCCGCACTGGGACATCCACGGGGCGGCGTACGAACCGGGATCCGCCACGAACGTGTGGGTGCTGACCGACGGCGGCCCGTGGCGCTCCACGAACGACGGCGCCACGTGGAGCGAGCGCCGCGCGGGCCTCGTGACGTTCCAGTTCTACGACATCTGCGTGGCCCAGTCCGACGAGTTCTTCACGATGGGCGGCGCGCAGGACAACGGCATCCCGGGGCGCACGGGAGCGGACACGTGGTTCACGTCCACGTTCACGGCGGACGGCATGGTGTGCAACATCGCGCCCTCGAACGGGAACGTGTACGCCGAGTGGCAGTTCGGGAACCACATCAAGAGCACGAACTTCGGCCAGACCTGGGCGCCGATCATGAACGGCATCACGGGGACCGGGTACTGGGTGACGCCGGTGGACCAGGACCAGAACCTGGGCCGGCACCTGTACACGGGGACGAACGCCGGGATCTTCCGGACCACGTCCGGCGGATCGTCGTGGGAGAACGTGGGGGCACACACCGCGCGGTGGATCGCCATCAGCCCGGTGGACGGCAACGTCGTGTGGACGGTGTCGAACACGCTGGGCGTGTGGGTGACCACGGACGACGGCGGGACCTGGACGCAGTCGCCCACGTTCGCGTCCACGGGAACGGAGACGAAGATTGCGGCGGACCCGGCCAACGCCGGCGGCGCGTTCGTCACCTTCGGCTACTACGCCACGGGGTTGCCGCGCATCCTGCGCACGGACGACTACGGCGCCACGTGGACGGACGTGTCCGGGGACTTCCCGGACGTGCCGGCGAACACGATGGTGGTGGACCCGGACCGTCCGGATGACTGGTACGTGGGCGCGGACGTGGGCGTGTGGCGCAGCACGGACGGCGGCGGAACGTGGACGCCGTACGGCACGGGCCTGGCGAACGCGCTGATCACGGACCTGGAGATCCGGCGCAGCGCGCGCAAGCTGACGGCCGGGACCTTCGGCCGCGGCGCGTGGGAGGCGGACCTGCCGGCGGTCGCGGTGGATGCGCCGGTCGTGGCGGCGGCGAACCCGGATCTGATGCTGGATCCGCCGTACCCGAACCCGGTGCGGGACTGGGCGGACTTCCGCTTCGCGGCGCGCGCGGACGCGGAGGTGACGCTGGAGCTCTTCGACGTGGCGGGGCGCCGCGTGGAGACGCTCGCCCGGGAGGCGCGGGGGGATGCCGTCATCCGGACCGCCGTGTGGGACGCGCGGGGGGCGGCGCCGGGCGTGTACTTCGCCCGGCTCACGGCGGGCGGGAGGGAGGCGATGCGGAAGGTGGTCGTGGCTCGGTAGGCTGCGCTGGGGCGGGGTTCGCGCAGGTTGCGGCGGCGACCCCGCGGGGTTCCCTGCGGCGGGCGCTCGGCCCCCGCCGTCCGGGCGGGGGCCATCGCTCCTGCGTCGACGGCCTCCGGCCCTCCAGGCCTCCGGCCGCGCCGC
>CAYYFX010000035.1:0-35086 GCA_964471155.1 uncultured Gemmatimonadota bacterium | reverse complement strand
CTAGCCATGGTCTGGCAGCTCACCGTGGAGGCATGGAGCCTGACCGGGCGCCCGCTTCCGGATCTCCCCCGCTCCGAGTGGCCCGTCCGCATCCGCCGCCTGGGCGACGACGATGAATGACGACTTCCAGGACTTCCTCGCTGCCCCGGACTCGGCCGGAGTCCGCTTCCTCGTCGTGGGCGCGCACGCGATGGCCGTTCATGGCGTGCCCCGCGCCACCGGCGACCTGGACGTCTGGATCGAGTGCGATGAGGCGGACGCCGAGCGCGCGTGGCGGGCGCTCGAGGCGTTCGGGCGCCGGCCGCCGCGATGGAGATCTCGCGCGCGGACCTCGCCACCCCCGGGATGGTCGTGCAGTTCGGCCTGCCGCCGCGGCGGATCGACCTCCTGACCGATGTGACGGGCTCCGTTTCGGGGAAGCCTGGACGGACCGGACCGTCAAGCGCGTGGGGAACGTGGAGGTGCCGTTCCTCGGCCTGGCGTCCCTGATCGCGAACAAGGAGGCGACGGGGCGTCCGAAGGACGAGGCCGATCTCCCCGCGCTCCGGAAGCGTCGCGACTAGCGCCCACGAGCGCCCTGTCCCCGCCCCACGTCCCCCTCCGCATGCGTGTACGCGGGAGAGTGGATCTCCCGGATCCGCGCGAGGTACTCCTCGTCCGTGATGGACGTCTTCCAGTACCCCGCCGCCTTCGCCGCGAGGATGCCGCCGCCGAAGAGCACGAGCACCGCGGTCGCGAACACCGCGGGGCGTACGGCGCGCCGCCAGGGGCGCGGCGTCTCCACGCGCAGCGCGCGCGGCACGGGACACGCCGCCACGCACGAGAGGCAGCCGATGCACTCATCGGAGCGCACGCGCGCGAGCCGCTCCACCGGCAGGTGCGACGGGCACGCCTTCGTGCAGAGACCGCAGTCGATGCAGGAAGGCGCGTGCCGCGTGACCTTCAGCGGGGACAGCAGCGAGAGCAAACCCAGCAGCCCGCCGTACGGGCAGAGGTAGCGGCACCAGAAGTACGGCACCACGAACGACAGCGCCACGAGCGCGCCGAGGATCCACAGCGCGGTGGGCGACAGCCGCTCGAAGAAGTACAGCATCTTGATGTCGGCCATGCGGCTGTACGGCGCCTCGAGGAACATCACGAGATCGCGCGCGCTCATCTTCAGGAAGATGACGTTCGCGAAGAACGCAAGCAGCAGGTACTTGATCCCCCGCAGCGGGATGTCCACGGTCCGCGGCAACCGCAGCTTCCGGCGGAACACCTTGCGCGACAGCCACGCCAGCGCCTCCGACACCGCGCCCACCGGGCAGATCCACGAGCAGAACGCCTTCTTCAGGAGCACGGCCGTGCCCAGCACGAGCACGAGGATCACGAGGCCCGCGGGGTGGATGGTGGTGGCCACGCCGGTCTCCACGAGCTGCCGCAGGCTCATCAGCGCGGCGATGGGCAGGAACCCTTCCACGCCCGGCGGCCGCTCGCCCACGATGCGCCCGGCCTCCAGGCCGTCCACCCAGCGCACGAACGCGAACCCGATCTGCAGGATGATGAGGACGAAGAGCGCCTGCACGCCGCGCCGCATCCAGGTGATCCGCCGGCGGCGGACCCTCACGGCCGGCCCGGGCAGCGCGCGGTCTTCGGGCTCGCGGTCGAGAACCGCAAGCGCCCGCAACTCCACGGCGGCTTTCCCCAGAAGGCGGCGCACCGCCGGGCGGCGGGGCGAGGGCGTCGTGGGGCGAGTCTGGGGGGCGCTGTGCAGCACCGGATGGCCTCCCGGATCACGACTGTGCACTCAGTATATCGGCCGGCCCGGGCGGGACCAGAGGACGGCGGCGGTCACGGCGCACTCGTGACGGGGACGTGACACGCGGACGCGCCTCTTGCGCGGCTGAGCGGACGCGACCACCACCATGGCCTCCGGCCGAGGAACGCCCTCCTTGCGCGGGAGATCCTTCAGACGTACTGTTGGACGTACTTCTGGAGGATATCCCATGCAGCGCGTACCCCGGATCGTGCCCGTCACGGATCTGCGCCAGGATGCCGCGGCCGTCCTGAAGCGGCTCCAGGCTTCCTCCGAACCCCTCGTGATCACGCAGCGCGGTCGCGCCGCGGCGGTCCTGATCAGCCTGGAAGCGTACGAGAGATCGCGCCAGGAGCGGGAGTTGCTGCGACAGCTCGCGCGCGGGGAACAGGAGATCGGCTCCGGCCGCGGCCACTCGCTGGACGCGGTGCTCCGCGAAGCGGATGCCCTGTTGAAGGACGAGCCTTGAAGCTCCGCTTCACGCCGACCGCGCGTACGCAGTTCCTCGAGGCGTTCGCATTCATCCGGCAAGACAAGCCGTCGGCCGCGCGTCGGTTCCGGGAGCGCGCGGAGACCGCGCTGCGACGCCTGCAGGAGTTCCCGGAGTCGGGGCGTGTCCTTCCCGAGTATCCGGATCTTCCGCACCGCGAGGTGGTTGTCGGGTCGTATCGATTCCTCTATCGCGTCGGGGGCCGGACGGTCTGGGTCGTCGCCGTCTGGCATGGCGCGCGTCGGTTGGACGGGCCTCGCCCGGGTGCAGCGTAGCCGCTAACGTCCGATCGCCGCGTGCTCCCGCGCCAGGCGGGCCAGCCGCTCGCGGACCGGCGCCAGCATCGGGTCGTCGATCCGGTTCACGGTCTCCGCCGGATCCTCCAGCTCGTCGATCAGCATCGCGCCCGCGGCGCCGCCCGCCCATTCGGCGTAGCGCCAGCGTTCGGAGCGCACGGCCACGCCGAGCATGTCCCCGTCCGCCACCACGGTGTACGCCGGCCGGTCCCACGCCGCGGCCGAATCCGCAAGCAACGGCGCCAGGCTCACGCCGTCCAGCCCGTCGGGCACGTCGATCCCCGCCAGTTCGCACAGCGTGGCGAAGAGATCCACGGACTCCACGGGGTGCCCCACGACCTCGCCGTTCCCGCGCGCGCCCGGCGCCGCGATCAGGAGCGGCGTGCGCGCGCAGGGCTCGTACAGGGACTGGTCCTTCGCCCACTTCCCCTTCTCGCCGAGGTGGAAGCCGTGGTCGCTCCAGAACACCACTACCGTCCGCTCGGCCAGCCCCCGCGCGTCCAGCTCGTGCAGCACGCGCCCGACGTTCGCGTCCGTCCAGGTCATGGACGCCCAGTACGCCGCCTTCATGCGGCGCGCCTCGTCCGCGGTCGCGTCGCGGTCCACGAACAGCCCGCGATTCGGCGTGATGCTCACCGCGGGGAATCCCGGCGACGCCTGCGCCCGCGGCCGGAAGTCCACCGGCAGCGGCACGTCCTCGGGCGGGTACGCCGCCACGAGCGAACGCGGCGCCGCCGGCGGCGGGTGCGGCTTCGTCACGCCCAGCGCCAGGAAGAACGGCGCCTCGTGATCGCGCCGAAGGTACGCGATCGCCTCGGCCACCGCGTCGAGGTCCGGGTGTCGCGCACCGGTGTCGGGCAGCGCCGCAACGCGATCCCCCATCGGCCGCCGGCGCGCCGGGCCCCGCTCCGCCGGTTCGTCCCCCTCGATCTGCGGCCGACCCCGATCCGCGCCCTCCACCCACGCCGCCGTGTCGTCGAACCCCGCGTGGAAGATCTTCCCCGCGCACAGCGTGACCCAGCCGTGCTCGCGGAAGTACCGCGGCAGCGTGACCCACTCCGGGTGCAGCTCGTCGAGGCGCGCGTGCTGGTCCAGCACGCCGGTGCGCAGCGGGTAGCGCCCCGTGAGCATCGACGTCCGGGACGGGTTGCACAGCGGGTACTGGCTGTACGCGCGGTCGAAGCGCACGCCGCGGCGCGCCAGCGCATCCAGGTTCGGCGTGCGCACCTCGGCCGTGCCGTAGCTGCCGAGATCCGTGCGCATGTCGTCGGACGTGATGAGGAGGACGTTCCAGCGCTCGTCGGCGGGCCGGGAGCCGGACGCGGCGGACGGCGCGGCCGCGGCGGCGAGACCGGCGATCATCGCGGCCACGAATGCCGGCAGGCCGAGCGAGAAGAGGCGGACGAAGCGCAGGGCGGACTCCCGGTGTCGGCGTGGGCCGATAACCGTACCCCGGGAGCGCGGGACCCGCCAGCGCTGCGGGCCCCGCCCCGGGAACTTCGGGCGGCCGGGCGCTACCGGATCAGGACGACCGGCCGCGTGGCCGCCTCCTTCGCGCCCGTGAGCCGCACGTAGTACACGCCCGGCGCCACCGCCGCGCCGCCGGCATCCTGCCCGTCCCAGCGGGCCTCGTGCCGCCCCGCCGGCCGCGCCGCGTCCACGAGCGTGCGCACGAGCCGCCCGCCCACGTCGTACACGGACAGCCGCACGTGCCCTTCCGCCGGCAGGGAGTACGACAGCACGGTCTCCCTCGCGGACGGGTTCGGCCGCGGCGCCGCGAGCGCGAACGGGATCGCCACCCGCGGCGTCTCCATCACCGGCGTCGGCGGCGTGTACGGCTCGCCGAACCAGTCGGTCAGGATGAGGTCCACGTTCGCGCGGAGCTGCGCGTGGTTGAACCGGTACGGGCGCCCCGCGAGATACGCCATCCGCCCGCCGTCCTCCCGCGCCGTCCCGCCGGCCGGCGGCACCACGATCACGCCGGACCCGCGCGTGCTGTTCGACGTGTCGCGGAACAGCAGCGTGCTGTTCGCGCCCACCGCCGGCTGGAAGAAGTCCACCAGGCTCTGGGAGCCCAGGAGCGACATGTTCACGAACCCGGCGGCCTGCGCGGTGCAGTTCGACATGGTCACCTGCACCTGCGAGGTCGTGATGCCGAGGTACGCGTTCAGGTCCGTGCCCAGGAAGCTGGAGCCCATGCGGGTCATGAGCAGCACGTTGCCGCCGGCCTGCAGGTAGGACTTGATCGGCGTCTCGCTCCAGTCGGCGAGGTCGCCGCCGAAGTTGTTGCCCACCCAGATCACCGCGGAGTACTTGCCGAGCGTGCCGGCCGGCACGGCGCCGTGGCCCAGCGGCGCCGGCACGTTCGCCGGATACCCGCCCGACGGCTCCGCGAACGTGTCCCAGAACGTGATCGGGTGATCCGCCCAGAACGCGCTGTCGGCGTACGCGCTCGTGATCTCGGTGCCGTAGGTGGCCCAGTCCACGCCGTTCACCAGCAGGATGCCCTGATCCAGCGTGGCGTTCGTGACGGTGGACTGCACCTGCCGGAGGATCCACTTGTCGGGGTCGAGCTGCACGTCCTGCACCGTGCCGGGGACGATCAGCGCGTAGTTCTGCACCGCGAGGGAGTTCTCCACGGTGTGGTCGAACGTCCCCGCGTCGCTCACCACGCGCACCTTGATCGGCATGGTGAAGAGCCCCGTGTTCGTCTGGAGCTGCTCGATGCTCAGGTCCACTCCGGTGCCGTTCGGGCTCCAGGAGTACCCGTACACGGGGAAGTACTCGCCGTGGATCCACTGCTGGAAGAACGCGTCGAGGTCCTTGCCGGAGACGGACTCCATCGCGTCCCGGAACTGCTCCGTGGTGGCGTTGCCGTACTGGTACAGCGAACGGTAGTGCGCGAGGCCGGCGAAGAAGTCCGTGTCGCCGAGCACGCCGCGCAGCATGTGCACCACCCACGACGCCTTGTTGTAGCTCAGGTTGGAGTCGAAGATGGCGTCGAAGTCCGTGGTCTCCTCCACGTAGATCGTGCCGGGACCCATGAACGCGGCGCCGTCCATGTAGTCGCGGTACGTCTCCACGCCTGCCGTCACTTCCTTCCAGTACGCCTCGCTCCAGGTGGCGAAGCCCTCGTTCAGCCAGATGTGGTTGAACGTGGCGCAGGTCACCATGTCGCCCCACCACTGGTGCGCCAGCTCGTGGGAGATGAGGTCCTCGGAGTAGCCGCCGAGGCTCGTGCACGTCTGGTGCTCCATGCCGCCGCCCCACACGAACTCGGCGTGCCCGTACTTCTCGCCGAGGAACGGGTACTCCCCGTACGCCTGCGCGAAGGCGTCGATCATGGGGACCGTGAGCGCGTAGGTGGCCTGCACGAGCGGGTAGTGGCTCGGGTACACGAAGAACTTCACTTCCATGGGCGAGCCGCCGCCCTGCGGCGTGTACCAGTCGGAGTAGACCGTGTACGGGTGGCACGCCAGCGAGATGAGGTACGTGGAAACCGGCGACAGGCTGCGCCAGTGCGTGGTGCGCGTGGTGCCGTTGTCCACGTCGGAGACGAGCACGCCGTTCGACGCCACGACCAGGTTGTCCGGGAGCGTCACGACGATGTCGGCCGAGTCGGCCTTGTCGTCCGCGTGGTCCTTGCACGGCCACCACTCGCGGGCGCCGAAGGGCTCGCTCAGCGTCCAGATCATGGGCTGCCCGCCGAAGCTGCTCCAGCCGAAGGAGTCGCCCGAGGGGTTGCCCGAGTAGGTCACCGACACCACGACCGTCTCGCCGGTGGAGTACGTGCGGTCGAGGTTCACGGTGAGGATGTTCGCGGCGCGGGAGTACGTGGCCGGCACGCCGCCCGACGTCGCCGCGGAGACCGCCATGTTCGCGAAGAGGTTCAGGTCGAAGGCCGCGAGCGGGCCGGCCGTCACCTGGGCCGTGGTCGTCACGGTGCCCGACAGCGTCGTCGTCGTCGGGCTGAGCGTGAGGTTCAACCCGTAGTGCTTCACGTCGTACTGGTCCTGGGCCGGGGTCATGGCCTGGGCGGGCGCCTGAAGGCGCGCGGCGGCGAGCCGCGCCTTGGCCTGCGCCTCCTCGACGCGGTGGGGGAACCGATCGATCGTTTGCTCATCGGGGACAGTCTGGACGGTCGAGTTCGCGCCTTCCTGGGCGAATCCCGGGGTCGCGAGCGCCAGGATCGCCGCAGCCGCGGCCAGGCGGACGGGTCGGATGACGGGCAAGGGCAGTCGGAGCATGGGACTCCTCGACGGGCCGGGGTTTCGAGCGCAAGGCTCGACGGTTGCCGCGCGGCGGGCCGGCGGCGGGTCGGACCCCTCCAGGATACTCCGCCGGGCGACAAGGTGGATGATCTGGTCAGCAACTTCCGGGCTCCCTGGGGCCGATGGGCCCCGGTCCCGGCCGGAGGGCGGCACCCGGCGACGCGTCCGGCCGGCCCGCCCGACCGCGGACTGGGCCGGGGCGACCGCCGGCGGTACCCTCCCCGCAACGCGCCCCGCGCCGTCGCCCCGGCGCGAGCCACCGCCGCAGGGGGCCCCGATGGCGCTCGCCGTGGGAATCGCCGGGCTGCCGAACGTCGGCAAGTCCACGCTGCTGAACGCGCTCACGCACGCGCGCGCCGGCGTGTCGAACTACCCCTTCTGCACGATCGACCAGAACGTCGGCGTCGCGGCCGTCCCCGACCCGGAGCTCGCGCGCCTCGCGGAGATCCTCCGGCCGCAGGAGACCACGCCCGCCACCATCCGCTTCGTGGACGTGGCCGGCCTGGTGCGCGGCGCGAGCAGGGGCGAAGGCCTCGGCAACCGGTTCCTCGGCAACCTGCGCGACGCGGATGCCATCCTCCACGTCGTGCGCTGCTTCGAGAACGAGGACGTGGTGCACGCGCTCGGCGCGCCGGACCCCGTGCGCGACGTCGACGTCGTGGAGACCGAGCTCCTCCTCGCGGACCTGGAGACCGCGCAGCGCGGCGTGGAGCGCTGGAGCAAGGTGGCGAAGGGCGGGAAGGTCGGCCTCGAGGAGCGCGACGCCTGGGCGAAGGCCGCCGCGGCGCTGGAACGCGGCACGCGCGTGGACGACGCCGGCCTGACCGAACGGGAGCGCGGATAGCTCGCGGAGGGCCGCTTCCTCACGTCGAAGCCCACGATCTTTCTCGCGAACACGGACGAGAACGACCCGCACGGCGACGGCCCGCTCGTGAAGGCGCTCGCGGCGGCAAAGGGCGCGGATCGCGTGCTCCCCGTCTCCGTGAAGGTCGAGGAGGAGGTGTCCGAGCTGCCGCCCGACGAACAGGCGCCGTTCCTCGAGGCGCTCGGCCTCGAGCACACGGCGCTCGACCTCGTGATCGCCGCCGGCTACCGCCTGCTCGACCTCATCACCTTCTACACGATCGCGAACGAGAAGCTGCGTGCGTGGTCCCTGCGCCGCGGCGCCACCGCGCCCGAGGCCGCGGGCGCGGTGCACTCGGACATGCAGAAGGGCTTCATCCGCGCCGAGGTCCTGGGCCTGGCCGACCTGAAGCGGCTCGGCAACCGGGCGGCGCTGCACGAGCAGGGACTCGTGCACGTGGCCGGCCGCGACTACGTCGTGAAGGACCGCGACGTCCTGCAGTTCCACTTCAAGGTCTGATCCGCGACGGGCGCGAGCGCAGACGCGGCGGGCGCCGGGAGGGCGGGCGCCCGCGACCCGGTCAGCGGCCCAACCGCTCCACGACCGCGCTGCCGACCGGCGCGTGGCTCGTCGCCGGCTCGAGGCTGCCGCCGATCACGAGGACGTCGCCGCGAAAGAGCACGGCGCGGGCGAAGTTGCGCGCGGTGGGCATCGGCGGGTCGCGACGCCAGGCGCGGGCCGCGGGATCCAGACGCAGCACGTCGTCGAGGCAGCGCCGCTCCGCCTGGGACTCGCCCCCGACGACCAGGATCGTCCCGTCGAGGACCACCGCGCCCGCCGATCCGCGGGGCACGAGGGCCGGCCCCTCGCTCCAGCGGTCCGTCGCCGCGTCCCAGATCTCCACGTCGCCGAAGTCCGACGGCCCGCTCCGCCCGCCGAGACACCACAGCCGTCCCTCGAACACCACCGCCGCCGGGCTTCCCTTCGCACGCGACAGCGGCGCGCGCTCCGTCCACGCGTCCGTCGCCGGGTCGTACACGCTGTGGTCCGCCAGCGTCGAGACCGAGTTGCCGCCGCCGAGCACGTGGATGCGTCCGTCCAGGACCACCGCGGCGTGCCCGCCGCGCGGCGCGGGCAGCGGCGCGGCGCGTCCCCAGGTGCGCGTGTCCGGGTCGTACGTGAGCACGTCCGCCACGGGCACGTTCGTCACCGTGCTGAAGCCGCCGATGACGTAGACCCGTCCGTCCAGGAACGCGGCCGCGGGAGCGTTGAGGCCGCCGCCCGGGAGAACTGCCTCCTCCGACCACGACGTGCCGTCGAAGCGCTCCACCGCGAGCACGGGAACACCGCCGGCGCTCGTGCCGGCGAACGCGAAGATGGCGTCGTCCGCGACCGCCACGGCGTGGGCCGCGCGCGCGTGCCGCATCGCGGGGGCCGCGTGCCACGACCGGCCGGCGGCGCCGGCGACCGGAAACGGGGACGGGGACGGGGCCGGGGCCGGATCCCGCGCCCCGCCGCAGGAGCCAAGGCCGAGCAGGAGGAACAGGAGCAACGCCGCCCGGCCGGGCGCGCCGCCGTCGCAGTGCGTCATCCCGCGATTCTCCGCAATGCGGAAGGGCGCCGCTACCGGCGCGGCGCCCTTCCGTCCCCTCCGCGAGGCGCCTCGTCCCGCGTCATGCCCTCCGGCAGAAGCAGGACACCTTCGTCTTCACGTCCGCCCGCGCCCACGACTTCGCCAGCTCCGCCTCCACCTTCGCCGCGTCCTCCGTGCGCCCCGTGCGGCGCAGGCACTCGGCCAGCCCGGTGAGCGCCCAGCCGTTGGACGGGTGCAGCTTCAGGTCGTCGCGGTAGACCGCCTCGGCCTCCTCCACCCGGCCCTGCTCGAGCAGCAGGGCGCCGAGCGCGTGCCGCACCGGCT
Organism: uncultured Gemmatimonadota bacterium; assembly: GCA_964471155.1. Lineage (GTDB taxonomy): Bacteria > ARS69 > ARS69 > ARS69 > ARS69 > CAYYFX01. The sequence goes on along the minus strand of CAYYFX010000035.1, from coordinate 25,472 downwards.
GGAACCAGCCCCACGGCTCGTCGTACTTGAGCGCCACGTCCTTCGCCACGGCGTCCCGCAGCAGCCCGAACGCCTCGTCGTGGTTGCCCTTGCGGTACTCCAGCTCGCCCTTCGCCATCAACCGCGCGATGTCCAGCACCGTGGTCGCCGCGTTGTTCCCGACCACCGCGGACTCCGGCACCTCCGCGTACGTCTTCTCGAAGGCCTCCAGCTCCCGCCCGGCCACGTCCACCTTCCCGAGCGACGACGCCGCCACGCACCGCGCGTAGTGCGCGAGCGCCGTGGACACCTTCAGGTCCGCCGGCGGCACGGGTTCGTCCAGGATCTCCTGCCACTTCCCGAAGCGCACCATCACGTGGTACGGCGTGGCCACGAACGCGTCGAGGAAGTCCGGGAACTGCCGCACCACCTCCAGCGGCAGCTCGCGCTGCACGCCGCGCGCGTGCTCCAGCGCCACCGCGCTCTGCCCGTCGAACATCGCCGCGTACACGAGGAAGTGGTAGTTGTGCGCGCGGTACATCGTGTAGAAGCCGTGCCGCCCCACCTGCTCCACGTACTTGAGGTCCGCCGCGATGCCCTTGCGGTTCGCCTCGATCGCGTCCGCGTACCGGCCCAGCCGGATGTCGATGTGCCCCGGCATGTGCACCAGGTGGCCGGCGCCCGGGACGAGGTTGCGCAGCCGGTCGGCCGCGGGCAGCGCGCGCCCCGGATCCGGCGACGCCTCGATCGTGTGGATGTACAGGTGCAGCCCCAGCGGGTGATCCGGCGCCAGCGCGAGCACGGACTCCAGCGTGCGAACGACCTCCTCCGTGCCCGGCTGCGGCTTGCCGTCCTTCGTCCACTGGTTCCACGGGCTGAGATCCAGCAACGCCTCCGCCCGGATGGCGCCCATGTCCGCGTCCTCCGGGTGGGCCTCCCAGATCGCGGTCATCCTCGCCGCGTACGCGGAGTCCAGCCCGGAGCGGTCCTCCGCGTACGGCAGTGCGTACCGCGCCGCCACCGCGTCCACGAGCGCCTGCTCCAGCGCCGTGGCCTTCGGTGCGTGCTTCCGCGCCAGCGCCACGGTCTCCACCGCCAGCTTCGTGGTCTCCTCGTCCATCATCGGGTAGTTGATGTTCGGGCCGAGGCACAGCGCCTTGCCCCAGTACGCCATGGCGCACGCGGGATCCGCTTCCGCCGCCTTCTCGAAGCGGAGGATGGCTTCCTGGTGGTTGAACGCGTACATCATCATCAACCCCTCGTCGAAGAGGCGCTGCGCGTCCTCCGACGAGGTGGTCACCTTGCGGTGCAGCGTGCCCACGCCCTCGATCCGCGCGAGCGGCGTTTCGGTTGCCGCATCGGCCGCCGGCGAAGCCGACGGGACCGCGAGGACCAACAGGGGAACGAGCAGGGCCGAAGCCCGGTACGGGCGAATCATCTCGGGACCTCCCGGGGGTGTGAGGTCACGCGATGGCCGGGGACCCGCCGGACGCGGGCCCCGCACACCGAACGCGCGCTACTTGCCGGAGCCCTTCGGCTTGTCCTCGGGCTCCTTCGCGGACTTCGCCTCCGGCGCCTCCTCCTCCACCTCTTCCTCCCGCTCGACGGCGGGGGTCGTGGCGTCGTCGTCCGGCAGGCGTGTCCCTTCCAGTTCCCTGGCGTTCTCCTTCGTGTCCTCGCGGAGGAGCGGCACCTCCTCGGTCTTCCCGTCGGAGTCCTCCACCACCGCGATCTCGATCTCCTCGCCGTCCTCCTCGACGACGCGGATCTCCTTCACCACCAGCACGCGATCGGCGCCGGCCAGCTCCCAGCCGACGGCGCATGCCGTGGGAACGACCCACCATCGGCGGCCGCGCAGGGTGCGGAACGCGACGCGCCGGCGGATCCGGCGGCGGACGACACGGCGCACGCGGCGGCGACGGCGGCGGCGCTGCGCCGGTGTGGCCGCCCCGGCGACGCCGCCGGCCGCCAGCGCCGCGGTCATGCCGAGGAACGTGCCGAGGAAGCTCCTGCGATCCATGACGTCCTCCTCCTCCCGGGCCGTTCAACCGCCCGCCGGCATCCACATCCCGCGGGCGATCGCGACGGCGAGGAACACGATGAGCACCACGATGCCGGCCTGCGCGTGGCTGATCGCCGCGAGCCGCCGCGCCGACGAAGTGTCCGGGGTCTCCCCGCGACGCCGTGCGAAGCGCCACTTCGCGAGCGTGAGCGTGGGCCACGCCTCAAGCACGAGGATCACGACGAACAACGTGAGCTTCGCGTGGAAGAGCGGCTGCGCCATGTAGTACACGGTGCCCTTCTCCAGCCCGCCGAACGCGCGGGCGAGCCCCGTGACCAGCCACAGCATCCCCGCGATGCCCCAGAACATGTCGGCCAGGAACACGCGGGACAGCCCCGCGCCGTCCAGCGGCCCGCGCAGGGCCTTCGCCCGTGCGTACACCGCGCCGAGACCGAGACCGAGCGCGAGAAGATGCAACGAGGCGAAGAGCCACTTGACCAGCATCGGAGTCCTCCAGCCCGGCGGCCCGATCGGACGCCGGAAGCGGCCAGGGTGCCATCCGGAGCGGACGCGGTCAATCGAGGGCCGAGGTGAGACGCTCCCACTCGCGGTAACGGCGATCGAGGCGTCCGCGCAGCTCCTGCTCCTCGTTGACGAGGGCGTGGAGCTTCGACCAGTCGCCCTCCGGCGGGTGCGCGAGCGCGTCCTGCAGTTCCTTGAGCCGCGCCTCGAATTGCTGGATCTCCTCCTCCACTTTCGCGAGGCGGTTCTTCGCCTGCTGCTGCTCGCGGCGGCGGCGCTTCGTCTCCTCGTGCGCCTTCGCGCCGTGCCGCGGCTCCGGCGCGGGCGGCCCGGGCAGCGCGGGGGCCGCCTTCGCCGCGGGAACCGGCGGGGCGACGGCGGGAGGCGCGGGGGCCGGGGTCGCGGCGGGCGCGACGGACGCGGCCGCCGCCTCGCCGCGCATCCTGCGGCGCGCGTCCGACCAGTTGCCCTCGAACACCCGAACCGCGCCGCCCTCCACCCAGAGGACCTTCGTCACGACCCGGTCGAGGAACTCGCGGTCGTGCGAGATGACGAGCAGCGTGCCGTCGTACCCGGCGATCGCGCGCTCCAGCACCTCGCACGCGGGGATGTCGAGGTGGTTCGTCGGCTCGTCCAGCACGAGCAGGTTGTGGGGGATCAGCGAGATCTTCAGCAGCGCCAGCCGGCAGCGCTCGCCGCCGGACAGCCCGCCCACCGCCTTGAAGACGTCCTCGCCCAGGAAGCGGTAGCGCGCGAGCGCGTCGCGCGCGCCCTCGATCGTGAGGTCGGGGCGCACGGAGCGGATCTCGTCCACGAGCTGCCGCCGCTCGTCCAGGCCCGCGCGGAGCTTCTGGTCCAGGTACCCCAGGTGCACCTGGTAGCCGAGCTCCGCGAGCCCGCCGAGCGCGCGTCGCCGCCCCAGCAGCACCTCCACGAGCGACGTCTTGCCCGCGCCGTTCGGCCCCACGATGCCCACGCGGTCGCCCCGGTACAGGGTCCAGTCGAAACCCTCCACGAGCGGCGGCTTGCCGTCGTAGCCGATCGAGAGGTCGCGCGCGCGCAGGATCTCGCGGCCGCCCGGATGGTCACCCGGCTCGAACTCCATGCCGAGGTGCGTGGCGGCCTCCCACACGTCCTCGGGCCGCTCCAGCTTCTCCATCTTCTCCAGCATGCGCCGGCGGGACTGCGCCTGCTTCGTCTTCTGCCCCGCGATGTTGCGGCGGATGAAGTCCTCGGTCTTCTCGATCTTCTCGTGCTGGCGCAGGTACGCCTCCAGCGCGAGCTGCAGCCGCTCCTCGCGCTGCCGTTTCCAGGCGTCGTAGCCGCCGGCGTAGCGCGTGGCCCCCTTGCGCTCCACCTCCACGATCCCCGTGCACACCGCGCGCAGGAACGCGCGGTCGTGCGACACCACGAGGAACGTGTGCGGGTACTCGGCGAGGCGCCGCTCCAGCTTCTCGGTCTGCACGAGGTCCAGGTGGTTCGTCGGCTCGTCCAGCAGCAGCACCTCGGGTTGGCGCAGCAGCACGCGCGCCAGCTCGAAGCGCGTGCGCTCCCCGCCCGAGAGCGACCCGGCCGGGCGCTTCAGGTCCCGCTCCTCGAAACCCACCTCGGCGGCGAGCGCGGCCGCGCGCGCCTCCAGCGTCCAGCCGTCCAGTTCCTCGAAGCGGTGCTGCAGCTCGCCGAACTCGCGGATGATGGCCTCGGAGTGGTCCCCCGCGTCCATGCGCTCCTGCACGGCCGCCATCTTCCGCTCCACCGCGAGCACCTCGGGGAACGTGGCCATGAGGAGGTCGTGCACGGAGACGTCGCCCGGGAACTCGTGCGACTGCCGCATGTACCCGATCTCGATCCCGCGCCGCACGCTGCGCTCGCCGGTCTCGATCGGCAGCGTGCCCGCGATGAGCCGCAGGAGCGTGGACTTGCCGTGCCCGTTCGGACCCACGACGCCGAGCTTCTCCCCGGGATTCACCTGGAAGGAGAGCCCCTCGAAGATGAGGTCGGCGGCGTAGCCGAAGTTGGCGCCGGCGAGCGAGACGAGCACGGGGACCTCGCGGGAGTGCGGGAAATCGGCGGGAGAGCATAGCACGGGGGACGAGCCGGTCGCGGGGTGACGTGGACGGACGAACCGGCGCGGCGCGGCGGGGTGCGACCGGTGCCGTCCCGCCCGTATGCTCCGAGATCCCCGTCCGGAGGTGTCCCGTGGCCCGCTCCCGCCGCTCGTTCCTCGCCGCGTCCGCCGCGGCGCCGCTCGGTCTCGCTGCCGCCCGCTGGCTCGGACCCCTGCCCGTGCGTGCGGAGGACGGCCCCACGCCGTCCGGCGTGAACGCGGAGTTCCCCACGCAGGATCCCGCAATCGTGCGCGAGGTGGTCGGCGCCGCGCACGGCCGCTTCGACCGGCTGCGCGAGCTTGTGGACGCGCGCCCCACGCTCGCGAGGGCCGCGTGGGACTGGGGCTTCGGCGACTGGGAGTCCGCGCTCGGCGCCGCGTCGCACATGGGACGGCGCGACATCGCGGAGTACCTGCTGGGGAAGGGCGCGCGCCCGGACCTCTTCTCGGCCGCCATGCTGGGGCAGGTGGACGTGGTGCGCGCGTTCGTCGAGGCGTCGCCCGGCATCCAGGGGACGGCGGGACCGCACGGCATCACGCTGCTCGCGCACGCGGAGGCCGGCGGCGACGCGGCCGCGGCCGTCGTGGCCTACCTGGAGGAGGTGGGCGGCGCGGATCCGAAGCCCGCCACCGTGGATCTGCCGGCCGAGGAACAGGCCCGCCTGCTCGGCGTGTACACCTTCGGTCCCGGCCCGGACGACGCGCTGGAGATCTACGAGAACCAGTCCAAGCGCCTGATGCTGCGTCGCGGGGAGCGCGCCGGCCGGAACCTCACGGCGGTGGGCCCGCGGGAGTTCTTCCCGTCGGGCGCGCCGGCGGTCCGCATCCGCTTCGGCGGCCCGGCCGCCGCCGCCCCGACGACGCTCGGGGTGTGGGACCCCGACCTCGTCGTCGAGGCGGCGCGAGCCTGAGCTAGGGCTCCCGCACGTACGTGTCGCCGTCGAGCACGATGCGCTCCACCGCTCCCTCCGCGGGCTCGAACGCCAGCACGCGCCCTTCGCCGGGGACCAGCTCCACGCGGACGGTCTCCTCCTTGGTGAAGGGCTCGGCGGTGCAATGCAGGTTTCCCTGCGTCACCTCCAGCCGCTCCCCGTCCGCCGCCACCCGGACCGTGCCGTACAGCTCGCTCGCGTACGTCCCGGTGTAGGCGGTCCGCGGCCGGGACAGCATCCACGTCCGCGCGTCGCGCTTCGCGTACTCCGCCGCCATCCGTTCCGCGAACATCGCCCTCCGCTGCACGAGCGCGTCCACGCTCGCCGCGGGCGGCCCCTCCGCCGTGCCCAGCCACCAGTCGAACGCCGACGTCACCGCCACGTCCTGCAGCATCCCGGCAATCGACCCTTCGTTCACCGCCACGGCCACGCCCACCCGCTGCTCCGGCAGGAACGCGACCAGGCTCTGGAAGCCCACGAAGCCGCCCCCGTGGGAGATCACCTTCCGGTCGCGGAACGTGCCGTGGGACCAGCCGAGGCCGTAGCCGGTCTGCGCGAACGGCGACCCGGACTTCGCATCCCCGGTGGACACGAGCGGCTCGTGCGTGCGGCGGACGATCGCCGCGTCGACCACCTGCCGGCCGTCCACGCGCCCGTCGTTCATCTGGAACACCAGCCAGCGGCCCAGGTCCTCCGCCGTCGTGAGCAGCCCGCCGGCGGACTGCATCGTGGCGTCGGTCTTCCGCAGCGGGATGGGCCACACGCCGTCGCGCCCGAACGCGAAGTACGGCGCCGCGGACGCCCACTTCTCGCGCGCGCCGCGTGACACGTACGCCGTCGTCCGCTGCATCCCGAGCGGCCGGAAGATCCGGTCCTCGAGCTGGTCCTGCCAGCGCTTCCCCGTCTCGCGGTCCGAGATCATCGTGTAGATGTTGTAGCCCGAGTTCGTGTAGCGGTACGTGCCCAGCGGCGCGTCCTTCGCGGGGATCGCGTCGTCCAGGAGGCTCCACAGGAGGTCCGGATCGTGCTCGCCGGTGTACGCCAGGCGGTACCCGATGGCCGGGTTATCGATCCCGGACGTGTGCGTGAGGAGATCGCGCAGCTTCACGTCCTGCGGCCGCAGCTCGGGCGCCAGCGTCACGCCGTGCAGGTGCGCGGCGAGCGGCGATTCCAGGTTCGGCTTCCCCTCGGCGTCCAGCATCGCCGCCAGCAGCGCGGTGAACGGCTTCGTGGCCGACGCGATGTAGAACTGCGTGCGCGCGTCCGCGGGGACCCCGGCCTCCCGATCGGCCAGGCCCCACGCGCGGGCGAGCACGACGCGGTCGTCCACCGCCACGGCCATCGTCAGCGCGGGCACGACCTCGAGGCGCTCCAGGGCGTCCGAGACGAAGGCATCCGTCTCGGCGACGAACGCGGGAGCATCGGACGGCGGGCGGCGCGCCGGATCGGCCACGGCCGGGCGCGGCGCCAGGGACAACACGGCAAGCACGGGAACGAGCGAAGCGGACAGCGAGCGGCGGCGGATGGTCATGGTCTCCTCGGGATCGAAGCCTCGTGCGACCCCACGAAGCTAGGCCGAGAGCCGCCACTGCGTATTGAACGAATCCAGCCCCGGCTCCGGGTCGCGCAGCGCCGCGCGGAACTCGCCGGGCGGCACCCCGAGCAGCCGGCGGAACACGCGCGTGAAGTGGCTGAGGTCGGCGAAGCCGAGGTCGAGCGCGGCGTCCACGAGCGAGGTCCCGGACTCCAGCAGCGCCCGTGCGGCCGCGGCCACGCGCAGGCGCTGGCGGTACTCCGTGATGGAGCAGCCGTACGTGCGCCGGAATGCCCGACCCAACGAGACCGGATGCATGCGCTCCGCGCCGGCCATCGCGTCCACCGACGGGCTGGCCGCCGGGGATGCTTCCAGCGCCCGCCGGATGCGTTCCATCCGCGCCGTCGCGGCGGACGGAGGCGCCGCCGCGTCGTCGAACCGCGGCAGAAGCCGGCGAAGGCACTCCTCGGCCTCCCCGCCCTCGCCGCGCCGGAGCGCCGCCGCCAGCCGCAACCCCAGCAGCGACGCAACCCCGCCGTGGTGCCAGCGCCAGGGAGCCGGCCTGGCCCGCCGTCCGGCCAGCCGGCGCACGGCATCGTCGGTCAGGCGTACGGACACGATCGTGGTTCCCGCGGGGCCGAACCGGTTGCGGTGCACGAGGTTCGACGCCTTGAGCCCCACGCTCCCCACGCCGCCGAGCTCCGCGCCGCGGCGGTCGCTCTCCAGGAGCCCGCCCGCCACGACCACGCTGAGGCGGTGGCACCCGTCCGTGTGGTCCGCCATGCGGCGGCCCGGGACGTACCGGATGAGCTGGGCGCGGATCTCGGCCATGGATCCCAAGACGGATCCGGCGGCGGCAAGGTTGCCGCCACCCGGCATCCGGTCCGTCCGCACCCGGCTAGTCCGCCGCGCCCCCGTCCGGGGTGTCCGCCTGCGCGTGCCGGCGGACGTAGTCCTCCACGAGCAGCAGGTTGTCCTTCGCGTGCTCGATGGTCCGCAGGAGCTGCCCCATCGAGTCCACTTCCTCCACCTGCTCCGTCACGAACCACTGCAGGAACTCGCGCGTGGTGTGGTCGTTCTCCTTCGTCGCCACCGTGACGAGGTTGTTGATCTGGTCCGTGACCTTCAGCTCCTGCTGCAGGGCGTAGCCCACCGCATCCGCCGCGTTCTTGAAGTCGTTCCGCAGCGCGGGCTGCTCCGGGATGATGGGCTGCGCGCCGGTCTCCAGCATGAAGCGGACGAACTTCATCGCGTGGGCGCGTTCCTCCTCCGCCTGCCGGTAGAAGTACGCGGCGAGGTCGGGCAGGGCCTCCTGGTCGAAGTAGACGGCGATGGCCACGTACTGCGCGGAGGCGGTGAACTCGCTCTGGATCTGCGCGTTCAGGGGGTCCAGCAAGGCCTTCTTGATGATCAAGGCTTCACGCTCCGGTTTGCGGGGATGGACGAAGGGCGTCGCCGCAATCTAAGGCGGCCGGCGCCCTCCGGTCGAGCCCCGCGCGCGCGGGGACGGGGGCGCCGCGGAACGCGCGAAGGCGTGGCTGGCGCGCCGACGGCTTGACCGCGCGGGGACGCCGCGCAACCATCGCCTCGCCCTTCGCCGCCGGAGCATTCCGCGTCATGCCCACACGCCCCTTGCGACCACGAGTGGCGCTCGTCGTGAGCGCGGCCCTCGCCGGCCTGTCCGCCGGGTGCGCCGTCACCGCGCCGGCCGACCGCGCGCGCCTCGCGTCCGAGGCGATGGAGTTCGACCCGGACCCCGCGCTCCAGTATCTCCGTCTCAAGATGGAGGCCGCGCGCGAAGGGTCGCTCGGCGGCTACGGCGACGCGATGGCGGGCGGATGCGGCTGCCAGTGACGCGCCGCAGGGCGGCGGCGGTGACGGCGGCGGCGCTGGCCGCGGCCGCCGTGCTCGGCGCGACCGCCGCGGACGCGGCCTGGCATCCGCAGGAGGCAAGCGTCGACGTCTTCGCCTTCGCGCAGCAGGACCGCGGCGGGCAGCGCCACAAGGCCGAGGGATTGCGCTACCTCGGGCTCCGGTCCGCGCTCGACTTCGCGGCGGGCCCGACCACGCTCTTCCGGACGATGGCCGCGCTCTCCTTCGTGGCGAACGACGATCCCGCGGACGTGCCGCGCGTGGACGCCATCACGTCCGCGTCGTCGCGGCTGGTCGCGCTGGACGCGTCGGTGGGGCTGGAGCATCGCGCGGGCGACACGTGGACGTTCCGCCCCGCCGTCACCTACCACCACCAGAGGGGTTACATCGCCGAGGGGCTGGATCTCGCGATCGATCGCCGGCTCGCCGGCGGCGACGCCACGCTCACCGCCACGCTGCAGGTGCGCGCGTCGTTCCTGGATCTGGAGACGTGGTACGGCACGGAGGCCGGCTCCGAGCTGGCGGCGGCGAACGCGTTCGGGATCTCCTGGCAGCAGAACCTCTCGCCCTCCGTGACCGCGCTCGTCGGCGCGCAGTACACGCGGCAGGACGGCTACCTCGGCGACTCGTTCAACTACGTGGTGCTGTCCGACGCGGACGGCCCGTTCGCCGCCACGAGCGAGGTGCTCCCGGACGTGCGCCACCGCGGCCAGGTGAACGCGCGCGTGCGGTGGTCCCCGCGGCCCGACGCGGCCGGCGGCGTGGACGTGAGCGTCTACCGCGACGACTGGCGGCTGGACCACGTCTCCGCCGAGCCGAGCGTCTCGCTGCCGCTCCCCGGCGGCGGGCGCGTACGGTCGTGGTGGCGCGTGTCCTCGCAGGGCGCGGCACGGTACTACCGGCCGCGGCTCTCCTCCGTCCCGCTCCATCGCACGCAGGACTCGGACCTCGGGGACTTCCTGATGAACTCGGCCGGCGTGTCCGTGTCGGTGCCGCGCGGGTCGCGGCCGTTCCGGGACGAGCTGGAGCTCTCCATCCACGGCTTCACGCGGGACGACGGCATCCGCGCCGCCGGCGCGAACGCGGGGTTCCGCCGCCGCTGGTAGGCGGCCGGTTCCACCCCACGAGCCGGGCGGACACGCGCCAGTAGCCGTGGCCGCTGTCGTCCTCCGGGCGCACGTCCTCCACGCGGATGCCGATCGCATGCTCGCCGGCGGGGAGGCGCCCGGTGAGGTCGATCGGCACCGGACGCACCGCATCCCCCGGGCACCAGCCGCTGCGGCTGAAGTCCGCCGACCAGCTCCCGTCGAACCAGCGCCGGCAGTACGGATTCACCTCGCGGAAGCGCCGGCAGTCGTCGCGCCACGGGCGGAAGCGGTGCGCCTCGACGCCGTCCACGGTGATGACATTGTCCTTCGCCACGAACTCGTCCGCGTCGCGGCCGTCCGTGCAGTGCCCGGACACCAGGTACTCGAGCACGATCCGCTCCGCGTCCGGCGGCACGGTGACGCGCGCGGTCACGTCCCCGGCGTCCATGCGCTCGCGCGTGATCGTCTCGTACGCGAGCGGCACGACCCAGTCCGGCGCGCGGCGGTCCCCCGGCTCCAGCCACTCCCGCATCCATTCGGGCGTCGGCTCCGTGTCCGCCGGCTCGAACACCAGCTCGAAGTCCATGCGCCACGCCGGGTCGAGCCACGTGTCCACGAAGCCGCGGAAGGTGCACGCGCCGCGGAGCAGCGGCGCCAGGTTCGTCACATCCAGCTCGTGCGTGGTGGCGCCGCCGTAGGCGGTGATGAACTTCACGACCTCCACGTCGGGGCGACCCGGCGCCGCGAGGCGGACGCTGCCGGCGCGGTCCCAGGGATCGCACACGGACGCGGCGTCCTTCGGGATCGGGTGGAGGCGCACGCGCGCGACGATGCGCACGGGATACGACGGCTCCGGCAGCAGGACCGTCCGCTCGATCTCGCGCCCGTTGTCCGCGGCGCGGATCTCCGGCGTGTCGAAGCGCGCGGCGCTCTCCGGCGCGAAGCGGACGGGCTGGCGGTGGAAGACGTGCACGGTGACGGGATCCGGCGGCGCGGGCGCGAGCTCGCGGAACGCCTCGAGTGCGGGCAGCGGGCGGCCCTCCGCGTCGAACAGCGCCGCCGCACCGCCCTTCCACGCGGTGACGCCGGCCGCGGGGATCGTCTCCGGTCCCCACCAGAGCACGCCGAGGCCGCGCGGGCTGCCGCGCACGATGCGGACCACGTCCTCCAGGAACGCGCGCTGCCCGTCCGGCGTCCGCGGCCACGGCGTCGGCCCCGACGCGTCGTCCGCGCGCCCGGGATACGCGGTTTCCACGAGCAGGATGTCCTTGCCGAACTCCGCGGCGGTGCTCCGGAGGTTCTCGGCCAGCGCGGCGGGCGCCCCGTGCCACCAGGGGTAGTAGCTGAGCCCGATCAGGTCGAAGGGGACGCCGTGCGCCTCGATGCGCCGGAAGAACCGCGCCGTGCGCTCCGCGTCGCCGCCGGCGTCCACGTGCAGGAGGATCCGCGCGTCCGCGTGCGCGCGCTTCGCCCCGCGCGCGCCCGCCTTCAGCAGCGTCGCGAAGCGGTCCCAGCCCTCCCCGCCGGGGCCGATGCGTCCGTCGGGCCACAGGAACCCGGCGGTGATCTCGTTGCCGATCTGCACGTACTCCGGCGCGCATCCGGCCGCGACGAACGCCGCCACGGTCTCCGCGGTCCACGACTCCACGCGCGCCTCGAGCCCGGCGAAGTCGAGCGCCTCCCACGTGGCCGGCTTCGTCTGCCGGCCGGGGTCCGCCCACGTGTCGGAGTAGTGCAGATCGAGCACGAGCGCGGCGCCCGCGGACTCGACGCGGCGCGCAAGCTCGAGCGCGTACGGCAGGTCCTGGATCGCGCCGTCGTCGCGGTCGCCGGGATCGACGAACAGCCGCACGCGGAAGGCGTTCGCGCCGCGGTCGCGCAGCATGCGCAGCGCGTCCGCCGGCTTGCCCCGCTCGCGGTACACGGCGCCGGCGGCCTCCAGGCGCGGCAGCATCGAGACATCCGCGCCGAGGAGGAGGTCGTCCCCGGCAGCGGACGGCGCCGCCGCGAGCAGTGCCCCCCCCGCGATCGCGAGCCGGGCGGCGGTCGCACGATGCCCGCCCGGGACCGCGGCGCGCCTCATCCGGAGTCCGCGGCGACCGGGAACTCCCGGCGGTAGTCCGCCATCGCCGCCGCGACGACGGCCTCCGCATGGGCCCGGCCATACGGCTCGCCCACCGCCAGCCGGTGCGCGCCGGATCGCGGCAGCTTGTAGGTCGAGAAGTAGTGGATCCACCGGTCCACCAGGGCCGACGGCAGTTCCTCCAGCTCCTTGATCCCTCCGTACAGCGGGTCCTGCGTGAGGACGGCGATGATCTTGTCGTCGGCCTCCCCGTCGTCGAGCATCGGCAGGCCCCCGACGACCGAGGCGCGCAGGAGCACCTCGGCGCGGGAGATCGGCCGCTCGCTCAGCACGCAGATGTCCAGCGGGTCGAGGTCGCCGCCCGTCGATCCGGGCATCAACGCCGCCACCCCGGACCCCGCGTACGTCTGCGGGATGAACCCGTAGATGGAGGGCGGGAGCGACGAGGTGCGCTGCGCCCGGTCGACCTTCAGGTAGCCGGACTCCTTGTCCACCTCGTACTTGACCAGGTCGAACGGCGTGATCTCGACGAAGACGTTGACGAGGGACGGCGGCGCCGGGCCGGGGGCCAGCCCGTGCCAGGGATGAGGCCGCCAGCGCGAGAAGGAGTGGGGCACGGCTGCTCCGTCGGAAGACCGGGGCCCCAGCTTGCCTCCGGCGCCGCCCGGCGGCAAGGGCTCCCCGCAACGCTTCCGTGCCCGGTCGCGCGGCGCCGGGGCCGGGGGCGGGCCGCCCGGAGTACTCGGCCGTTCACCTCCCCCGCTCCCGCTTGTGCCGCCGCTGCGCCCGCGAGATCTCCCGCCAGCGGCTTTCCTCCACCTGGCGCAACCGCACGTCCTGCTTCATGGCCAGCCACCGCAGCTCCCGCTGCAGCTTGCGCCAGCTCTCGAGCCGGCCGGGCCCCAGCGTGCCGTCCGCGTCCGCGGCGCGCACCGCGCAGCCGGGCTCCGCATCGTGCCGGCAGTCGCGGAAGCGGCACGCCGCCGCCAGCGCTTCCACGTCGGGGAACGCGCTCTCCAGGCTCTCCGGATCCGCCCACAGCGACAGCTCGCGCATCCCCGGCGTGTCCAGCAGCACCGCCCCGCCCGCCAGCGGGACCAGCTCGCGGTGCGTGGTCGTGTGCCGCCCGCGCGAGTCGTCCGCGCGGACGCCGCCGGTGTCCTGGCGGTCCTCGCCGAGCAGCGCGTTCACGAGCGTGGACTTCCCCACGCCCGACGACCCGAGCAGCGCCACCGTTCGCCCCGGCTCCAGCCAGCCGCCCAGCTCCTCGAGCCCCGAGCGCACCAGCGCGCTGACCGCCACCACGGGCACGCCCGGCGCCACGCGCCCGATCTCCGCGACGGCCCCGGCCGGATCCTCCGCCACGTCCGCCTTGTTCAGCACGATCACCGGCGCGGCGCCGCTCTCCCACGCCGCGGCCACGAAGCGCTCGATGCGCCGCGGGTTGAGATCGCCGTCCAGTCCGGACACCAGGAACACGGTGTCCACGTTCGCCGCGACCACCTGCTCCTCGGTGGTCTCGCCGGCGAGCTTCCGCGTGAACGCGCTCGCGCGCGGCAGCAGCACCTCGATGATGCACGGGCCGTCGCCGTCCGGTCGGCGCACGCCCACCCAGTCGCCCACCGCGGGGAAGTCCGCGCGGGCGCGCGCGACATGACGGAAGCGGCCGGACACCTCGCCGGTGCGTTCGCCGTCCGCCGTGAGGACGCGGTAGCGCGCGAGATCCTCGCGCAGGATCCGCGCCGGGACGAGCCCCGCGGCGCGGTGCGGTTCGAACAGCGTTTCGAGACGATCGGACCAGCCGAAGGAGTGCAGAAGCGACATGACGGTGGAGACCTCGCGATCGCGTGACGATGCGCGGCGCACGGTGCGCGCGCGGGAACCCCCGGGGCTTTCGCCACGACGCGACGGACCTCGACCGGGAAACGAGATCGGCCGCCCCTTCCGGAGCGGCCGCAGGGCGGAGCGCGGAAGCGCCCGGCCTAGCGCACGGCACGGAAGGAACGTGGCATCCGGATGGCGACGGTGGCAGCCATGGACGCTCCTCCCGTGTGCAGGCGCGGCGGGGTGCCGCGCGAAGACCCGAAGACTACCTCGGCGGCGGGCGCCGGGGCAAGCCCCGTTGCGGCGCGGTCGTGCCCGCGGCACCTCCCACCGGCGTCAACCGTCCCCCCTTGCGGGCCGGCACGAGACCACCAGCGTCGCGAAGCCGCTCGCGGGGTGCACGGCGCGCCGCGGCCGCTCGTCCGGCGACAGCTCCAGGGAAGCGGTGCGCCGCAGGAGCTCCCCGAGGACCAGGCGCAGTTCCAGCCGCGCGAGCGGCGCGCCCGGGCACGCGTGGATCCCGGCGCCGTACAGCAGGTTCTTCCCGGGATCCCGATCGGGGCGGCAGGTCCCGGGATCCTCGAAGACGCGGCCGTCCCGGTTGGCCGCCGGCCAGAGGAGCGACACCCTCGCCCCGGCCGGAATCGTGCATCCGCCGATCTCCACCGCCCGCGTGGTGACGCGGCGGCTCGCCGGCAGCGGCCCGTCGATCCGCAGGATCTCGTCGATGGCCGCGGAGAGCCCCGCGGGACGATCCCGCAGCTCCTCCTGCAGCGCCGGGTGCCGCGCGAGATGATGGACCACGATGCCGACGGACGCGGCGATCGTCCCCACCTCGCCGACCGTCCAGTTGCGCAGGATGCTGGCGATCTCCGCCGGCGTCAGCGCCCTCCCGTCGATGCGTTCCCGCATCAGCTCCGCCGTGACGTCGCCCTCCGGATCGGCGCCGCCCGCGCCGCCGCGGTCGTCGAGCATCTGCCCCACGAGGGCTTCGAACTCCTGCGCGATCGCCGCCATGGCCGGCCGATCCTGCGCGCGGGTCGCCTCGTGGTTGCGCCGGGTCCACGCGATCAGCCGCCCGTAGAGTTCCGCCGGCCAGCCCAGGAAGGCGCACTGCGCCCGGACGGCGAACGGCAGCGCCAGCGCGGACATCACCTCCACGGGGTCCGTTCCGACGAGCGCCCCCACGAGCTCCGTCGCGATCTCCCGGCAGGCCGGCTCGAACGCGCGCATCCGGGCGGGAGCGAAATAGGGATCGATCAGCCGGCGGTACGCCGTGTGCTCCGGCGGATCCATCCCGTTGGGGACGGCCGGGTGCCGCGACACGGCGTTGCTGAACGTCGCCGGGTCATGCAATGCGCGGACCACGTCCTCGTGCGCGAGCAGGGACCATTGCAGGGGCTCGCTGGACACGGGGCAGCGGCGCTCCCGGAGGCGATCGAGGACCGCGTGCGCGTCGTCGGCGTCGTGCGCGTCGGCGGCGTCGTCGGATCGCGGGTCCCGGTCCGGGCTCGGGGGTTCGCTCACGGGCCCTCCGGGACCGTCCGGGGCACGGCGTGGTTGCGCCTCACCTCGTCCGGCCCGTTCGCCAGGAACGCCGACACCGCCTCGGCGTGGGCGCGGATCAGCGCCGCCACCGCGGGGTCGTCCGACGTCTCCACGACGCGCACGCCGCGCTCCGTGGGCTCGACGCGCATGGTGATGCGGTCCGCATTCCGGAACAGCTCCGCGAAGAGCGGATCGCGCAGGTGGATGCCGCGTCCGTCCTCGACGCGCCCGTGCATGGACTCGGCATGGGCGCGGAGCGCCGCACGCAGCGCCTCGTCGTCGGTCTCCGTCACCGTGTCCACGCCGTTCTCGAGCGGGGTGACGGTGCGGCGGATGGCCTCGCGATGATCGAGCAGCGCGTGGAACAGCTCGCGGTCCGAAGCCCACGCCTCCTCGGCCTGCGCGCCCGGGCCGCCGCGCGGGCATCCCGGCGGGTCGGCCCCGAGCCTGCATTCCCGCTGCCCGGCCGAGGGACACCCGGCCCCGTGCCCCTGCCCGTGCCCGTGCCCGTGCTCGGCGGGATTCCCCTGGCCCCCGTGATGTCCGTGACCCCCGGCGAGCGCGCCGGCGGGAAGCAGCAGGATCGCCGCGGCGGCGACGGCCGCGGCGAGCGCGGAGCGGTCCGCGCGCGAGTCGAAGCGCATGGTGCGCCCTCCGTGGTTCCGTGGAGGCCGCGCCCATTCTACACCGCGGACGGCTCCCGGGGCGCTTCGGGAGGTGCGCCTGCCGCGTCCGCGGGACATGGCGCCGTCAGCCCTTCGCGTACAGCGGCGTGCTGAGGTACTTCATCCCCGTGTCGACCGCGACGGTGACCACGTCCTTCCCCGGCCCCAGTTCCTCCGCCACGCGCAGCGCCGCCGCCACGTTCCCGCCCGTGGACGTCCCCGCGAAGATCCCCTCCTCGCGCGCGAGGCGGCGCGCGGTCTCCATGGCCTCCGCCGTGGAGACCGTCCGGATCCCGTCCGCCATCCCGTCCACCCAGAGCGGCGTGACGAAGCCGATGCCCGTCCCCTCGATCTTGTGCGAGCCGCTCGGACCGCCGGAGAGCACCGCGGATTCCGCCGGCTCCACGGCGACCACGCGCACGCCCGGCCGCGCCTCGCGCAGCCGCGCGCCGACGCCGCGCAGCGAGCCGCCCGTCCCCACCATCTGCACGAACGCGTCCACGCGCCCGCCGCTCCGCTCCAGGATCTCGTCCGCCATCCGCGCGTACGCCGCCAGCACGTCCGTGTTGTGGAGCTGGTCGGTCCAGAAGCAGCCCGGCGTCGCCGCGATCCGCCGCGCGGCCTCGATCATCTCCAGCGTGAGTTGTTTCGTCGTCCCGCCGGTGGGACTGGGGATCAGCGTGAGCTTCGCCCCCAGCGCCGCCATGTGGTCGCGCTTCTCGCGGCTGAACGCCTCCGAGGTCACGATGTGCAGGGGGATCCCCTTGGCCGCGCACACGAACGCGAGGGACACCCCCGTGCTCCCGCCGGTGTACTCCACCACGGAGCCGCCCGGGCGAAGCCGGCCGTCCCGCTCCGCGGTCTCCACCACGGCCAGCGCCATCCGGTCCTTCATGCTGCCGGTGGGGTTCTCGTACTCCGCCTTCAGCCACACGCGCGCGCTCCCCGCGGGCGTCATGCGCGCGAGCGGCAGGAGCCGCGTGCCGCCGATCGTCTCCAGGATCCTCATGCCGTGTCCCCCTGCGACTTCCGCCAGATCGCGCGGACCGCATCGATCGTGTCGGCCTGCCCGGCGGTCTTGTCCTCGCGGTACCGCTTCACCCGAGCCAACCGCAACGCCATCCCCGCCGGGTAGCGCGGACTCGTCTGCACGTCCGCGAACGCGACCTCCGCCACGATCTCCGGGCGCACGTGCACGGTGTACTCGTCCCGGGCCAGCTCGCGCGCGAGGAGCTGCTCCGTCTGCCACGCGAGCATCGCGTCGGTGAGCCCCTTGAACGTCTTGCCCAGCATCACGAAGCCGCCGTTCGCGGGATCGCGCGCGCCGAGGTGCAGGTTGCTGAGCCACCCCTGCCGGCGACCGCTGCCCCACTCCGCGGCCAGGATCACGAGGTCCAGCGTGTGCGCGGGCTTGATCTTCATCCAGCCCGCGCCGCGGCTGCCCGCTTCGTACGCGGACGCGCGCGCCTTCGCCATGATGCCCTCGTGGCCGTGCGCGATCGCCTCGGCCAGGAACGCCTCCGCCGCCGCCGCGCCCGTCACGAGCCGCGACGGCACGCGCCGCGCCACCGGCACCAGCTCCGAGAGCACCGCCGTCCGGCGCGCGTACGGTTCGTCCACGAGCGACGCCCCGTCCAGCAGCAGCGCGTCGAAGAAGAACGGCGAGAGCGGCAGCTCCACGCGCAGCGCCTCCACGTCCAGCTTCCGGCCGAAGCGACGCATCGTGACCTGGAACGGGTGCGGCGTGCCGTCCGGGCGGAGCGCGATGGCCTCGCCGTCCAGGATGAGCTGCCGCGCGGGGAGCGCGCGCACGCACTGCACGATCTCGGGCAGGGCCGCCGTCACCTCGCGCAGGTGGCGCGTGAAGATGCGGACGTCCTCACCGTCCTTGTGCGCCTGGATGCGCGCGCCGTCGAGCTTGTACTCCACGGCGGCCTCGTCGCCGAGGCGCTCGAAGGCGTCGGCCGCGTCGTCGGCCGGTTGCGCCAGCATGGGCTGCACGGGCGTGAACAGCCGGATGGCGAAGCGCGCCAGCCCGGCTTCGCCCTCCGCCAGCGCGACGGTGGCCACCTCCGCCAGGTCCCCGCTCGCCATCACGGCGCGGCGCACCGCCGCCGCGGGGATGCCCGCCGCCTCCGCGACCGCCTCGGCCACGACGCCCTCGAGCGCGCCCTGCCGCAACTCCCCGAACACGAGCCGCGCGAGGAACCGTTGCTCGTCCTTCGTGGCGCGGGCCAGCAGGTCGTGCAGCAACCGCCCCTTTGCGCCGGCGGACCCCCTGCCGGAAGCGTCCGCGATCCGCTGGAAGGTCCCGTCCACCTCCCGCACGGTGAGGGCCGGCGCGTCGGCCGCCCCGTCCGGGAACGCCTTGCGGATGGCGGCCGGCCCCAGCCCGATCCGCCCCTGCGGCAGCGCTCCCGTCAGCCACGCGACCACGATCCGCCCCTCCGGCCCCTCGCCCCGGCGCAGGACGTCCGCCAGGAGCGCGATCTTCGCCTTGCGCGACGGGGTGGCGGCCACGGCCGCCGAGGCGTCCACGAGCTCGGAGAGGAGCATGTCGCGAAGTTACGGGAGCGGCCGGCCCGGCGGAAGCCCGGGGCACCCGGACCGAGCCTCGGCGCATTGTCCCGGCCCGCCGCGGTGGATAACTTGCCCCGTCCGCCCCTGTCCCGGAGGTCGCCATGACTGCCGCCCCGGATCACGGCAAGCCCGTCGAGTTCCGGAAGGTCCCCGCGGGGGACGCGCCCGCGTCCGCGCCCGCGCCGGCCCCCGCCGCGCCGCACGTCCTGAAGGGACACGCGGAGCGCGCGGAGGATGCGCCGCACCTCGAGTACTTCGGCGAGGAGGACGTGGACGGCTTCCCCACGCCCAACCCGCGCTGGGTCGCCTACTGCCCGGACTGCGGCGCGAAGCTGGCGCTGGCCGAGCACGAGGCCTGCCCGTTCTTCGGCGGTCCCGAGAAGGACAAGACCGGCTTCACGGTGGCCGTCCACTGCGCGAAAAGGAAGACGCCCGGCGGCGCGTGATCCCACGGCCCCGCGTGACCGCAAGGCCCGCGTGATCGCACGGCCCCGCGCGGCGTAGGATGCCCGGTACTCGGGCACCGACCCGCACAGGAGGCCGCCATGTCCCGTTCCCTGATCGCCCAGCTCGCCGCCCGCCACGGGCGCCGCGTGTCCGCCATGCAGCGCCGCGAGTTCCTGAAGCACACGCTGGCCGCCGGCGCCGGGCTGCTGCTCTCCTCGAAGGTGCACGCGCTCGAGCCGCTCGGCCGGGACAGCCGCGGCCGCGTGGTGGTGATCGGCGCCGGCTTCGCCGGGCTCTCCTGCGCGTTCGAGCTGCTCGAGGCCGGTTACGACGTCGTCGTGCTCGAGGCCGGGGACCGCGTCGGCGGGCGGGTGCTCTCCTTCAACGCCGCGAACGGCAACGCGTTCGTCCGCGGCCGCAACATCGAGGGCGGCGGCGAGCTCATCGGCTCGAACCACCCCGTCTGGCTCCGGTACGCCGAGCGCTTCGGCCTCGAGTGGCTCGACGTCACCGAGGACGAAGGCGACGCGGTCTTCCCGGTGGTGATCGAGGGCCGCAGCCTCTCGTTCGAGGAGAGCGCCGCGCTCTGGGAGGACATGGAGGGCGCGCTGGCGCGGCTGGACGCCCTGGCCGCGGACGTCCCCGAGGACGAGCCGTGGAACGCGCCCGACGCCGCGCGGCTCGACCACATGCCGACGTGCCGCTGGATCGAGGAGCAGGACGTCCCCCCGGTCGTGAAGGCGGCGATCCGGATCAACCAGGAGTCGGACAACGGGCAGCGCGTGGAGCGCCAGTCCCTGCTCGGCCAGCTCGCCGCGATCAAGGGCGGCGGCCTCGAGACGTACTGGACGGAGAGCGAGGTCTACCGCTGCCGCGGCGGCAACGACTCGCTCGCCCGCGCGCTCGCCGGCGCGATCGGCGCGGAACGCATCGCCACCGGGTGCCCGGTGAGCTCCGTCCGGCGGGAGTCGGGACGCATGGTCGTGGCGGCCGGCGACGGGCGGAGGCTCGAGTGCGACGACGTGGTGCTCACCGCGCCGCCGCCGGTGTGGCACCGCATCGACTTCTCCCCGCGCCTCCCCTCCGCGGTGCGGCCGCAGATGGGGCTCAACGCGAAGTACCTGGCGCACGTGCGCTCGCGGTTCTGGGAAACGGCCGGACCGCGACGCAGCCAGTACGCGCTCTCGGACGGTCTGCTCCAGCAGACCTGGGACGGGGCGGACGCGCAGGGCGCGGTCGACGACTCGAACGACGGGGCGTGCCTGACCGGATTCGCGGGCGGGCGGGTCGTCCGCCGGGCGCTGCGCATGTCGAGGCGGGCGCGCGAGCGCGCGTTCGCGCGGCTCCTGGAGCGGTTCTATCCGGGATTCGGGGACCATGTCGTGGCCACGCGATACATGGACTGGCCCCGGCACGACTGGATCCGCACCAGCTACTCGTTCCCGGCGCCGGGGCAGGTCACAACGGTCGGTCCGCTGCTCGCGACCCCGCACCTGGAGGGCGGGCTGCACATCGCCGGCGAGCACGCCTGCTACAAGTTCGTCGGCTACATGGAAGGGGCGCTGCAGTCGGGGGCGCGCGTGGCGAGGCGGATCGCGGCGCGGGACGGCGTGATCGGGTCCCGCTGAGTGCGCAGCGCGGCGGGGCGGGGGCGCTGTCGCCCCCGGCCCGCCCGGGTCCATGTCAACGAAGCACGGTCATGCTCCGCGTCGCCGACCCGCCGTCCACGCGCAGCGTGTAGTAGTACACGCCGCTCGGCGCGTCGCCCGCGTCCCACGAGCGCCGGTGCACGCCCGCGTCCAGCACGCCGTCGAGCAGGGTGGCCACGCGCCGCCCCGCCACGTCGTGCACGTCGAGGCGCGCGTGCCCGGATCGCCGCAGCGTGAACGGGATCGTCGTGGCCGGGCGGAACGGGTTCGGATGGTTCTGCGCCAGCGCGAAGGCGGGCTGCGCCACCGCCACCGGCACGCCGACCGGGTCGATCTCGATCGGCCCCTGGGGCGTCAGGTCCCGCCCGTCGAACGCCGGGTAGTCCGGCGCGTAGCGCGGCGCGCGGAAGGCCGCGTTGCTGCCATCGGCCGGCACGGTGCCCTGGACCATCGGCCCGCTCCCGTTCACGGGGATGATGTACTCCCACACGAGTCCTTCGGTCGGATGGATCTCGAAGATCCGCCCCGCCGTGCTCTCGATGATCAGCGTGCTTCCGCTGGGCTGCCGCTCCATGCCCCCGTAGATCGGCGAGTAGAAGTCCCCCGGCGGCGTGGACGTGTAGGTCCACGTGGCGGTCGCCGGGTCGTGCGGCTCTCCCGGCAGCGGGTCCGGATAGTCCCCGCTCATGTCCGCGGACGTCTGCACCTCCTCGACGCTCGAGTAGTCCTCTCCGGACGGGAAGCGGTTCGTCCCGTTGTTGAAGATCAGCAGGTTCCCCGCCCCGGGACGGCCCGGCGGGATCCAGTGCGCGTTGTGGTTGTTGAAGAGGACCTGGTCCGCCGGCACGCCGCGCCCGTAGTTCGCCGGCTTCCCCCAGCGGTACAGCAGGTCGCCGCCCTTGCCGCGGGCGCCGCCGGTGTGCCCGGCCGCCTCCGCCGTGGTCGTGCCGTGGTCGATCACCCAGACTTCCTGGAACCGGTTGCAGCTCATGACGATCTGGTCCAGGTCCTCGTTGTAGGCCACCGCGTTGAAGTGCAGCCAATCGGCCTGGGGGTTCGCGCGCTCGTTGAGGTTGATCAGCTCGGGGTGGTCCGCCACCACGCCGTAGTTCGCCTTCGTGGAGTCGAAGTCCTGGACGAGGTGGTCCCAGGCCTGCCACTGCCAGACGACGATCGCGTCGTTCGCGCCGACCGGCTGCAGCTCCACGATCCGCTCCGGCCACAGCGCCGATCCCAGCAGCGCGGGATTCCGTCCCGCCGCGATGGCCTCCGCCGGCGTGCGCAGCTCCCACGCCACCACGAGCACGTTGCCGTTCGGCATCGGCTCGATGTCGTGGTGGCCGCAGACCAGGCTGTCGGAGTAGGTGTACTCCCAGAGCAGGTTGCCGTCCCAGTCCCGCCGCTCCAGGTGGCCGCCCGCGCCGATGTTCGGGAACACGGGGTTCGCGGTCTGTCCGCAGCGCAGGAGGTCCCCGTTCTCGAGCAGGTACGCCGAGTTCCGGGACTGCGACGTGTGCGGCCAGGAACGGACGAGATTGCCGTCCATGTCGATCAGGTAGGTCATCGGCCACTCCCGCGGACCGAAGAGCGTATAGCCCTCGAACGCGTGCGGCGTGTTCACGAGCAACCCGACGGTCTGCGGTACCCCGGAGGCCGCGGCGGCGGTGAAGGGGAGGAGCGTGGCGAGCAACAGCAGGGCATCTCGGAGTTCCCGGAACATCGTCCGCCTCCTTGCGTCGCGAGTGGGCCGGGAGCGGAACGCTCTCCCGTGGCGATCGTGACGGGCAAGGGGGGAGCCGGGGCGTGCGCAGGGGGGAGGCGCCGGTCGGCGGGCGGTCCCGCGGCCGACGGATGCTACGGAGTGTATGGGATCGCCGCGTCGCGATACCAGCGGGAAGTGCCCCGGGTCGTGGACGACGGCGGGACAACGCTCGACGGCACGGCCGGCGGGCGAAGGGTCAGCGCGCTTCCACGAGGTACGCGATCCGCGAGAGGCGCCGCTCGGAGGTGAGCCGGTGCACCGTGTCGAAGAACCGCTGCAGCCCCTCGAAGCGCTCCTCCCCTTCGATCCGCAGCAGCTCGTCCCGGTGCCGCCGCCGCGCGTCGCGCCACCGCCCGGACACGAGCGCCGCGTTCGCTGTCACGTCCTCCTGCGACACGAGGTGCAACCCCGCCTCCGCCGCCAGCCGCTCGGTCACTCCCGGCGGCGCGAACAGGAAGAACCCGATGGAGCTGCGCAGAGCCAGCTCGTCGTTCGTGACCGGCCCCGTCACCACCACCGGATCCGTGAACACGGCGCGCCGCCCGGGCCGGAGCACGCGGCGCCACTCGCGCAGCACCGCGGCGCGGTCGGCGAAGTGGTTCATCGAGTCGATGCAGACGAGCCCGTCGAACGATGCGTCGTCGAACGGCAGCGATGCGTTCGCGTCCGCCAGCCGGAACGACACCCGGTCCTGCCGGCGGTCCGCCGCCGCCGCGCGCGCGGCCTCCGCCACGCCGTGCTCGTTGGCGTCGATGCCGGTCACGTGGCAGCCGGTGCGTTCGGCCAGGTACCGCGCCGGCCCGCCCGCCCCGGATGCGACCTCCAGCACGCGTTCGCCCGGGGACAGCCGCAGCCACGACAGGAAGCGGTCGTACTCGTCCACCGTGAGCCAGCTGTTCTGGCCGATGTCCTCGCCGAAGGTCTCCCGGCGGATCGCCGCGAGGACCCGCTCGGTGAAGTTCCCGTAGGTGCTGTCGAAGAGATCGGTGCGCTCGGTCATCGGCCCTGCCGCACCGCGGGATCCGCCGGGCCCGTCACGTCGCGCTCCGCGCCACGCCGAGCCGGCCGCCGATCCAGGCCATCGGCAGGTAGGCGCCCGCCAGGTCCAGCACGTCGAACCACATCGGCGACGGCAGCATCGCCACGTTCGCGGCTCCTCCCGCGAGGAACAGCGCCCCGATCCCCAGGGCCAGCGCCATGCCGCGGCTCGCCGCGAGCCGCGCCGCCACGTACGCGCCCGTCAGCGTGCCGAGGGCGTGCGCCAGGAACGGGAAGAGGAAGTGCTTGGGCCGGAACAGGTGGATCGAGGCCTTCAACCCCTCGAGGGTCGTGACGTCCGCGCCCTCCGGCGGCGGGATGACGCTGCCGCTCACGGAGATGAGTCCCATGTTCACCACGCTGCCGGCCGCCAGACCGGCGAACACCGCCAGCACGTTCCGCAGGATCGGGGTCACGCGCACGCTCCTCTCATGGATCGCAGTCCGCCGGCACGAACAGCACGCCCTCCGGCCAAGCGAGCGGCGCATCGCCGCTCCGGCGGGAGGTCTCCAGCGCGTGGCAGTAGAACGGAGGCAGCCCGATCTCCGCCCGTCGCGCATCCCGCGGCGCAGTCGCGGGCGACGGACGGCGCGGCCGCCGCCACGACCGCGAGGACCAACGGCAGGACGACGCCGCGCTTCTTCGCGGTGGACCTCGCGCCCCGCTTCGCCACCTTCGTGGCATCGCCCAGCTTCCGGTTCAGCGCGACCGCCTCCTTCGCCAGCCGCCGCACCGTGGTCGCCGCGATGCGGTCGCCTTCGCGCAGGTCCAGCGTGGCCAGCTCGTACTTGCCGCCCGGCTTCAGGCGCGGTTCGATCTCCAGCAGCCGCTGGCCGCGCCAGAATCCGAACAGCACGCGCGTCTCCTCGGCGCGGATGAGCAGCACCGGACCGGCGCCCGCGAAGTACACGAGGTGGCCCCA
Organism: uncultured Gemmatimonadota bacterium; assembly: GCA_964471155.1. Taxonomy (GTDB): domain Bacteria; phylum ARS69; class ARS69; order ARS69; family ARS69; genus CAYYFX01. The sequence goes on along the minus strand of CAYYFX010000035.1, from coordinate 918 downwards.
CTTCACGACCTCGTCGAGCTTCGCCGCCGCCCGGACGTTGCGTCGCAGCATCGTGACGCACGCGAGGCGCCACCCGTCGAGGGCGGCGACGTAGGCGTCGGGGTTCGCGGCGGGGGGAGCCTTCCTCACGGCGGCGTTCCTCCGGTGCGAGGTCACGAGGGGCGGGAGCGTACACCATCCGCGGGCGGACGGCCGACCCGGACCGGCCACGGACCGGGCCGCGGCGCCGCCCGGTGGGACGACTCCGTCGGGGCCGTGTATCATCGCGCCATGGACACCTGCCGCCGCCCGCCGCTCGCGCCGCTCCTCGCGTTGTGCCTGTTCGCCGCCCCGCCCGCCGTCTCCGCGCAGCATGCGGACGGCATGGACCACCACCACCGGTTCGAGGACGCCGCGGCCTGGGCGGGGCGCTTCGAGGATCCGGGCCGGGACGCCTGGCAACTGCCGGATTCCGTGGTCGCGGTGCTGGCCGTGCGACCGGACCTCGTGGTCGGGGACATCGGCTCCGCCACCGGCTACTTCCCCGTGCGCTTCGCGCGCGCGCTCCCGGAAGGGCGCGTGATCGGCGCGGATGTGGAACCGGGAATGGTGATGTGGCTGAACGATCGCGCCCGGCGCGAGGGGCTTGCGAATCTCGTGAGCGTGCTCGCCGGGACGGACGATCCGCACTTCCCGTGCCGCGTGGATCTCGTGTTCGTCTGCAACACGTACCACCACATCGAGGATCGCCCCGCGTACTTCCGGAAACTGCTCGAGCAGGCCCGACCGGGCGCCCGGCTGGCCATCGTGGACTACCGCCCGGCCTCCGGAATGGGACCGCGGGAGAAGCTGGCGCCCGAGGTCGTGGAGGCGGAGCTGGCGGAGGCCGGCTGGGAGCCGGCGGCGCGGCACGACTTCCTGCCGGAGCAGTACTTCCTG
>CAYYFX010000034.1:0-36883 GCA_964471155.1 uncultured Gemmatimonadota bacterium | reverse complement strand
GTCGCGGTACCTCCGTCCTCCGTCGAGCGGTCCCACTGCCACACATGATACCCGGCGGTCACGCGCCCATCGCTGATCTGACGCACAAGTCGCCCTCGTACGTCGTAGACGGCCAAGTGGACCGTCGAGGGTACCGGAGCGGCCAGAATCCACGAGGCCACTCCGCTCGTGGGGTTGGATCCACTTCCTGCCAGCGACCACCGGTCTGGGACGCCAGGCAGCGTCGCGGGGCTCGTGGGCCGTCCATCGGGCACCGCCCCGATCAAACCCGTCCTTCCGCCCCGCGCTGCGGCTCCTCCACCGTCTGCGCATGACTCGTCCGCCGACAGGGCACTGCCCACCAGGATCACCGCGCCTTGCGGACCGATCGCGTTCGTAGCTTGGATAGCGCCCGCATCGGTGATCGCGCCGCCGCTCGCGTCAAGCCATGTCTGGTACTGCGCATCTACGATCGGCTCAAGGCTCCCACCGGCGATTCTGATGTTCTTCGAGTTGAACTCGCCGTAGTCGCGCTGCAGCGTATTCTGATCTGCCCACTCGCCGAGAGTGGCAGCGTCGTAGAACCGCAATCTGGTCTCGTACATGACCTTCAGGTTGTCCGATGTGTTCTGACGCAGGCTGTTTCCCTTCCAGTACACGTTCTCTTCGAACGTCTGCAGCCAGTCGCGCCCGTAGTATCTCGCGCCTGCGTAGTTCCCGTTGAAGGTGTTGCACGTGACGTGGACGTCCGACGTTTCGTACAGGTCGATCGCTCGGCCCTCCCACGCGGTGACTACATTGTGGTCGATCAGTGTCGCGTGGTTCTGGCATAGGTACTCGCCGCGAATGGCCGCGCTGCCGGGAACGTCATCCGTTCCCTGACCTGTCATCTGGTTCTCGACGACCTTGAGTGTGTCCGTCACGCCCCACGGAAGGTCCTTGCAGTAGGCCTTTCCGAACCGCAGCCAGACTCCGTAGACGTTCTGCCATCCGATCATGTTGTTCCGGATCTCCGGAACAGATGCTTTCGCATGGATGGCCGTGGCTTCTATCGTCTCGTCCACGTCATCTCGGATGATCACACAGTTCTGGACGAGAGCATCAGATCCGTAGTCGAACACACCCTCGCTCGAGCGACCCTGTCAAACGGACGCGGCGTTCCTCCAACTCCCTCAGCCCCGCGAGCAGCTCCTCGTGCACCATCGTGTCCTTCCACGACTCGAACCGCTGCGCCTTCAGCCACGCCCGGTGCTTCCGCGTCCAGTGCGATCCCTCGCGGTAGATCCGCCCCCGGCGCACCAGGAACTTCAGGATGTGATGCCGCTTGCGCGTCGCCTCCACCCCGACACGGTGGTACGTCCGCACCAGGTCCCGCGACGCCTCCGCATCATCGTCCGGCACCGACACCGCCACCAACTCTCCGGCCCGGTACAGATGCGCCAGCTTCCGCGCGTCGATCGGATCCGTCTTCACCCGCTGCCCGCTCCGCCGTGGCGTGAGGGATGGAGCCACGACCTCCACCACCAAAGATCCCATCGCCTCCAGACGCCGCATCAGCGAGAACCCGTTCGGACCCGCCTCGTAGCACATCCGGATCTCCCCGCCCTCCGACTCACGAACCAGCCGGCGCACCCACCGCCGCAATGCCTGGTCCTCGTTCGGCACCCGACGAACCGCCGCCTCCCCCTCTCCCCGAAGCACCGCCACCGTGAGGTTTCGTCGATCCCCACCCATGTGATAGGCTGCTCCATGACCGGTCTCCTCACGTCCGTATGCGGTATCCAGCCGCCCAACGGCTGGTAGCCCGCGACTCTACGGACTCGGGACCGGTCGCTCTATATGGTCTAGCTTGGTCGCGGTCTGATGCGCCGTGACCCAGTTCTGGCCCCGGGTCGAGGTCGCGTTCCCGATCGCCATCCCCGACGAGTCGTTCGTGGCCACCGCGTGCAGAGTGGCCAGCGATTGAAGCGCCCGGAACGTGTTGTGCCGGAACCGGACCGGGTTCGACGTGGCGGTCGTGCGCGTCAGGTGAACGCCGCGCTGGTTCACCTCCACGCGGTTGCAGCTCACCTGCACGTCGGAGGACTGCGTGATCTCCAATCCCGCGTAGTTCCAGTCCTCGACGTCATTCTCCAGGACGTCGATGTCCCGGTACGTGTGCCCGCACAGCCCCGTCAGCCGGATGCCCGAGTGCGTGCCGCTCGCCGCCGTGACCCCGGGACCCACCACGATGTTGTCCTGGAGGAGCGCGGTGCGCGTCGGCGACGAGCTGGAGGAGCACAGACCCGTGTTGAACGTCACGTCGATCCCGACGCCGCTCACCGACAAAGGCTGTGTGCTACCGAAGAGGACCGCGGCTGTCGGCGTGTCGCCCCCCGCCGGATTCACTGCGGCGGCGCATCCAGGATCCCCAGGTTGCCGCGCGGCTCTCCCCCGAGCGCCGCGAACTCGCCGCCGACCACGAGGCGGTCGCCCGCCTGCACGGCGGCATGGACGCTGCCGTCCACGTCCGGGGCCCACGCCAGCGGCACTCCGGTCCCCAGGTCGACCGCCGCCAGGTTCCGTCGCCCCCGCCCCTGCACCGTGTCGAACGATCCGCCGACGATCATCGCGTTCCCGTACAGGACGATCGTGCGCACGACGCCGTCGACGTCGGACCTCCACGGCGTCGGCAGCCCGGTCGCGGCGTCGATCGCGACCACCCCGCGGCGCTCCTCCCGGCGCACCGCGGTGAAGTCGCCGGCTGCGTACACCACGCTGGTCCGGCGAACCAGCGCGCGCACCGTGCTGTTCGTGCTCGGATGCCACGCGAGGGCCGCCGCGCTCTCGACATCCACCGCCGCCAGGTGGCCGCGGATCTCCCCGCAGATCGACGTGAATCCCCCGCCGACCACGAGCCGCCCGTCCAGCATCGCCAGCGCGCGCACGCTGCCGTTGGCCCCCGGGTCCCACGGAAGCAACTCGCCCGAGTCGGCATCGAAGGCCGCGAGACCGCAGCGCGCCTCGCCCCCGATCCGCGTGTACGTGCCGCCGACGTAGAGGGTCCTCCCCGAGATCAGCAGCGCGAAGACCGGCCCGTCCACCGACGGGTCCCACGCGAGGACGCCGCCGCTCCGGCCGTCGATCGCGGCCAGATGCATGCGCGGGATGCCGCCCACCGTCCGGAAGAGGCCGCCGGCGTACACGACGACGCCGTCCAGCGCGAGGGCGTAGACGCGATTGTCCGCCTGCGGGTGCCACGGCAGCACCGTGCCGGATGACGCCTCCACGGCGGCGAGCCGGCTGCGGGAGATGTCGTCCACCCGGGAGAAGTTCCCGCCGACGTAGACCGTCTCGCCGCTGGCTGCCAGCGCGAAGACCACGCCGTCCGTCCCCGGACCCCAGGCTTGGGGTGCGGTCGGGCCGTCCTCGCCGCAGCCGCTCGGGAGCAGCAGCACGAGGGACGGCAACCACCCGACGACGAGGTGCCGGACTCGGACCCGGATCGACCGGAACGGCTCGGACGAGCGTCTGGCCATGCGACCGCACCCGCACGGACCGTCGGGGGCGATGGAGCCGTGCGGCGACTACAATCCATGACCGGAGCCCGGGAATCAAGCATCGCGAGTCCCGGTCGACCGCCCGCGGGCTGCCCCCCGGCCCTTCGCCCCCCTGCTACCATCCCCCCACGATCTCCGCCCCCGACCCGGGCCCGTCGCTCCACGAACGGCGCCGCCGCCCCGCCGTCAGTGATAGAACTTGTAGTGCGTTCTCCACGGAAGGTCGACGATCCTGCGCATGTCGATGTCGAACTTGGCAGCGCGCTTCTTGTCCTCCTGCCCGAGCTTCAGGCGGAACGCCCAGACCACGTCGAACATCGCGCCCTGCATCTTGTCGAACGCCTCACGCCGGTACTTCGGGTCGAACGCGGCCGCGAACTTCCTCACCGCGAGGAGGAGCAGCGAGGAGTACTTCTCCCCGGCGGCGAGGGACCGCGGGGGACGCTGGGTCGCGAAGTACGGAAGGACGGTGCTCGCCCAACCGCTGCCCCGGGTGTACTGGCCGATCACGAGGAACTGCGTGACCAGCCACTGGATCGAGACCTCGTTGAGGCCCCCCGACTTGGCCCCGGCCTCCAGGGACTGGATCATGCTGCGGGCGGCGTTCGAGGCCGCGTTCATTTCGACACGATCGACGGTCACGTTGTAGGTGTTGTCGCGCTGGGGTTCTCCCATCGGTGCCTGCCTCCGCTCCTGGCGTCGGGTTCCGGACCCGGCGACCTCCGTGGGCAAGTGCGCCGAAAGCGGGCCCGAGATGCCATCCGCCCGCCCCCGCAAGTGACGTGCACGAGCGATCCCGGGTGGCGCAGAGTCCCCTTGTCTCGAACCCACCCCCGGCCCTTCGCCCCCCTGCTACCATCCCGCCACGATGTCCACCCCCGACCCGGAACTCACCCGCCTCCTGAACCTCGCCGCCCGCGGCGAGGCCGACGCCGCCCGGCGCGTCTTCCCGCTCGTGTACCGCGAGTTGCGGACGCTCGCCGCCGGGAAGCTCGCGCACGCCGGCGCCGGGGAGACCTTCCGCACCACCGCGCTCGTCCACGAGGCGTACCTGCGCATCGTGGGCCGGCACGAGGAGGGCTGGGACAGCGCGCGGCATTTCTACTTCACGGCCGCCCGCGCCATGCGCGACATCCTGGTGGAGGAGGCGCGCCGCAAGGCCGCCGGCAAGCGCGGCGGCGATCGCGTGGCCGTGCCGCTGGAGGAGATCACCCTCACGTGGAACGCGCCGCCGGACGAGGTCCTGGCGCTGGACGCCGCGCTCCAGAAGCTGGAGCGCGAGGATCCCGACGGCCACAAGCTCGTCCTCCTCCGCTTCTACACCGGGTTGACGATGGACGAGAGCGCACGGCTCCTGGACACGCCGGTTCGCACGCTGGAGCGCCGCTGGCGCTTCCTGCGCGCGTGGCTGGCCCGCGAGATCGACGCCGGGGCGGCCTGATGGAGAGCCGGCATCGTCACCTCGAGGCGCTCTTCCTCGCCGCCGCGGAGCTCCCGGCGGCGGAGCGCGCGGCGTTCCTCGACGCCCGGTGCGGCGGCGACACCGGGCTGCGCGCCGAGCTGGAGGACCTGCTCGCGCGCGACTCCGCCGGCTCCGGCGTGCCGGACCACCCGCTCGTCTCCGTGCACCCCGCGCCCCCGCCCGACCGCCTCGGCCCCTATGTCCTCGGGGCGAAGCTCGGCGAGGGCGGCTTCGGCGAGGTGTTCGCCGCGCAGCAGACGGAGCCCGTGCGGCGGCGCGTGGCGATCAAGGTGCTCAAGCCCGGGCTGGACTCCCGCGCGGTCCTCGCGCGCTTCGAGGCCGAGCGGCACACGCTGGCGCTGATGGACCACCCCGGCATCGCGCGCGTCCTCGATGCGGGCGCGCTCCCCTCGGGACGCCCGTACTTCGTGATGGAGCGCGTGGACGGCCAGCCGATCACCGACTTCTGCGACGCGGCGGCCGCGGACCTGCGCACGCGGCTCGAGCTGTTCGTGTCCGTCTGCCGCGCGGTGGAGCACGCGCACCGCAAGGGCGTGATCCACCGCGATCTCAAACCGTCGAACCTGCTGGTCACGCGCGTGGACGGACGGCCCGCGCCGAAGGTGATCGACTTCGGGATCGCGAAGGCGATCGCTCCGGGCGCGGAGGCGGAGGCGGTGGCGAACGCGGACACGTACACGCGCGCGGGCGATCTCCTCGGCACGCCCGAGTACATGAGCCCGGAGCAGTCCGGCTCGCGCGGCGCGGACGTGGACACGCGCACGGACGTGTACTCGCTCGGCGTGGTGCTGTACCGGCTGCTCGCGGGCCGCGCGCCGTTCGACCCGGGACGCCTGGGCCGCGCGTCGCCCGCGGAGGTGCAGCGCATCCTCGCGGAGGAGGAACCGCGCCGACCCAGCGAGGTCGCGACGACCACGCCGGCGCGAGCGCTCCGCGGCGACCTCGACCGGATCGTCCTGCGCGCGCTGGAGAAGGACCGCGAGCGCCGCTACCCCTCCGCCGCCGCGCTCGCCGACGACGTGGAGCGCCACCTCCGGCACGAGCCCGTGGTCGCCGGACCTCCGTCCGCGCGCTACCGGCTGCGCAAGCTCGCGCGCCGGCATCGCGGCGCGGTGGTCGCCGGCGGCGTCGCGGCGGCGGCACTGCTCGCGGGAGTCGTCGCCACGACCACGCAGGCCGTCCGCGCGACCCGCGCCGAGGAGGCGGCGCGCCGCGAGGCCGCGGCCGCGAACGCCGTGTCCGCGTTCCTCACCGGGATGCTCGCGGCGGGGAATCCCCTGGCGGAGGCGCGCGGACGCGAGGTCCCGGTGCGCGAACTGCTGGACCGCGCCGCACGCGCGCTGGACGAGTCGGCGCCTCCGGTCCCCGCGGTGGAAGCCGGCGTGCGTCACGCGCTGGGCACGACCTACGCCGGGCTCGGGCTGTACGCGGAGGCGGAGCCGCACCTCGTGCGCGCCGCGGCGTTGCGCACGGAGGCCGCGGGCCCGGCGTCCGCCGCCGCGCTGGACAGCCGGTTCGCCCTCGTGGAACTGCAGGCGCTCGCCGGGCGCAACGCCGCGGCGGAGTCCGCGCTCGTCGCGATCGCGGCCGACGCGCGGACCGTCCTCGCCGCCGATCCCGGGCGCTGCGCGCGCTTCCTCTCGCTGCGCGGCGGCGTCCTCGGCAACCTCAGCCGGTTCGCGGAGGCGGACTCCGCGTACGCGGAGGAGGTCGCGCTGCGGCGGGCCGCGCCGGACGCCGGCGGCGCGGACGGGCAGGCGGCGCTCGCCGCCGCGCTGGGCGCCCGCGCGGAGATCTCCCGGCGCCTCGGGCGCTTCGCCGAGGCGGAGACGCTGGCGGTGGAGTCCGTGGCCCTCGCGCGGCGCGCCCGGCCCGGCGACCATCACGACACCGCGGCCGCGCTCGCCCGCCTCGCGTCGGTGCGGCATCGCGCGGGCAGGCTGCCCGACGCGGACGTCGCCGGCGCCGAGGCCGTGGCCATGGGCGAGCGCGTGCTGGGCGCGGAGCACCCGCTGGTGGCGGAGTGGGTCGCGAACCTGGCGCAGATCCGCCTGGACGCGGGAGACCTGGACGGCGCGGAGGCCGCCGCGCGGCAGGCCGTCGCCCGCGCCGACGCCGTCGGGCTCGGTCCGGAGCGCGCGAATCCCCTGCGCAGCACGCTCGCGACCGTGCTCGCGGCGCGCGGCGACCTGGACGCGGTCCTCGCGCTCCGGCAGCGGATCCTCGCCTCGTCCCGCGCGCGCTTCGGCGACGTGCACGCCGCGGTGGCGTCCGACTGGAACAACCTCGGCGCGACCTACCGCCTGCTGCACCGGTGGGCGGACGCCGAGAGCGCGTTCGCATCCGCCCTGGGCTGCTTCCGCACCCTGCACGGGGAGGATCATCCGGACGCCGTCGTGGCGCTGCACAACCTCGGGAAGACCCGGCTGGATGCGGGGCGCTTCGCGGAGGCCGAGCGGACGGCGGCCGAGGCGGCGAGCCGCGCCGCCCGGGCATTCCCGGAGCGGCATCCCACCCGCGCGATCATCACGGGCGCGCACGGTCGCTGTCTGGCCGCTATCGGGCGCACGGCGGAGGCGCGGGCCTCGCTGACGGCGGCGATCGACGAACTGACCGCTGCGCTCGGCGCCGACCATCCGCGCACGCGCGAGCTCGCCGACGCCCTCGATCGTCTCGCCCGGTGAGCGGGGAATCCACACGCGTGGGCAAACTCCACAACCGCGCGGGAAGAATTTCCAACCCGCGCCCCCGCGCCTCCCGTCCCCGGCTCGCCGCCGCGGGCGCAAGACCATGCCCGGCGCGCAGATGTGCGAACGTTCCCGCGGCTCCCGGGATTTGGTACGCCCCTTGATAGGGAACCCTGTCGATTGACCGTCACGTTCGTCGGAAGCGGTCGATCATGTCGGACCCGGCCCGGTATCCGTCGCTCCTCTGGTTGGGGGACAGCACCGGGGTGACGCTGCCGCGGTCGGGTCCGACGAACCCCTCTCCCGCGCGTTCCGCGCACGCCCGCTGGGCACGCACTCGCCCGCCAGTTCACGCGCCCGCGCCCGTGTATCCGCGGACCGTCTCCCCCGTCCGTTCTTCTGCCTGGAGCACCGCGTCTCCCCGTTCCACCCCAGCAGAGGATGCCCGTCGCAGGTGCGACGGGTCGGGAGGTCCGCCCCATGAACGCTCGAACCGCTTCCCTGATCGCGGCTTCCGCGCTCTTCCTGACCACCACGTCCGCTTTCGCGCTCGCGCCCATGAAGGCCCTGTGCGACGGCGCGCAGGAGACCCCGCCGAACGGGTCCACCGGCACCGGCACGGGGCTCTTCCTGATCGACACCGCCACGAACACGCTCTTCTACTACATCGCGTACTCGGGTCTCGGGTCGGCGGAGCTGGCCGCGCACATCCACGGCTACGCGCCGGCGGGCGTGCCGGGCGGCGTGGAGCACGTGCTGCCGCTGGGCACGCCGAAGATCGGGGCCTGGAACTACGCCGAGCCGGACGAGGCGGACATCCTCGCCGGGCTCACCTACGTGAACATCCACACGGCGGGCTTCGGCGGCGGCGAGATCCGCGGCCAGATCCTCGCGGACCCGGCCACGAACATGGTCGCGCTGTGCAACGGCGCCGCCGAGACGCCCCCGAACGGATCCCCCGGCCAGGGCATCGGCTTCTTCGTCATCGACACGGCGGCGAACACGCTCTCCTACGACATCCGCTTCGCCGGGCTGCAGGCGGCGGAGTCCGCGGCGCACATCCATGGATTCGCCGCGCCCGGTACCCCGGCCGGCGTCCTGCACGCGCTGCCGATCGGCGGCACGAAGACCGGCACGTGGAACTACACCAACGCGCAGGAGGCGAACATCCTCGCGGAGCTGGCGTACGTGAACATCCACTCGCTGGACTTCCTCGGCGGCGAGATCCGCGGGCAGATCGTCGGCACGAACCCGGCCACGGGCGCGCCGGTCCTCGGGGGCGCGGCCGCCGCGGGCCTGGAGCTGGTGGTCGCGCCGAATCCCGTCCGCGCGGGCCGCGGGGACGTGGCGCTGTTCTACCGCGGCGCGGAGGCGAACGACCTCTCCGTGACGATCCACGACGTGTCCGGGCGGCTGGTCCGCGGCGTGCACCGCGGGGCGGCGAACGACGCCGGAGTCGTCGCCTGGGACGGGAAGGACGAGACGGGCGCGTCGGTGGCCGCGGGCGTGTACTTCGCGCGGATCGAGTCCGGCGGCCGGTCCGAGACGAAGACGGTCACGGTCCTGAAGTAGCACCTTCGCGGCGGTGTCCCGGCGGCGCGATCGGGGCGGTCCCTCCCGGGGGGCCGCCCCCTCGCGTGCGGGAACCCTCTTCCGCCGCCGCCGTCCCCGATGCCAACTTCCGCTCGCCCGGACCGCAGTGCACCCGCCCGGGCCGATCACGATCTCGAGCATGCGAGCGCCCCGGTGTCCCACGGGATGCCCTACACTCCGGGGCGTCGCCACCGCCACCCGGGCGACGTGAACCCTGAGGCGTGGCGCGCCCCCGGCCGCCCGCCGCGGAGCGCCCACGGGACCAGGGGGCCTCGGGCATGAAGATCCTCTGGCAGTACATCCGCCCGCTCCGATGGCGGCTGCTGTGGTCCTTCGTTCTCGCCGGCGTGGCCCAGATTCTCGAGCTCATCGACCCGCTCATCCTCGGCCACATCATCGACGAGTACGCGCTCAACCCGCGGGGGCGCTCGCCCGACGAGCTGGTGCGCGGAGTGCTGGGCTGGCTGGGGCTGGCTGTCGGAATCGCCCTCGTCGCCCGGCTGGCCCACACCTTCCAGACCTTCCTGCAGACCTACGTGGTGCAATCCGCGGGCATGCAGCTGTTCAATGACGGCATGCGCCAGACGCTGCGCCTCTCCTACCCGGAGTACGAGGACAGCAGCAGCGGCGAGACGGTGGCAATGCTGCAGAAGGTGCGCCGCGACATCGAGGGCTTCATCGGCGCGGTGGTCGGCATCCTGTTCTCGACCGTCGTGGGCGTGGGCTTCCTCGTCTGGTACGCCGTCACCCGCTCCTGGCTGCTCATCCCGGTGTTCCTCGTCGGCGTCCTGGTCCTCGGCGGGTTGACCGGCCTGCTCAGCCGGAGGATCCGGATCATCCAGCGCCGGCTCATGCGCCAGACGCGCCTCATGTACGGCACGATGACCGAGTCGTTGCGCAACATCGAGCTCGTGAAGAGCCTGGGCCTCACCTTCCCCGAGGTCCGGCGCATGCGGGGGTTGTCGCAGGGCATCTTCGACCTGGAGCTGGAGAGGGTGCGCCGCGTGCGTACCCTGACATTCCTCCAGGGGACGATCATCAACGTCCTCAAGCAATCGATCCTCTTCATCCTCCTGTGGCTGATCTTCCGCAGCGAGCTGTCCCCCGGGGAGCTCGTATCGCTCCAGGTCATCATCAACGCCATCTTCGGCCCCATGCAGTCCATCGGCGCCTTCGTCCTGCAGTACCGCGAGACCGAGGCCTCGCTGCGGATGTTCGACGAGCTGATGCGCAAGCCGATCGAACAGCGGCCGGAGGAGCCGGTGGACATCGGCGAGCTGCAGAGCCTGCGCTTCGAGAACGTCGTCTTCCGCCACCGGACGGCTTCGCAGAACGCGATCGACGGCGTCTCCTTCCGCGCCGGGCTGGGCGACACCATCGCGTTCGTCGGGCCGTCGGGTTCGGGCAAGTCCACCCTGGTCAAGCTCCTCGTCGGGCTGTACCGGCCGCTCGCGGGCGGCATCTTCATCGACGAGGTGCCGGTCACCGAGCTGCGCTACAACCGCGTGCGCCGGCAGATCGGCCTCGTCGCCCAGGACGCGCAGCTCTTCTCCGGAACGATCCGCGAGAACCTGCAGTTCGTGAAGGCGGACGCGACCGACGAGGAGATGCTGGCCGCGCTGCGGAAGGCGTCGGCGACGGGCATCCTGGCGCGGGCCGACAAGGGGCTGGACAGCCGTCTGGGCGAGGGCGGCATGCGCCTCTCGGGCGGCGAGCGCCAGCGCATCTCCATCGCCCGCGCCCTGCTGCGCGACCCGCGCCTGATCATCTTCGACGAGGCCACCTCGGCGCTGGACTCGCTGACGGAGAAGGACGTCACCGCCGTCATCCGCGGGATCTCCAGGACGGAGCGCAGCATCGTCATCCTGATCGCCCACCGCCTGAGCACCATCGCCCACGCCGGCACGATCTTCGTCCTGGAGAGGGGACGCATCGTGGAGACGGGGACGCACGAGGAGCTGCTCGGGCGGCTGGGGCTGTACTACGCGATGTGGCGGCAGCAGGTGGGCGAGCGGGAGCCGGAGGAGATCATGCCGGGGAAGGAGCCGGCTCCGGTCGTGCCCGGGCCGGAGGACCTGGCGTAGCGGAAGCGCGGCGGCCCGGCGGCTCCCCGGACCACGTCACGGCGGACCGGGACCGGGTCGGGCACCCGCCCCCTATTTCCAGTGCTTCTCCACGAAGGCGTCCACCTCAGGCAATCCGCCCTGGAGGATGAGGTAGCCGTTGTGCGGCTCGCGCGGCTCGATCTCGTGGTTGATCGGCGTGGTCATCATGGCGCGGATCCGTGCGGGATCGTCGGTCTGCCCCAGCACCCAGGCGAGCTTCATGAGGGCGGTCTCGGGCAGCATGTTGTCCAGCGGGATGATGCCCAGGTCCAGGAGGTCGCGTCCGGTGTCGTACACGTACATCTGGGCGAAGCCCCAGAGCGTCTGCACGGTCATCACCACGGTCATGCCGCCCTGGATTGCCCGCTTGATCGCGGGGTAGATCGGCTTGTTGACGTGGCCGAGACCGGTTCCGGCGATCACCAGCCCGCGGTAGCCCATCGACGAGAGGCCGTCGATGATGTCGGGCTGGAAGTTCGGGTAGTAGTACTGGATGGTCACCTTCTCCTCGAACGCCGGGTTGATGACGGGCACGCGGCTCTTGTCCCGGCGCAGGAAGTCGTCGGAGATGTAGGTGAAGTGGCTCCCGCCCGCCGCCTGCGGATGCCGGCTCACCGTGGCGAGCGGCGTGGCGCCGATCGTGCGGAAGGTGCTGCGGTAGGAGGAGTGCATCTTGCGGCAGCGCGTGCCGCGGTGCAGCAGGTCGTAGTTGTCCGAGGTCGGGCCGAACATGCAGAGCACCACCTCGGCGATCTCGCACTCCGCGGCGGTGCGCACCGCATTCATCAGGTTGAGCGCGGCGTCCGAGGAGGGCCGGTCGGAGGAGCGCTGGCTGCCCACGATCACGATCGGCACCGGGCTCTGCTGCACCATGAAGCTCAGGATCGCGCCGGTGTGCGCCATCGTGTCCGTCCCGTGCCCGACCACGATGCCGTCCACCCCCTTCGCGATCTCCTCCCCGATCGCCTTCGCGAGCGCGATGTACTGGACGGGCCCCATATTCTCGCTGAACACGCCGAAGAGCTTCTTCGTCCGGAGGTTCGCGATGTCCGCCAGCTCGGGGACGGCGCCGTACAGCTCGCCCGGCGTGAAGGCCGGGATGACGGCACCCGTCCGGTAGTCCAGCCGGCTGGCGATCGTGCCGCCGGTGCCGAGGAGGGTGACGTTCGGCTTCCGCGGATCGAAGGGGAAGTCCTTCTCCGGGATCCTGTAGACGGCCTTCTTGTAGCCGGTCTCGCGGGCGGAGGCGATCCGCGCGGCGTGGATGCCCACGTTGTAGCCGTTGAAGAGCTTGACCACGAGGTGCAGCTCATCGGCCGTCTCGCTGCGCGGCAGGATCACGCCGGCGAACGCGGAGCCCTGGTCGTTGACGATCTCCACCTCGCTCCACACGCCGATGCCGAAGCGGTCGAGCGCCTCCTTCGCCACGCCCCGGTAGCCCTGGTAGCGGTCCGCCCGCTCGCCGACGGGGGCGCTCACCGCGCGGCCTCCAGCATGCGGCCGCGCAGCTCCTCGGCCACCTGCTTCGCCGGCGCCCGCCCGCGCAGCGCGCGCACCGCCCGCCCGGCGGCGTGGCGCAACCGCCGCGCGGCCTCGTCGCCGCGGCGGCGGCGGGCGCCGTCCGGCGGACTCGCGGCCAGCACGTCCTCCAGCGCGGGCAACCACCGCTCCCGCGGCTCGAGCGCGATGCCGGCCGCCTTCGCCGCGCTCACGGCGTCCACGCCGTCCCGCGCCATCGCGGACGCGACCACCGCGATCCCCTCGCGCGGGATGCGGCCGTCCGTGAAGAGGTCGAAGATCTGCACCCACTCCGCCGTGCCCAGCCGCTCCACCGGGATGCCCGCGCGCCGCATCGCCTTGACCCGCTGCCCGATCTCGACCGCGGCGAGGCGCAGCTCCACCCCGGTCCGCTCGACGACGGCGTCCAGGATCTCCGCGCCGCCGCGCCGGATCAGGAAGGTGGAGGTCTCCTCCGGGACGCGGGCGGCGAGATAACGCGCGAGCCGCTCCCAGGGCGCCGGCCGCAGCCGCGCACGGAGTCCGGCCACGCGCTCCGCGGTCACCCGCGTGGGCGGCGAGTCGGTGTCCGGATACATCCGGTCCGGCCCGGGCAGGATCCGCTCGAAGGTGGTGAAGCCGCCGGCGAGCGACTGCCGCGTCTCGCGCGGCACGCCCTGCGTGGCATCGGCGAAGCGGAGGCGGATCTCCTCGGCCGCCGTGCGGCAGTCCTCCTCCGGTCCCGCGACCAGGAAGAAGTCGTCCCCCGACCCCAGTTCCAGGCGCTTGCGCAGCCGCTCCAGCACGCGGTAGCGGTCGGGGAACTCGGGCAGCGCCGCGCCGCTCAGCACGATCGGCGGATCGTCCAGGCACGCGATGACCCGGATGCGTCCGGACAGCTCGTCCAGGAACGTGGTGTCCGGCTGCGTGCGGTGCTGGGCGAGGCCGAGGACGCCCTCCACCTTCACCGCGAAGGCCTTCCCGCCCGCCGCCAGCGCGCGCCGCACGAGGCCCAGCTCCACCCCGCCGCAGATGTCGGTGACGTCCACCGGGACGACCCGGATGGAGTCCCGCTCCTTCATCCCGCGGCGGTGCAACTCGTCGCGCAGCCGGAGCAGGTTGTGCTGCCGGACCCCTTCGTTGTGGACCAGCTTCACGGCGTACCCGGCCCGCGGGACGCCCTTGATCTCCACGCGGTCCCCGCCGCGCACGCTCACGTTGATGTCCTGCCGGCTGGCCCCGATACCCGTGCGCACCCGGCCGGTCGAGCGCGCGGTGAGTCCGCACAGCAGGATGGCCTCGCGCACCTCGTCGGGAGTGCGCAGTTCCGCGCCGGTCACCGTCTCGGTGAGCGGCATCCCGAGCCGGTCGGTCCGCCAGACGATCCGGTGCCCCTTGTCGAGGACCTCGCGGCAGGAGTCCTCCTCCACGCTGACGTGCGTGACGGTGAGGCGACGCCCGCGGAACGGGAGGTATCCGTTGACCCCGATGATGGCGGTGCGCTGGAAGCCGGTGGGGATGGACCCGTCGAGGTACTGCTTGCGGGCGATGTGGATCTCGTCGATGACGTCCATGTGCATCATCAGGCAGAGCTCGATGGCGACGTCGATCGCCTCCTGGTTCACCAGGAACGGCGGCGTGTCGTCCATCTCGTAGGTGCAGACGTTCAGCCGGTTCAGGAGATAGACGATCTCCTTCTTCGTCTTGAACTCCATGAGCGCGGTGCCGTCGTATTCGCCCAGCTCCGAGAGCGTGGGGCGCATGTGCCGCAGCACCTCGCCGTCATGGGTCCCGGTGTAGCGCCCGGCCGGGCAACGGCAGAACAGCTTGTGGCGCGTCAGGAGCTGCTGGTGCACCTCCAGCCCGGAGATGAGACCGACGGCTTCGTAGTCCAGAGGCTCGAGCATCGACGTCCTTCCGCCGGCCGAGTGCGGCCGCGTCGAAGATCCCGTCCCGCCCCCTCCCCGTCAAGGTCCGGCGGCCGGTCCGAGACGAAGACGGTCACGGTCCTGAAGTGGCACCTTCGCGGCCGGTGTCCCGGCGGCGCGGTCGGGGCGGTCCCTCCCGGGGGGCCGCCCCCTCGCGTGCGGGAACCCTCTTCCGCCGCCCGCCTCCCCGATGCTAGCTTCCGCTCGCCCGGACCCAACCCTGCCGGGGTGCGAGGACCCCGGAGTCCGGTGTGTCCCTCCCGATCTCCTGACCGCACGGCGGCCCCCGCCGTCGCTGCGGAGACGCAGCAGCGCCGGAACGGCGCTGTTCCCCTTCCTAGGAGAATCCCGATGAAGCGCGCTCTCGTTGCGCTTTGTGGTGTCGCGATCTGCCTCCTCTCGTGGATCGACCCCGCGGCCGCCGTCACCGTCGGCCGCTACGACGTGATGTATGCCGACCCCGACGGCGTGCTCGTTCCCGGCGAGCGCTGCGCCACGCACGTTCCCACCGAGGCCGAGCAGCAGCGGGTGGCCGAGGAGGTCGGGCGCTGGCTGGCGGACCACCCCGGCTTCGGCTCCCTGCGCGCCATCACCACCATCCCGGTGGCCGTGCACGTGGTGCGGAGCAGCTCCGGCGCGTGGGACATCACCGACACGCAGATCAACAACCAGATCGCCGTGCTGAACGCGGCCTACGCGAACACGAACTTCCGGTTCACGCTCTCCTCCGTGGACCGGACCAACAACACCGCGTGGTCGCAGCACACGATGGGAAGCTCGAACGAGAGCGCCATGAAGAACGCGCTGGCGATCAGCCCCGCCACCACGCTGAACCTGTACTCGTGCAACATCGGCGGCGGGCTCCTGGGGTACGCCACGTTCCCGTGGTCGTACGCGGAGAACAGCAACATGCACGGCGTCGTGTGCCTGTACTCGTCCTTCCCGGGCGGGTCGGCCGCGCCCTACAACCTGGGCGACACCGCCACCCACGAGGTCGGGCACTTCCTCGGCCTGTACCACACGTTCCAGGGCGGCTGCTCCGGCAACGGGGACTACGTCTCGGATACGCCGGCGGAGGCCAGCCCGGCGTACGGCTGCCCGGCGGGCCGGAACACGTGCTCCGGCCCGGGCAACGACCCGATCACGAACTTCATGGACTACACGGACGACTCCTGCATGGACAACTTCACGTCCGGGCAGTCCGTGCGCATGGACCAGCAGATGGCCACCTACCGCCCCACGATGCTGGGCGGCGGCGGCTGCTCGCCGACCGTGGCGGCGAACTTCTCGGGTTCGCCCACGTCGGGCACGGCGCCGCTGACGGTGAACTTCACCGACCTGTCCACCGGCAGCCCCACGAGCTGGAGCTGGAACTTCGGCGACGGGACGGGCTCCAGCGCGCAGAACCCCAGCCACACGTACACCGCGGCCGGCACGTACACCGTGGCGCTCACGGCCACGAACGCGTGCGGCTCCGACGTGGAGTCCAAGAGCGCGTACGTCTCGGTGGGCGGCGGCGGCGGCGCCGTCACCATCACGTACGACGACTTCGAGAGCGGCATGGGCAGCTTCACGGACGGCGGCGCCGACATGCTCCGCTACACGGGCGGCACGTACGCGTGGCAGGGCTCGGCCGCGGCGAATATCCAGGACAACAGCGGCACCGCGTCGTCCTTCTACACCACGACGACGCGGAACGTCACCGCGTACCAGACGCTCGAGGTGGAGTTCTACTTCCGCGCCGTGAGCATGGAGAACGGCGAGAACTTCTGGGTGCAGTACTACAACGGCTCCGCGTGGCAGACGGTGGCGAACTTCGTGGCGGGCACGAGCTTCAGCAACAACACCTTCTACGTCACGACGGTCACGATCCCGCGTAGTACCTACACGTTCCCCACGAACGCGCGGATCCGGTTCATGTGCGACGCCAGCGCGAACAACGACGACGTCTACATCGATCAGATCACGTGGCGCGGCCTGACCACCGCGAGCGCGGAGCCGCTGCGCATCGTGGCGCTGGGCGAGGCGGACGATCGCGGGGACGACGACGCGGCGCGCCTCGGCCTGGATGCGGACGGCCTGTCGCTCGCGCAGAACCGGCCGAACCCGTTCCACGGCCGCACCACGATCTCGTTCAGCCTGCCGGAGGAGGCCTCGGTGGACCTGTCCGTGTACGACGTGGCCGGCCGCCGGGTCCTGACGCTGGTGGACGGCACGCAGCCGGCCGGCGTGCACTCGGTGGAGATGGACAGCCGGATCCTGAACCCCGGCGTGTACTTCTACCGCCTCGTGGCGGCCGGCGAGTCCGTGCAGAGGAAGATGGTCATCCTCCAGTAGCGGGCCCGACGGATCCGTCGCACCATGCCCGGGCCGCTCCGGTTCCTCCGGGGCGGCCCGGGTCCTGTCCGGCGCGGCGCGCCGGGGCGAGGAGGCGAGCCGTTGGATGCGGAGGAGTTGCGCGCCCGGCAGGCGCCGCTGAAGGCCCTGAGCGCGCCGCCCCCACCGCTCCGGACCGAACGTCTCGTCCTGCGGCCCGCGACCGTCGCGCTCGCGCGCGCGGAACTGGACGGGAACGAGACCTTCGCCCGCGCGCTGGACGCCGACATCCCGCCGGGCTGGCCCCCGCCGTTCAACGACGAGTCGTCCATGCGCTGGATCCTCGACGCGCTGGAGGCGGACCCCGGCGCGTGCGGCTGGCTGTCCTGGTACTTCCTGCTGGCGCGGCCCGGCGGGGAGCGGCCGCTCGCGATCGGCACCGGCGGGTTCAAGGGCCGGCCGGACCGCCACGGCACCGTGGAGATCGGCTACTCCGTGATGGAGACCCACCACCGGCGGGGCCTCGCGCCCGAGGCCGTGGACGCGCTGGTGACGTGGGCGTTCGCGCAGCCGGGCGTGACGCGGATCATCGCGCACACCCTCCCGGACGGTCGCGCGTCGATGCGGGTCCTCGCCAAGAACGCGTTCGAGTACGTGGGGCCGGGCCTCGAGGAAGGGGCCATCCTCTTCGAGCGCCTGCGGACGCCCCGGATCCGCTGAGGTCACGGGCCGCAGGTGAGGTCCTCGCCCGACATGCCGAGCCGGATGGAGTCCACCGTCCGCCCCATGCGCACCGAGTGCGTCCCGTCCGGCCGGACGGTGAGGACCGGGCCGTTCTGGTCCCAGGTGATCTGCTCGTCGAGCGCGCCCTCCACGTTCACACCGGTCGCGCGGGCCAGGCCCACGAGCAGGCTCAGGCCGTTGTCCGGGGCGGACTGCTCGCGGATGCACCCGCGACCGCCGAAGAGCGCGCCGCCGGAGGCCGCATAGCAGCACCCGACCGTGATGCCGCCGCCCCGCGGGGTCATGACGGACCGGAGCCGCGAGAACGCGTCCACGTTCCACACGGTGATTCCCTGGCCGAGGTCGATCAGGCCGGGCGAGCCGTGGCAGTTGATCATCAGCCGCCAGAGGGCGCGCGCGCCCCCGGCGGCGCTGGCGATCGCGGAGACGACCTGCGGCACCGTGGTCGAGTCGTTCACGTACGTGTGCCGGATCTGGGCCGCGGGCACGCGGCTGTGGTAGGAGGCCACCCGCCCGTACCACGGCGCGAGCGCGGCGTTGCGGGACGCATTCTGCGCGGCGGTCCCGTCGGTGTGTCTCATGTGGACGTAGACGATCATGGCGCACTCCCGCACCCGGCGGCGGGAGCCGCGCGGGCGAACCCGGCGAGGGTGCCCCGGGAATGTCGGGGGGCGCCCCCTGCCGGTGCGGGCGAGCGGAGACGATGGTGGACCCGGCGGGGCGGGGACCGCAAGGGCATGGCGGCCCCGCACCCCCCGGAACGCGCTACCTCATCGACCAGAACCCGAAGGCCACGCCCCCGGGGGCGGACACGATCGCGATCCACCCCATCCCCGAGGGGAGCTGCATCGGGGGGACCATCTCCGTGGCGCCGGCCGCGAGCGCCTTGTCGAACGCCTCGCGGATGTCGTGCACCTCGCAGTAGGGGATGGAGCCCGGAACCTCCGGCGGGTTGTTCTCGCGGATGCCGCCGCCGGTGTCGTTCGGGAAACGCCACATGTGGTACGGGCCGGACATCGTGGGGACGGGATCGCCGAACTTCCAGCCGAGGACGCTCTCGCACCATGCTTTCGTGGCGGGCGGATCGGCGCTGGCCAGCTCCGTGTGCGTGATGAGCCCGTGACGGATCGGCGGCGGGCCGGCCGGCTTCCTCGCGGGCGCGCGCCGGGCGGCGGGCTTCCTCTTCCGCGACGCCTTGGCGGCGGAGCGGGATGCGGCCTTCCTCGCGGCCTTCTTCGGCGCCTTCTTCGCGGACTTCCTGGCGGACTTCCTCGCGGACTTCGTCGCGGCCTTCCGTTTCGAGGTCTTCCTGGGGGCCATGCCGCTGCTCCTCTCGTGCGGGGGTGGCGAGCCCGATCGGGGAGGGGGAGTCTACCCCACCGGCGCCGCGCGAGGGACTACGGTCGTCCGGACGCCGGGGAGGCGAGCGCGAGGTCGCCCTCGGCCAGCTCCGCGAACTTCTCCATGTAGGTCTGCCCCACGGGCTCCCCGAAGCGCATGATCAGCCACACCAGCGCGCGCAGCGGCCAGGGAACCCCGGAGTGGTGCACCACGACCTCGTGCACGACGCGGGTGTGCGGGCCGGCGGGCCGCAGCTCGTAGCGCTCCTCCACCCAGCGCCGGCGCGCATCGGGCTCCGACGGACGCACGCGCTCCTCCAGCCGGGCGACCAGGAGGGCCGGCGGCCGGAACTCGGTGATCTCGGCGTCGAACTCGACGGCCCCCCGGCCGAGGTCGTACCGGATGCGGTACCGCGAGCCCACGGTCCAGGGGCCGAAGCCCGACCGGACCGTCCGGAGGATCCGGGGGTTCCAGAGGGAGTGCAGCTCGGGGTCGGCCAGGATGGACCAGGCGCGCTCCGCCGGCACCTTCGCGATCGCCTCTTCCCTCACCCGCATGGTCGGTCGCCTCCTGGGTCCGGGATCGACCCGGGGAGGCGGCGGCTTGAGGGACGGGATGCGCGAGAAAGGTGGTGCAAACGCGGGACGCGCGGACTAGATTCCCCGCCTCAAAGGAGCCGGCGCCCGGCCAGCGAGCCGCTGCGGCGCCCCAGAGTCCCCGTGAACCGTGAGCCGATCGGCCCGAAGGTCGTCGTCCCGCGTCGCGGAGAGCGTCCGGGCTCCTCCCCCGCCTCCTGTTCCCCACTCCCCGTCCGGACCGCCCCGCGGAAGGCGCCGCGTCGGGGTTTCCACTCCATTCCGCAGGTCGAACCGCCGAAAGAGCGGGAACGCTTCTCCCGGGGAGCACGGCTCCCGGAGGACCAATGGACGCAGAGCTGCTCGTCGCCGAGTGCGACGTGGGGCGCGGGGTCTTCGCGGCGCGCGACTATCGCGCGGGCGAACGCATCCTCGTTTTCGCGGGCGAACCGTACGACCGAAGTCATCCCATCCACGACACGCCGCAAGGCGCCAACCTGCTGCAGGTAGGTCCCCGCGAGTACATCCTCCCCCGACCCATCGGCCTCTACGTCAACCACTCCTGCAATCCGAATGCCGGCCTGCGCGGCACGGACGTCCTCGTGGCGCTCCGCGACATCGCGAAAGGCGCCGAGATCCGCTTCGACTACTCCACGAACATGGACGAGGACTTCTGGACGATGCCGTGCGCCTGCGGCGAGCCCATCTGCCGCAGCGTGGTCGGGGACTTCAAGCACCTGCCGGACACGGTGCGCGCCACCTACCTGCGCCTGGGCATCGTGCCGGCCTACATCGCGGTCCACTACGCCCACGTGAACGGGCACGGCCCCGGCAATCGTCCGCACGCCAACGGGAGACGCCGGGCGAACGGCGCCGGCTGACTCCCGCGCCCGGCCCGGCCTCCGGGTCGCGACCCTAGCGGCCGACCGCCGGGCGACGGACCAGTCGCGGCAGCCGCGGCAGTCCCAGCCGCGCGCCCGCCGCGCGCGCCCGCCGCGCGACGCCGTTCAGCACGTCCTCGGTGAGGCACACCGTGGTGGGCAGGAGCACGGTGGTGAGGACGGTGGAGATGAGCAGTCCGCCCATGATGACGAGCGCCATGGAGTAGTAGTACACGCCGGCCAGCGACGGCTTGCGGATCACGATCGGCAGGAGACCCAGCAGGGTGGTCAGCGCGGTCATCATGACGGGCCGCAGCCGCTCGCGCCCGCCCCGCATCATCGCCTCGCGCCGCGCCATGCCGGACCGCCGGTACATGTTGATGTGCTCGATCATCACGATCCCGTTGTTCACCACGATGCCGAACAGGAGCAGCAGGCCCACGGCGGCCGGCTGGTCGAAGTCCGTGCCGGTGAGCCAGAGCGTCCACGCCGCGCCGGCCAGCGCGAAGGGCAGGGACACGAGCAGGCTCAGCGCCTGCCGCGTGGACTCGAACAGCCCCGCCATCACCGCGAAGATGAGACCCAGCGCGAGCAGCAGGTTGATCAGGAAGTCCTTGCGGTTCTCGTCGCGACCGTCGTCGAAGTCGTTCTCGTCCAGCTTGTAGCCGTACGGCAGGTCCAGCTGCGCCAGCGCCTCGCGCCCCTTCGCGACGTAGTCCGCCTGCTCCCCCTCGTCGAACCGCGCGCCCACCCAGACGCCCGTCACGCGCCCGTCCCGCGCGATCTCCTCCGCGCCCTTCACCACGGCGAACTCCGCCACCGTGTCCAGCGGGATGACCCGCACGCCCTCGCGCCCGGACTGTCTCAGCGGCAGGTTGTGAAGCTGGCTCAGGCTCTCCTCCGCCTGCTCGTCGAGGCGCAGGCTCATCTGCACCTCGTCGTCGCCATCCAGGAACGGCGGGAGCGTTCGCCCGCGGAAGGTGAGCTCCACCACGTCCGCCGCCTGCTCCACGCCCACGCCGTACGCGCGCGCCCGGTCCCGGTCCACGCGCGTCTGCACCTCGAACTTCCCGCCCTCGGCGCTGGAGTAGTGGCTGTGCAGCCCGGGCACGCCCTCCAGGAGCCGCTTCCCCTCCGCGGCCAGCCGGCTCAGCACCTCCGTGTCCTCGCCGGTGAGCCGGAAGCCCACGCGCTTGCCGCGGTTGCGCTGCCAGAAGGGGACGTTGTCCTCCACCTCCAGCTTCACGCCGGCGATCGTGGGCAGGATCTCCGGAAGCCGCCGCCGCACCTTGTTCATCCAGACCTCGTTCGTGCGGCCCTCCTGCATGTACAGGCGCGTCATGGTCCAGTCGCGGCTGTAGAAACTGTAGATGGAGCGCAGCGCGAACTCCTCCCGGTGGTCCGCCAGCACCGCCTCCACCTGCGACGCCAGCTCCTCCCGCCGCTCCAGGGACGCCGGCTCCGACAGGTTGTACCGGATCCCCACGAACATCTCCGCGGGGCTCGTCTCCATGTTCTTGTCCACCTTCATCACCGGGTACACCGCGGACCCGATGACCGTCAGCCCCACCACCGGCGCCAGCCACTTCCGGTCCAGCGTGAACTCCAGCACGCGCGCGTAGCCGTCCGTGAACCGCGTGAACGCCTTCCCCTCCGCGGTGTCGCGGCGGCGGTGCACGAAATGGCTGGCCGCGAACGGGATCATCGTCTGGCTCACGAACAGCGACGCCGCCAGCGTGAAGCACACCGTCATCCCCAGCTCCCGCAGGATGACGTTCATCTCGTTGGGCGGGCCGAAGAAGATGGGCAGGAACACGATCATGGAGGTGAGCGTGGCCGTGATCACCGCCACGGAGACCTCGCGCGCCCCCAGCAGCGCGGCCGCGCGCGGCTCCAGCCCCATGCGCTGGTACCGGTCGATGTTCTCCATCACCACCACCGCGTTGTCCACGAGCATGCCCACGCCCACGATCAGCCCGAGCAGGGAGATCGTGTTGAGCGTGCCGCCCTTGGCCCAGATCACGCCGCACGCCACGATCAGCGAGAACGGGATGGACGCCACCACCCACACCGTGGGCGAGAGCCGCCGCAGGAACAGGTACAGCACCACCGCGGCCAGGAGCGCCCCCATGAGTCCGGTGTTCTGCAGGCTGCGGATCGTGGAGAGGATCTCCTTGCCCTGGTCCTCCCACACGAGGAAGTTCACGCCGTCCAGGTCCGGGTCGTTCGCCATCTCGGCGACGCGCCGGTGGATCTCCTTGGAGATCTCGATCGTGTTCGCCGAGGCCTCCTTGTTCACGCCGATCCCGAGCGCGAACTTCCCGTCCAGGTGCCGGCCGTACTCCAGCGGCGGCTCCTCGTAGGTCACCTCCGCCACGTCCTTGAGCCGGATCCCGTTGCCCAGGGGCAGCTCGCGGATCTCGTCGGGGTCGTCCAGGCGGCCCTCCATCCGGAGCAGCAGGTTCGCGTCGTCCGTGCGGACCAGCCCGAGGGAGCGCTCCAGGTGGTTCTCGCGGATGGCCGCCGCCACGTCCCGCACGTCCACGCGGTACCGCTCGAGATCCGCCAGCCGCAGGTTGATCCGGACCTCGCGCGCGTTGACGCCGTCCAGGTCCACGTGCGCCACGCCGGGGATGCGCAGCAGCGGCTTCACGATCTTGTCGTACAGGAGGTCGTAGCCGTGGCTCAGGTCGCGGTCCGCGGCGATGCGCGCGTCCAGGATCGTCTCGCCGGAACGGCCCGGATCCCACTGCGCGGACACGAAGATCCGGTCCACGTCCTCCGGCAGCTCGTCGCGGACGCGGTCGATGCGCTCGCGGATCTCCACCTTCTTCAGCGCCACGTCCTGCTCCGGCCCGAAGAAGAGGCTCACCCGCGCGCCGTCCTCCCCCGCGCGGGACCACATGTGCCCCAGCCCCTCGATGCTCCCGAGCGCCTCCTCCAGCGGGCGCAGCACCGTGCGCTCCACCGTCTTCGGCGACGCGTTCGGGTACGGCACGATGATCCAGACCTGCTGCTCCTCGTGCTCCGGCATGAACGCGAGGGGCAGCCGCGCGAGCGCGATGGCGCCCACGACCACGATGGACACCAGGATCGTCATCGTGGTGACGGGCCGGCGGATGGCCAGCTCCGGCAGGGTCATGCCGAGTCCTCCGCGGTGGCCGGGGAGCCGCGGCGCGCGATCCGCTCCGCCTCCTCCACCTGCCGCAACATTTCGCGCTCCTCGGCCAGGGTCCGCACCCTCGACGGGACGACCCGGTACACCGCCGGGATGACCACCAGCGTGAGCAGCGTGCCGAGGACCAGGCCGAAGGTGACCACCACGGCCAGCGGCTGCCGCAGCTCCGCGCCCTCGCCGAACCCGAGCGCCATGGGGACGAGCCCCAGGATCGTGGTGGCCGTCGTCATCAGGATGGGCCGCATCCGCACGTGGGCCGCCTGCACCAGCGCCTCCGTCTTCCCGAGTCCGGCGCGGCGGAACCGGTTCACGGCATCCACGAACACGATCGCGTTGTTCACGACGATGCCGGCGAGCAGGATCGTCCCGATGAGCGACATGATGTTGATCGTGAACCCGCCGAGCAGCAGACCCGCCACCACGCCCACGGCGCCCAGCGGGATCGTGAACATGATGATGAGCGGGTGCAGCAGGTTCTCGAAGGTGCCGGCCATGACCAGGTACACCAGGAACGCCGCCAGCGCGAGCGCGAAGGCCAGGCTGGCGAAGCTCCGGCGCATCTCCTGGTTCTGCCCGGCGATCTCCGCGGTGACGCCGCGCGGCGGCGGGTTCGCGGCGAGCAGCCCCCGCAGGTCCTCCACCACCGCGCCGAGGCTTCGCCCGCTCACCTCGCCGGTCAGCACCGCGGCCCGGCTCTGCTGGATGCGGTGGATCTCGGCGGGGCCGCTCGCCGTGACCACGTCCGCCACCGCGGACAGCGTGACCGGCACGCCGTTCCCCGTGGCCACGACGAGGTTCTCGACGTCGCCGATGGAGTCCCGATCCTCCTCGCGGTTGCGCACGCGGATGTCCAGGTGCCGGTCCTCCTCGCGGAACCGCGACACGATCGCGCCCTGCACGCGGTCGTGGAGCTGCCCGGACACGTCCTGGAGCGAGAGGCCGTGCGCGGCGAGACGGTCGCGGTCGAAGCGCACGGAGATCTCCGGCGTGCCGGCCTCCAGCGAGGCCCGCACGTCGGCCAGCCCGGGGACGGCCCGTACCTCCGGCAGCAGCCGCGACGTGTAGTCCCGCAGCACGACCAGGTCCTCGCCGTAGAACACCAGTTCCACCGGCGTCTTCAGCGTGAAGAAGGACGGTCGCCCCAGCTTGGTCTCCACGCCGGGCATCCCGTGGAAGCGCGCGCGCAGCCGCTCCGCGGCCGCGTGCTCGGCGGCGTCGTCCGAGCGGTCGGCCATGATCACGTTCACCATGCCGAGGCTCTCGTCCTTCGTCTTGAGCGACAGCCCGCCCGCCACCAGCCGGCTGCCCACGGTGGCGTACGTGATCGCCACGCCGTCCTCGGCGCCGGCCGCGTCCTCCATGGCGCGCACCGCGCGGTCGGTGGCGGCGAGGGGCGTGCCCTCCGGCATGGCCACCTCGAAGTGGAACTCGCCCTCCGACACCGCCGGAACGAGCTCGGTGCCGAGCCGCGGGACCGCGAGCAGGGAGAGGGCGAAAAGCGCCGCGGCCGCCCCGATCGTGACCCAGGGCCGGGCGAGCGCGCCGCGCAGCAGGCGGTCGAAGCCCGCGGACAGGCGACCGGGTTCCGCCGTCCCGCCGGCCGCGAGGTCCTCGTCCGGGGGCGGGGCCGCGGCGGCGGCCGGCGGTCCGGCCGATCCGAGCGAGGAGAGCATCGGCACGATCGTCAACGACACGAGCAGCGACGCCAGCAGGCTGAACGTGACCGTGAGCGCCTGGTCCCGGAAGAGCTGCCCGGCGATGCCCTCCCCGAACAGCATGGGGAAGAACACGGCGACCGTGGTCAGCACGGACGCGAACACCGCGCCGCCCACCTCCGCCGTGCCCTCCACGGCGGCCGCGGCGCGGGACAGCCCCGCGCGCCGGCGGCGGTCGATGGACTCCAGCACCACGATGGACGCGTCCACCAGCATGCCGATGCCGAGCGTGAGCCCGCCGAGCGACATGAGGTTCAACGACACGCCGAGCCGGTACATCAGGATGAACGTGACCACGACGGACAGCGGGATGGATGCCGCGATCACGAGCGTGGGCCGCAGGTCCCGCAGGAACAGGAACAGCACGAGGATGGCGAGCAGCCCGCCGGCGACGGCCGCGTCCCGCACCTCGCCGACGGCGCGGCGCACGAAGCGCGACTGGTCGAACAGCACCGTCAGCTCCATCCCCTCGGGCAGCCCGCGGCGGATCCGGTCCAGGGACTCCAGCACCGCGTCGGCGGCGGCCACGGTGTTCGCGTCGCCCTCCTTGTGGATGGCGATCTCCACGGACTCCTTGCCGTCCACGCGGGTGATCTCGTCGCGGTCCCGCGGGGCGCGGCGCACGGTGGCCACGTCGCCCAGGCGCACCGGGATGCGGTTCACCGGCGTGATGGTCAGCTCGGCGATCTCCTCGACCGTGTCGAACTCGTTCATCGTGCGGACGAGGTACTCGTTCTCGGTGGATTCGATGGAGCCGCCCGGACGGTTCAGGTTCGACGCGGCCAGCACGCGCCCCACGTCCTCGGGCCCGAGGCCCAGCGCGGCCAGCTTGCCCTGGTCCACGTCGACGCGGATCTCCTCCTCCACGCCGCCCTTCAGCATCGCCGCGGCGATGCCGTCCAGCGTCTCCAGGCGTTCCTTGACCTCCTTCTCCGCCACGCGGCGGAGCAGCGCGAGATCGTCCGAGCCGGTGAGCGCGAGGCGGAGCACGGGGTCCAGCGCGGGGTCGTACCGCAGGACGATCGGCGTCTCCACCTCGAGCGGCAGCTCCACGCGGTCCAGCTTCTCGCGGACCTCGAGGGAGAGGTCGTCCATGTCCGCGCCCCAGTCGAACTGCAGCGTGACCTCGGATACGCCGGCGCGGCTCACCGAGTGGATCTCCTGCAGCCCGCGCACGACGCCCACCGCCTCCTCGACGGGGCGCGTGACCAGGTTCTCCACCTCGCCGGGCGCGGTGTCGGGGAACTCGGTGCGGACGGTGAGCGACGGGTAGGCGATGTCCGGCAGCAGATCCACCGGCAGCCGCGAGAGGCTGACGGCGCCGAACGCCAGGAACGCGGCCGCGATCATCAGGATCGTGACGCGGCGCCGTACCGAGAAGAGCGCGAGACCCCGGATCACGGGGCTATTGGACAGCGGCCGCGTCCGCGGCGGCGGCGGTGTCGGCGGATGCCACCTGCGCGGCGGCCAGCACGTCGGGCGGTCCCTCGAGCAGGGCGAGCGCCGCGCCGTCCCTGAGGTCGCGCTGCCCCTTCGTGCAGATCAGCTCCCCCGCGGCCAGCCCGCTCGTGACCTCGGTGCGGTCGTTCTCCACGAACCCGGTCTCCACGGGGCGGCGCACGGCCTTCCCGTCCACGGCCACGTACACGACCTGCTGCCCCTCGTCCTCCACGATCGCGCGCGACGGGACCAGCAGCGCGTCGTCGTGCCGCTCCGTGACGACCTTCACCTGCGCGAAGTCCCCGGGCCGGATCCCGTCCGGCCGGCGGCGGATCTCCGCGGTCACCTTCACGGTGCCGGTGGCGGGGTCCACGATGGGGCTGACCAGCGTCACCACGCCCTTCACGTCCAGGTCCGCGCTGTCCAGGTGCAGGTCGATCTCCTGGCCCGCGCGGACGAAGCCCATGCGCCGGGACGGCACGTACACGCGCGCGAGCAGCGGCTCGTCGTCGACGATCTCGAACAGCGGCGTGCCCGGCGACACGTGCGCGCCCAGGTCCACGAGCCGGCGCACGATGCGGCCGGCGAAGGGCGCGGACACGCGCGTGTACTCCAGCTCCAGCTGCGCGAGTCCCAGCTCCGCCTCGCGGACGCTGCGCGTGTTCTCCACGGTCTCGAACTCCTCCGCGGAGAGCAGCCCGGCGTCGCGCATCGAGGCCTTGCGATCGTACTCCGCGCGCGCCATGGCCGCGTTCGCCTCGGCCTGCTGCGCGCGCAGCCGCGCCTCGTCGTCCTCCAGCCGGAGCAGCTCCGCGCCGGCGGCCACGCGGTCGCCCTCCTCGTGCAGGAGCCGGCGGACCACGCCGGTCGTCCGGGCCACGATCTCGGCGCGGCTGTCCGCCTCGATCGTGGCGGTGGCCGTGTAGTAGGACGCGATCGGGCCCTGCGCCACCCGCTCCACGGCCACGGGCACGGGCTTCTCGTTGCGGGCGGCGGGCCCGGCGGCCTGCGCCGGCGCCGCGCTCGCGCCGCCGGCCTCCTTGCCGCACGCGGACGTCAGCAGCGCGCACGCCAGGGCCAGGACCACGGGAACGACCGCGCGGCGCGCGACGGGATGCACGAGGGTCATGGGGCTACCGCCGAATCGGGGAGGTTCGATCGTCCGGGTCGTTCGACTGGTCCGGATCGGAAGACTGCGATTCTCGCGCGCCTCGCCGCCCGGCGCAAGCCGCCGGCCCGGTCCCCGTCCCCCCGCGCCGGGGGACCATCCCCTCCCTCCGTCGTCCGTCCCGTGCGGGCCCCGGGGGCCGGGAACTCGCCCCCGGAGGCGCCCGTTCCGGTCCCTCCCGGCGCCCGTTCGGCGGCCGGGTCCTTGATCTCCCGCGGCACCGATGCCACCTTTCCCGGGATCCTCACGAACCGCGCGCCGACGTTCCCCGCGGCGCCCTTCCCGGGAGACACGCATGCTCCGGAACCGATCGCTCGTTCGCACGCTGCTCGCGCTCCTTCCCGCCGGGGTGGTCGCGGCCGCCGGCCCCGCGCCCGCCGAGGTGCGGGAGGTGGGACAACTGGTCCTCGACGGAGTGCCGGAGATCCCCGCCCGCATCGTGGAGAAGACCCGCCAGTACCAGAACATCCGACCGGCGGGCCTTGCCGCTTGGACGCCGGACGGGGCCGGACTGTTCATCCTCACGCGCTTCGGCGAGGCGGACCAGGTGCACCACGTCGCGACGCCCCGGGGGATGCGCAAGCAGATCACGTTCTTCGACGAGCCGGTGGGCTCCGCCTCCTTCGGGACGGCGGAGGACTGGTTCCTGTTCACGAAGGACGTGGGCGGCAACGAGATGTCGCAGATCTACCGCTTCGACCTCGGCACGGGCGAGGCGGCGCTCCTGACGGACGGCGAGTCCCAGAACGGATCGCCGGTGTGGTCGAACACGAAGGACCGCGTGGCGTGGCGCAGCACCGTGCGCAACGGCCGGGATCACGACGTCTGGGTCATGGATCCGACCTCCCCGGACGGCAAGCGGATGGTCCTGGAGGCGCAGGGCTACTTCTACCCGCTGGACTGGTCCCCGGACGACAGGACCCTGCTCGTGGCGCAGGCGGTCTCCGCGAACGAGTCGTACCTCTGGACCGTGGACGTGGCCACCGGCAAGAGGACGCCGCTCGCGAACCACAAGAAGGTGAAGGGCGAGACGATCGCGTACGGGACGGCCGCGTTCGACGCGTCCGGCGCGGGCGTGTGGTTCACGTCCGACGAGGGGTCGGAGTTCCAGCACCTGCGCTGGGCGAAGGTGGGCGCCGCGAAGTCCGAGGCGGTGCTGGCCGGGATGGGCTGGGACACCGCGATCGCGGCGATGCCGGAGGACCGGTCGCGCCTGGCGCTGCGCGTGAACGCCGGCGGCGCGGACCAGCTCCACTTCATGGACGCGAAGACGCGCGAGCTGGTGCAGGTGCCCCTGGATCTCGGCATCCTGGAAGGCGCGCGGTTCTCGCCCGACGGGAAGTCCCTGGCCGTCGAGTTCGAGACGACCGCGTCCCCGAAGGACGTGTACGTGGTGGACGTGGCCACGCGGCGGATGACGCGCTGGACGGAGGCGGAGGTGGGCGGGCTGGACACGTCCACGTTCGTGAAGAGCGAACTCGTGGAGTTCCCCACGTTCGACAAGGGCCCCGACGGCAGGACCCGCATGATCCCGGCGTTCGTGTACAAGCCGCGCGGCAACGGCCCGTTCCCGGTGGTGATCCGCATCCACGGCGGCCCGGAGAGCCAGGCGAAGGCGTGGTTCTCGTACACGTCGCAGTACGAGGTCAACGAGCTGGGCTGCGCCGTGATCTACCCGAACGTGCGCGGCAGCGAGGGCTACGGGAAGACCTACCTGAAGCTGGACAACGGCTTCCGTCGCGAGGACTCGGTGAAGGACATCGGGGCGCTGCTGGACTGGATCGACACGCAGCCGGATCTGGACGCCTCGCGCGTGGCGGTGACCGGGGGCTCCTACGGCGGCTACATGGTGCTCGCGTGCCTGGTGCACTACGGCGACCGGCTGCGCGCCGGCGTGGACGCCGTCGGCATCTCGAACTTCGTCACGTTCCTGGAGAACACGTCCGAGTACCGGCGGGATCTGCGCCGCGTGGAGTACGGCGACGAGCGCGATCCGAAGATGCGCGCGCACCTCGAGAAGATCTCCCCCACGAACCACGCCGGGGAGATCCGCTCCGCGCTGTTCGTGGTGCAGGGCGCGAACGACCCGCGCGTCCCCGCGTCCGAGGCGGAGCAGATCGTGAAGATCGTCCGCGGGAAGGGCAACCCCGCGTGGTACATGCTGGCCCGGGACGAGGGCCACGGCTTCGCGAAGAAGTCGAACGCGGACTACCAGCTCTGGGCGGGGTCGCTGTTCTGGGAGGAGTACCTGCTGCCGAAGAAGGCCGCGATGGGCGAGTAGCCCGCCGGGCGGTTCCGCGGAGGGCGCGAGCGGTCCGGTTCCCGCGGGAGCCGGACCGTTCGCGTCTCCGGCGGTCTTGCCGGACGCACCTCAGCGGGTTCGGTACCCGCTCTTGACGGAGCCCCAACTTGACGGGTCGGTCGGCGAGGTGCACGCGACATCCCGCCGGCACGCTGTCTCCGAGGGATCCGTGGAGCAGCCCTGCACGGCGCCCGTCATCGAGAACGGCAGCGGGGTGCTGCAATCGACCGTGACCGGAGGGCCGTCCCCTCCATCCGGGGCGCCCAGACAGACCGAGCCGCCCCCTCCCATGGCATCGAAGAACGAGAACTTGCCCGCGACCATCGGGCCCCAGGGGCACGATCCCACGGCGAGCAGCAGGTGGTGCGCGGTGCCGATGTTCAGGAACCCGTTCATCGGCGCGAAGCCGAAGAGCTGGAACTCCGCGGGGAACTGCACGGTCATCTCCGCCGCGGAGATCCCGTAGGGCCACTCCCGCTGCGTGTACCAGAGGTACACCTCCAGGGGACCGGACGCCGCCGGCTGCTCGTAGTCCCAGGGATCGGTGTCCGAGAAGCTGAGCTGCCACAGGTAGCAGCCCGGGAATTCCCCGCGGGGACCTGCGTCCGCGGCCGCGGACGCGGCCGCGGACGCGAGGCCGATGACGAATGTCAGGAGGGCGAGTGACGGAAGTGGTGGACGTGCCACGATGACGCCTCCCGCGCGGCCGTATGTCCACTCTCCCCTCGGAAGCACCGTCCGTCAACGTAGACGTCGTGGATGCCCGCGGCCGGGGCACGCACGCTCTCGTGCGGGTCGGTCTCGGAGAAGCTCAGGCGCCAGTCGTAGCAGCCGAGCCCCCAGCCCGCGGGGCCGGCCGCCAGTCCCGGGGCGGGTCCCACCAGGAACCAGACCAGCGCAAGGAGTCCGAGCGAGAGGGGGTGCGCGCGCGGCATGGAGATCCTTCCGGGAGGAGGGGGCTCGTCCATTCTCCACCCGCGCAACGATCCGGATCAACCGGAAGCCGGGATCGACGATACCCGGCCTCCGTCCACCCCCGCGGTCGGCTGGCCGCCGCCCTGCTGCTACCAGATCGCCACGCGGTCCCCCGGCTCGCGCCAGTGCCCGTCGCCGGGCTTCACGCCGAAGGCCTCGTAGAACTCCGGCATGTTGCACACCACGCCGTTCACCCGGAACCGGCCCGGCGGGTGCTCGTCGGAGAGCACGATCATGCGCGTGTACTCGGGCTCGCTCTTCTCCCGCCACACCTGCGCCCAGCCCATGAAGAAGCGCTGCTCGCCGGTCAGCCCGTCGATGACCGGCGCCGGCTTGCCGCCGAGCGAGTTCCGGTACGCACGGTAGGCGATGGCCATGCCGGAGAGGTCCCCGATGTCCTCACCCAGCGTGAGGCGGCCGTTCACCCGCAGGCTGTCGATGGCCACGTACTCGTCGTACTGCGCGGCCAGCGCGTCCGCGCGCTGCATGAACGCGGCGTTGTCCGCCTCCGTCCACCAGTCGCGCTTGTTGCCGGCGCCGTCGAACTTGCGGCCCTGGTCGTCGAAGCCGTGGGTGATCTCGTGGCCGATCACGCAGCCGATGGCGCCGTAGTTCACCGCGTCGTCCGCCGCCATGTCGAAGAACGGCGGCCGCAGGATGGCCGCGGGGAACACGATCTTGTTGAGGTTCGGGTTGTAGTACGCGTTCACCGTCTGCGGGGTCATGCCCCACTCGTCGCGGTCCACCGGCTCGTCCAGCTTGTCCATCTGCCGGCGGAACTCGAACTCCGCGGCGCGCCAGGCATTGCCCACGTGGTCCCCCGGGACGACCTCCAGCTTCGCGTAGTCGATCCACTCGTCCGGGTAGCCCACGTACGGCCTGAACGCGGCCAGCTTCTCGTGCGCGCGCGCCTTCGTCTCCGGGCCCATCCACTCGAGCTCGTCGATCTTCTCCTGCATCGCGGACATCAGGTTCGCCACCAGCTCCTGCATCCGCGCCTTCGCCTCCGGCGGGAAGTGCCGCTCCACCCAGATCCGCCCGACGGCCTCGCCCAGCGCGCCCTCGACCTGCCGCACGCCGCGCTTCCACCGCGCCGACAGCTCGTTCGATCCCGAGAGCACGCGCCCGTTGAACTCGAAGGAGGCGTCCACGAAGGCCGCCGTGAGGTTCGGCGCGGAATCCGCCAGGAGCTTCGCGGTCAGCCAGGTCTTCCAGTCGGCGAGGTCCGCGTCGGCCACGAGGTCCGCGAACGCCGTGAAGTAGCCCGGCTGCGCGATGCACACCTGCTGCACGCCGGCCAGGCCGGCGGCATCCAGCATCGTGGTCCACTCGATCCGCGAGCTGATCGTCGCGAGCTGCGCCACCGCGTAGCGGTTGGAGGTCTTGTCCACGTCCTGCACGTCCTCGAGCGGCCACTGCGCCTCGGCGATCCGCTTCTCCAGCGCGAACACCGTCTCCGCGTGCCGCGCGCCGCCGTCGATCCCGGCCAGCTCGAAGAGCTTCGCCAGGTACTTGCGGTACTCGTCGCGGACGTGCGCCAGCGACGCCTCGTCCCGCAGGTAGTAGTCCCGGTCCGGCAGGCCGAGCCCGGACTGCGTGAACGTGAGCAGGTACTTCGTGGCGTCGTCGAAGTCGGCGTCCCGGTAGGGCGCGATCGGCGCGGCGATCCCGCGCTTCCAGTTCCGCCCGAAGGCCTGCAGCAGCTCCTCCCTCGAGGCGATGGCGTCGATGCGCGCCAGCTCCTCCCGGATGGGCTCCGTCCCGCGCGCCTCGATGGCCGCGGAGTCCATGAACGTGGCGTAGAAGTCCGCCACCTTCCGCTCCCCGGTGCCCTCGGGGAGGTCCGTGCGCGCGGCGAGCTCCTCCAGGATGGCGTGACGCTCGTTCTCGCTGTCGATGTGCAGGGACAGGAAGCTGCCGATCGTGGGGAAGTCCGGCGGGATCTCCACCGTGTCGAGCCACGTCCCGTTCACGTACCGGTAGAAGTCGTCGGCCGGGCTCACGCTCGGATCGAAGTTCGCCGTGTCCACGCCGGACGTGCGCGGCGCCTCCTTCGTCCCGCAGCCTGCCAGCGTCGCGGCCGCGATCATCGCCGCCAGGGCGGCCCTCCGGTTGCCGATTCCCACGAGCGTCTCCCCCTTCGGTTCGTCCGCAGCGCACCCGCACGGATCCGTTCCGATGCAGCGTACCGCGGCGGAACGGCGCGGCAAACACGGTGGGACGGAACGCGCGCGGCCCGGGACGATCCGGCCCGTCCGGAGGCGGACGGCGGCGCCGCGGTCCCGGGCGCGAGGACGACGAAGGGGTACCGGGACCTCGGGCTACCGCAGGAGGACCAGGCGTCCGCGCGCGGCGGCCTCGCCGTGCCGCAGCTCGTAGAAGTACACGCCCGCCGCGGCGCGACCCGCGGCCTTCGGATCCCAGCGGAGGCCGCCTCCCGACCCCTCCGCGCGCAGTTCCTGCACGAGCCGGCCGGACGCGTCCACGATGCGCAGCCGCGCGGTCCCGGGACCGGGCGCGGTCCAGCGGAACTCCACCGCGTCCGCGCGACGCGCCGGGTTCGGCAACGCCGACACGTGCAGCGCCCCGGGCGCCGCCGGGCCGGCGGCCGGAGCGTCCGTCGGCAGCGTGCGGCGGATGCGGTAGATGCCGCGCACGGTGCCGCCCTTCTGCGCGAGCCAGAGCGCGCCGTCGGGTCCGATCGCGATGTCGGAGATCTGCCCGAGGCCCGTGGCCCAGTTCACGGGATCGGGCTGGCCGGGCGCCGGCGGCGCGACGTCCCAGCCGCCGGGTCCCTCCACGAGGCGCCGCATCCACTCGCCGCCCCAGTCCATGAGGAAGTAGCTCCCGTCGTACGACGCGGGCAGGGCGTTCGGGGATGGCGAACCCGCGCGGTACAGCGGTCCGCCGATGACCGCGGCGATGACGGCGCCGTGCGGGTACACGTACTCGGACGCGGTGAACGTGTTGCCCGCGCCGCACGTGTCCCCCGTGCCCGGCGGGTCCGGTCCCTCCAGGATGGGCCAGCCGAAGTTCTGTCCACCGCCGCTGCCGGCCGGCACGCGGTTCACTTCCTCCCAGGAGATGAACCCCACGTCGCCGATCCAGAGATCGCCGGTGGCGGGATCCACCGAGAAGCGGAACGGATTCCGCAGCCCCCACGCGTACACGAGCCGGGCGTCCTCGTCCGGGTTCGCGAAGAACGGGTTGTCCGGCGGCGTGATGTCGGCCTTGGGCGGCGGGCCGGAGCCGACCCCCGGCATCGCGGACACGTCCATCCGCAGGATCTTCCCGCGCAGGTCCACGAGGTTCTGGGCGTTGCACGGCGTGAGATCCTCGCCGACGGACAGGTACAGCATCCCGTCCGTGCCGAAGCGGAGCGTTCCGCCGTTGTGCAGCGGCTGGTTGTCCGGCATCGCCAGGATCGTGAACGGGTTCGCGAGCGCGATCGCCGTGCTGTTGGGGTCGGACAGCGCGCCCGAGGCTTCGAACATCACCACGACGGCCTTGGCATCCGTGCGCGTGTGATAGAGATACAGGTACGGGCGGGCCGGCCATGCGGGATCCACGGCCACTCCGAGCAGCCCTCGCTCCAGCTCGAACGACACGTCCGGGACCGTCCCGATCACCGACGAGGACGACGCGCCGACCGCGGCCAGGCGCACGGCGCCGCCGTTCCGTTCGAGCACGATCGGGCGGCCGTCCGGCAGGAACGCCAGCGCCACGGGCTCCCCGGACCACGGCCCGCCGATCGCGAGCTCGTGGACGAACCCGGTGGGCACGACCTGCGCCGCCGCCGGCCCGGCCGCCGGCCCGGCCGCGAGGACGGCGGCGAGGGAAACGGCGACGCCGGGCGCGGCGCGCCGGGAGGACCGGTGACGCATGAGGCTCTCCTCGCGAGGGGAAGGAAGGAGCGGCCATCGTACGGATCGCGCCGGGCCGATTCAATCGGCTCACGCCGCCCCGGCGCCCGGCGGGCCCTGCCCCGCCGCTTCCCGCGCACCGCGGGACACGGCGCGGGCGGGAACTCCGCCGCCACCGGCACGTCGGGCGGGGCGGGATGCCCGACCGGCCGCATTGCGGTAGACTCCCGCGTCTCGAACCCGTTCCCCGAAGGAGGATCCCATGGCCATCTACACCTGCGAGAAGTGCGGCATGAGCATCGGCACCATGACGTGCGGCAAGTGCGGCGCGGAGCTGGTGCACAAGACGCTGCAGAAGCCGGACGGCACGTCCGTGCACGTGGCCGAGTGCCCGGCGGGGCACGGCAAGGTCAAGTCCCCGATGTGCTGCGGCACGGACATGACCTGCGCCATCTGAGCCTCGGGCCGGAAGGGCGCCCCGCGCGCGCAAGCCGCCGGGCGCCGGCGTGTCCAACCCCACCCGGGAAACCCATTGAAAACGACCCGGGAGAGGCGCATGCTCGGGGGCTCTTCAGGGTGTCCTGGCCGCCCGGATGGCTCGCCAAGCGATCTCACCAAGCGCCAGTGCTTTCCTCGGCCGGTCCGTGCGGGCCGGCGGGAGTCTCCCCATGAACCGAGTCCTGAGCCTCACCGTCCTCGCCGGTCTGCTCGCGTTCGTCGCCTCGCCGGCGTCGGCCGCCAGCAATCTCGTCATCAGCCAGGTGTACGGCGGCGGCGGGAACAGCGGGGCCACCTACACGCACGACTTCATCGAGCTCTTCAACCGCGGCACGACGAACATCAACCTGAACGGCTGGTCCGTGCAGTACGCTTCGTCCACCGGGACGACCTGGCAGCTCACCCCGCTGAGCGGCACGCTCCTTCCCGGACGGTACTACCTGGTGCAGGAAGCGCAGGGCACCGGCGGCACGACGCCGCTGCCCACACCGGACGCCACGGGCACGATCACCATGTCGGCCACGAACGGCAAGGTGGCCCTCGTGCACAGCACCACGGCGCTCTCCGGCGCGTGCCCGACCGGCTGGACCGATCTCGTCGGCTTCGGCACGGCGAACTGCTCGGAGACGGCGGTCATGGCCGCGCTGACGAACACCACGGCCGGCCTCCGTTTCAACAACGGCTGCCAGGACATGGACGACAACTCCGTGGACTTCGCCACGGGCGCGCCGACGCCGCGCAACACGGCGTCCCCGGCGAACATCTGCTCGACGGTCTCCGTGGATCCCACGTCGTGGGGCCGCGTGAAGGCGGATTACCGCTGATATGGCATGACCGGCGCCGGACGCTGCGCGTGCACGGGGCCCGGGCGAGCGATCGCCCGGGCCCTTCGCTTCAAGTTGTGGTGCGGAGAATGTGCTGCCGGGCGGAACGCCGCCGTTGACACGAGGTCTCCCGCCGGTCAGTAGGCCAGCTTCAGCATGTGCGGGCGGCTCACGCCGCGGGGTCCGGTGGCAACCAAGCGCCGGTAGTAGGTCTTCCAGCGCTCGGGGAGCTCGATCGCCCACCAGAAGAGC
>CAYYFX010000033.1:0-37644 GCA_964471155.1 uncultured Gemmatimonadota bacterium | reverse complement strand
CGGGAGTTGAAGGAGGGCTACGTCTTCCCGGAGAAGGCGGCCGAGATGGAGAAGGCCGTGAAGAAGCGGCGCGCCGCGAAGCAGTACGACGGGATCACGTCGTGCGCGGCCTTCGCGGAGTCGCTGACCGCGCACCTGCAGGCGGTCACGCACGACGGGCACCTGCGCGTGTTCTTCTCCGGCGAGGCCATCCCCGATCCGCCGGCGGACGATCGCCCCGATCCCGCGCGCCTGGCCGCGATGGACGAGCAGATGCGCCGCCGGAACTTCGGCTTCGAGCGGGTGGAGCGGTTGGCCAGCAACATCGGCTACCTGGAGCTGCGCCAGTTCGCGCCGGCGCACCTGGCGGGACCGCTCGTGGAGTCCGCCATGCGTTTCCTCGGGAACACGGATGCGCTCATCGTGGACCTGCGCCGCAACGGCGGCGGCGACGGCACGACCGTGGCCATGCTGTGTTCCTACTTCGTGCCGCCGCACGGCCGGATGCTCCTGAACACGGTGATCATCCCGCGCGAGAACCTGCGCATGCAGTCCTGGACCGTGCCGTATCTCGAGGGCGATCGCTACGTGGACAAACCGGTGTTCATCCTGACCGGCCCCGGCACGTTCTCGGCGGCGGAGGAGTTCGCGTACAACCTGCAGTCCATGGGGATCGCGCGCACGGTCGGCGAGGCGTCCGGCGGCGGCGCGCACCCGGTGCAGCCGGTGAAGCTGGCGGAGCACTTCGAGCTGTCCCTGCCGTGGGCGCGCTCCGAGAACCCCGAGACCGGGACGAACTGGGAGGGCACGGGCGTGCAGCCGGACGTGCCGGTCCCGGCGGCGGACGCGCTGAGGAAGGCGCACCGGCTCGCGGCCGAGGAGCTCCTGGCCGGCGCCACGGACCCGGACCGGCGCCGGGGACTGGAGCAGACCATCGCGGACCTGGATGCGGGGATCGTCCCCGGCTCCGCGATGCCGGCGGTGCGGAAGGTCCGGGCGAACTGACGGCGTGCGAACGCCGATTCGGCCTTTGCGGCGGCGCCGCGCGGGGTTTCCCGGGCGGATGTTGCGTCCGCGCGGCAGGCTTGGCATTCCCTGACCGGCACGCCGATTGCATTGAGGACGCTCCGGTCTGTCCCCCGTCCGGAGCGTCCTCATGTCCCCGCACACCCGGTTCCTCGCGCACGTCCTCGCGGTCCTCCTGATGCTCGGGAACGGTTGCACGCCGCAGGACGTGATCGGCTCGTCGGACCGCGGCACGGGCGGCACCGGTGGACTCGGCGGCAACGGCGGGAAGGACGGCGGCAGCGGGGACGATGGCGGGGACGACGGCGGGGATGATCCCGTGCCGCCCCCGACCACGTTCACGTTCTCGATCAGCGGTTCGGCCACCGACCCCTACCTGACCTACGGCCCCCCGCAGGACGGCGCGTACGACCTGTACCTCTGGGTCCTGTGTGCGCCGGCGGGGCTGTCCCAGGTGCAAGCGGACTTCACCGTCGAAGGCGACGCGTTCGTTCCGGACCACTTCTTCAGTCCGGAAGGCTCCGCGATCTCCATCATCTGGGAGGACTACGGCGAGCTGAACCTGGCCCTCTCCGACTGCATCGAGAGCGAGACCCTGCTCGGCCGGGTGCACCTGAACGGCTTCGGGGAGGGAGTGCGCCTCTCCATGCAGAGGCCCGCGATCGACCTCGGCGCCTACGGCTGCGGTGCGGACCAGGACGTGCACGGGTTCTCGTGCGCCGGCTACTCGAGCGACGGCTCCCCGGCTCCGCAGACGCTCTCCGACGACGGCTGCGCGCTCCCACCGAGCTCCTCCAGCCCCCTGTTCGCGATCAGCGCCAGCCCGGTGGTGGCGAACCAGCAGGGCGGTCCGCCGGTGGCCGGTCCGGTGCAGCTCTTCGTCTGGTCGCTGGGCGCGTCGTTCAGCGCGCTGCAGGCGAACATCGAAGTGGTGGGCGGCAGCGGCACGCTCGACCCGGCGTTCGCGGCCCAGTCTCCGTACATCAGCATCAACACCCCGGACGGGCCGGACGTCCTGCTGGCGTCCCCGGGCTGCAGCTCCGGCACGAAGCTGCTCGGCTCGATCTGGGTGATGGACGACGGCACCGGCGTCTGGGTCACCATGACCCCGGGCGCGGGCGGCGGCGGCTACGCCGACTGCAGCCCCACGCCGGGCGTGCACCACTTCACCTGCCGGCCGTTCAACAGCCGGCCCTGATCCCCGGACCCCCGGGAGGTCGCGCACGGCCTCCCGGCGGCCGTCCCCCGGGGTCCGGTCCCCGGGCCCGGTCGGTCGTCCCGGGGACCGCTCCCGAAGCCCCTCGGGCCGCCCCTCGGCCCGCCCCCGGGGCTGGATGAAACTCCCTCCGCGGCGCACCTTGGAGCCGGTCACCCGCGCGCCCGCCCCCCCTGGGCGGGGCCCGGAGGGAGCGACATGGTCATCGGAACGCCGCTGGAAACCCGCCAGCACGAGCACCGGGTGGGGCTCACCCCCTTCGGGGTCGCGCAGCTGGCGAAGGCCGGGCACACCGTCCTGGTCCAGAAGGACGCCGGGCGGGCAGCCCGGTTCTCGGACCACGACTACCAGAAATCCGGCGCCCAGATCGTCTACGACGCCGAGGAGATCTACAAGCGCTCCGACGTGGTCTGCCGCGTCGGGAAGCTCGCGGCCGAGGACGTGGAGCTCCTGAAGCCCGGCTCGGTCGTCTGCGGGTTCCACCACCTCGCGGTGGCGCCCAAGGCGCACGTGGAACGGCTCATGCAGCTCGGCACCACGCTGATCGGCTACGAGATCATCCGCGACCCGGCCGGGGACCTCCCGGTCCTCACGCCGATGAGCGAGATGGCGGGCCAGATGGCCGTGCACGTGGCCGCCCACCTGCTGCAGAACGACAAGGGCGGGCGGGGGATCCTCATCGGCAGCGTCCCGGGCGTGCCGCCCCCCACCGTGCTGGTGCTCGGCGCCGGCACCGTGGGCCGTACCGCCGCCTGGCGCGCGCAGTCGAACGGCGCGCACGTGATCGTGGCGGACTCCGACCTGAAGAAGCTGCGCCGCATCGTCCGGGACTTCCGCGGCGAGGTGGTCACCGTCGTCGCGGCGATGGACCGCCTGGAGCGCTACACCGCCATCGCGGACGTGGTCATCGGCTCCGTCCTCATCCCCGGCGCGCGCTCGCCGTTCGTGGTGACGAAGGACATGGTCCGCTCCATGAAGCCGGGCAGCGTGATCGTGGACGTGTCTATCGACCAGGGCGGCTGCATCGAGACCAGCCGGCCCACCACGCTGGACCATCCCACGTTCACCGTGAACGACGTGGTCCACTACTGCGTTCCCAACATGACCGCGAACATCGGGCGCACGGCGTCGCGCGCGCTCGCGTCGGCCGCGGTGCCGTACCTCACCGCGCTCGCGGACAAGACCGTGTACGGCGCCCTGCACGACGACGCGGGGCTGGCGGCCGGCGTGTACATGTACAAGGGGCAGGTGGTCAGCCGGTCCGTCGCGGAGGCTCTGGGCCTTCCGGCCTCGGATCTGGCGAAGCTCCTGACGGCGGGCGGAAGATCATGAACTGGCTCAGCGACTACAAGGCGAAGCTCTGCAGCGCCGCGGATGCGGTGGCGCGCATCAAGAGCGGCAACCGCGTCTACTACGGCGGCAACGCCGCCATCCCGCAGGCCCTGATCCGGGCGCTCGCGGCGCGCGCCGGCGAGCTGGAGGGCGTGCAGCTCACGCACGTGCTGCTCATCGGCCAGGACCCGCTGTCCGCTCCCGGCATGGAACGGGCGTTCCGGCACAACTCCCTGTTCGTGGGGCCGGCGGACCGCAAGGCCGTCAACGACGGCCGCGCGGACTACGTGCCCATCTTCCTGCACCACATCCCGCGGCTGTTCCGCGGCAAGGTGGTCCCGCTGGACGTGGCGATGGTGCACGTATCCCCGCCGGACGAGCACGGGTTCATGAGCCTCGGCGTGGAGAACCTGGCGTCCAAGGCGGCGTGCGAGGCCGCGAAGACGGTCATCGTGCAGGTGAACCCGAAGATGCCGCGGGTCCTCGGGGACTCCTTCCTGCACGTGGGCCGCGTGCACGCCGTCGTGGAGCACGAGGAGCCGCTCCCCACGCTGGAGATCGGCCCCGCATCCGACGTGGAGAAGGCCATCGCGGCCAACATCCTGCCGCTCATCAAGCCGGGCGACACGCTGCAGATGGGCATCGGCGGCATCCCGGACTCCGTGTACGGGTCCCTGGAGGGGAACCTGGACCTGGGGATCCACACCGAGATGATGTCCGACGGCGCCATGCGGGCCGTGGAGCGCGGCGTGGTCACCGGCAGCCGGAAGAACTTCCACACGGGCAAGATCGTCATCACGTTCGCGCTGGGATCGCCCGAGCTCTACGACTTCCTGGACAACAACCCGTTCATCGAGAGCCACCCCGTGGAGTACGTGAACGATCCCATCGTGATCGCGCACAACGACGACCTGCTCGCGATCAACTCGGCGATCGAGGTGGATCTCACGGGGCAGGTCTGCTCGGACTCGATCGGCCCGCTGATCTACTCCGGGTTCGGCGGCCAGGTGGACTTCATCCGCGGCGCCGCGCACTCGAAGGGGGGTCGCCCGGTGATCGCGCTGCCCTCCTGCGCGCAGGGCGGGAAGACCTCGCGCATCGTGCCCTTCCTGAAGCAGGGCGCCGGCGTGGTCACCAGCCGCGCGGACGTCCACTGGGTGGTCACGGAGTTCGGCGCGGTCAACCTGTTCGGGAAGAACCTGCGCGAACGGGCGGAGGCGCTCATCGGCATCGCGCATCCGGGCTTCCGGGACGAGCTGGTGCGCGCCGCGAAGGAGCGGAAGCTGCTGGCCTAGGGCGGCCCAACCGGGACGCGCCGGAGCGGCTGGATTAGAGTCCTGCGACGCCCCCCGCGGAGGTGCGCGGGGGGCGTTCTTGCCGGACGCCGACGAGGGGAGCGGCAATTGGGTTCGAGACGGTTCGCAGCTCGCCCGGGCCGGGCGGCGTGGCGCCGCAATGCGGTCCTGCCGATCCTGGCGATGCTGCACTGCGCCCCGGCGCCCGAGCCGCCGAACCTCGTGCTCGTCGTGATCGACACCCTTCGCGCGGACCGGTTGGGAGCCTATGGGGGCCCGAGGGGCGCCTCCCCCGCGCTCGACCGGCTCGCCCGGACCGGGTTGACCTTCGACCGCGCGTACGCGACGTCCACGTGGACGCTGGGTTCCATCGGTTCCATGTTCACGGGGCTCTACCCGAGCGAGTTGGGGCTCCGCCGGATGTCGAGCGTGCTTCCCGCGGACGTGCCGACGCTGCCCGAGATCCTGCGGGACCGGGGATACGCCAGCGCTGCGGTCGTGAGCCACACCCTCGCGGGATCGCAGCACGGCTTCGCGCGCGGCTTCGAGGTGTTCGAGGAGGAGGAGGCCCAGGGTTACGGCCACGTCTGCACCCCGGGCGTGGCCGCCTCGGCGGAGAGGCATCTCGAGGAGCTCGCCGCCCGCGGTGCTCGACCGTTCTTCCTCTTCGTCCACCTGTTCGATCCGCACTTCGATTACCTGGATCACGCGGAGTACCCGTGGGCGGGCCCGGCGCCCGAACGCCTGGCGCGCGGTTTCACCTTCTGGTCCCTGCGGAGTCCCGAACTGCAGCACCTGTCGGCGAC
Organism: uncultured Gemmatimonadota bacterium; assembly: GCA_964471155.1. Classification (GTDB taxonomy): domain Bacteria; phylum ARS69; class ARS69; order ARS69; family ARS69; genus CAYYFX01. Next base: position 31,990 of record CAYYFX010000033.1, on the reverse strand, counting down.
GGAGGTCTCCTACCTGGTGGACTGCTACGACGAGGAGATCCGGTTGACCGACGCCGGCGTGGGCCGGATCCTCCGCGCCCTCGAGCGGACGGGCGCCGGCGCGCGCACGATCGTGGCCGTCGTCGCCGACCACGGCGAGCAGTTCCAGGAGCATGGTCGCATCGGCCACGGCGCGAACGCGCTCGTGCACGAGGAGGTCACCCGGGTTCCCCTGATCCTCGCCGGTCCGGGGATCGGCGCGGGTCGCGTCGGGACGCCGGCGTCACTCATCCGGCTCCGGGCGACCCTTCTCGCCCTGCTCGGCATTCCCGACCCCGCGCGCGAGCCCCTGCCCGCCGCCGGGAGCGATGCGCCCTCGGCCGACGCCTTGACCGAGTTCGTGTACTCGGCCGACCGGATGCCGGATCAGACGAAGTACGCGCTGGCGGGACCGGTCTGGAAGGTGTCGTGGTGTCCGCCGCGCCATGCCCCGGAGGTCTTCGATCTCCTCGAGGATCCGGGAGAGCGGACGAACCTGGCCGCCACGCACCCGGCGCTCCGTGACTCCCTCGTCGCGGCGCTGGAGACGGCGGTGGACGGGCTCGGCGAGCGCAACCCCGAGGACTCCCCGCGCACCACCCTTTCGGCATACCAGCGCGAGCGCCTCGAGGCACTGGGCTACACGGGAGACTGACTCCCTGGTCGACGGGTCACAGGGCCAGGGCTCCTCGCCCTGCCCGGCGCCGCCGCCCGGCTCGTCGCGCTCGCGGGAGTCGGCCACGAGCCGCAGCCTCGGGCATCAGCGCGTTCTCACCACCTTGCGCACCAGGGTGCTCCCGCCCTGCTCCATCCGGACGAAGTAGACGCCGCTGGCGAACCGCCGGCCGCCGGCATCCCGCCCGTCCCAGGCAAGTTCGTGCACCCCTCGGGCGCGCGGTCCATCCACCAGTCGCGCCACGAGACGACCGCTCACATCGTGCACCGTCACCCGCACGGGCAAAGGGCGCGGCAGCGCGTACGAGATGGTCGTGCACTCCTCGAACGGCGTCGGGAACACCCGCAGGAAGGCAACGCCGCTCGCCGCCGCGACCGGCGCGCCGGTGGCCGCCGTCGTGTCCACGCCGGCCACGGTCGCCGCGGTCGCCAGCGCGATCCGGGTCACCTGCGCGATCAGGTCCATGTCCAGGAGGTCCACCGTGTCCGCCGTGCGGTGGTGCTGCGGCGGCGCCGGCTCCCAGGTCTCGATGCCGCAGATGGCGTCGAACCCGCGCGTCTGGAAGGGGTAGTGGTCGCTCCAGTTGCACGTATCGCAGAACCAGTGGTACGTGGGCAGGGCCGGCGCATACGTGGCCGCCATCTGCGCCGCCAGGTCGCCCAGCCACGTCGACGCCCCGTTCGAGAAGATCCGGAAGTAGTCGTCGTTCCAGCCCACGCAGTCCAGGTTGAACACGCCGGCGATGTTCTCGCCGCGCTCCAGCGCGCGCGCGGCGTACGCGTGGCTGCCCACCAGCCCCTGTTCCTCTCCCGAGAAGCAGATGAACGTGATGCTCCGGTGGAACCGCGCGGTGGCCAGGCGGCGCGCGGCCTCCACGATCGCCGCGGTGCCCGAGCCGTTGTCGTCGGCGCCGGGCGCGTAGGTCTCCGACGTCTGCGAGATCGAGTCCATGTGGCCCACGAGCAGCATCGCCTCGTCCGGATGCGTCGTGCCCGGAAGCGTGGCCACGACGCTCTCCCAGCCGTCGAGGATGCCGGACGCCGAGTTCTCCCAGGTCGCGCCGGCGTCCGTCGTCCGGAGGAGGGCGCCCGAGTTCCCGGTCACCCACGCCGATCCGGGCGCCACCGCCTGCACCGCGAGCAGCGAGACGGTGCCGACCGGCGAGGCCTGTGCGGTCCACGTCGTGCCGCCGTCGGTCGTCCGGAGCATGACCCCGAGCGTCCCCACGGCCCAGCCGTCGGCGGCATCGGCGAAGGAGACGGCGTTGAGCGTGGCGGTCGTCCCGGAGGTCTGCGGCTGCCAGGACACGCCCGCATCCGTGGTCGCCACGATCGCTCCCCCCGTGCCGACCGCCCACCCGGACGCGCCCGCGAACGCCGCACGGTACAGGTCGCGGGTGGTCCCGCTGGACCGGACGGCCCACGTGGCGCCGCCGTCCGTCGTGCGCAGCACCGTCCCCGCGGCGCCGACCGCCACCGCGACGTCCGCGGCCAACGTCGTGACGTCGTACAGGAGCGCGGTGACGCCGCTCGCCTGGTCCGCCCACGTGACGCCGCCGTCGGTGGTGCGCAGGATCACGCCGTCCCGGCCCACGATCCACCCTTCGCCGGTCGGAAGGACGTCCACGGCGCTGAGCCGCAGCGTGGCGCTGCTCGACCGCCGCGTCCAGGTGCGCCCTCCGTCGGACGATGCCGCGATCATGCCGAGCGTGCCCACCATCAACCGGTCGTCACCGGCCACCGCATCGATGTCGTAGAACGTCCCGTCGTAGTCGTTCACGCCGGCGCGGGCCTCCTCCCACCATGTCCCGTCCGTCGACAGGAGCACCCGTCCGTTCGCCCCCGCGGTGAGGCCTCCGCCGCCGGGCCCGGGCAGGATCGCATGCAGGCCCCACATGAAGCGGAAGTAGTGCGTGGAGACCTCGTAGCCGAAGCCTTCGAAGACGCCGCGGACGAACTCGGCGGCGTGCTCCGCGCCGGCGCTGCCGGACAGGCGGGTGGCGAGCACGGTCGGCCCGCCCTCGAGCTGCACCGGCACCTCGCCGGTGAGCCGGTCCAGGAACGCGGCGATGGAGTCCGCGTCCACCGCCGCGGCCATGGCCGCGATGGTGGAGTCCGCGGCGCTCCGGAGGGCGAGGGGCGGTGGCGCGGGCCGGAGCGGGGCATCCGCCGGAGCGACGCCTTCGGGGAGATCGGCGGCCGGGAACGCGGCGGCCGGGGCGGCGAGGAGCAGGATCGCGCCGATCCGGGCGGCGGCGCCGGCCGGGACCGCAAGCATGCGACGGGACATACGCCCTCCTGGGTGCGAAACCACGCATCCAGCGTAGTCGGGCGCCCCGGGCAAAACAAGACCTTCGGCTCCGCTTCTTGCCGCCCGTGCCCGGGCTACCGCTCCGCGGTCGCCGGCTATCCCGGGCCGAGACGAACGGCGATCCGCGTCGCGTTCGCCATGAGCGAGAACGTGAGGTTCTTCGCGGGCAGGAACGGGAACGTGGTCCCGTCCACGAAGCTCAGCCCGCGGAAGTCCCGGCTGGCGCCGTCCGGCGTGGTCGTGAACGGCTCGTCCGCGCGCGTCATCGGCAGCGTCCCCGCGTAGTGCACGCTCGCGCCCATGGGGCGCACGTGCACCATCGGCGGCGGCACGAACGCGCCGAGCGCGCCCAGCGCCTTGCGCACGCGCCCCAGCGTCCGCCCGATGCGCGCGCGCTCCCCGAGCGGCGGCTCGTAGCGCACGATCAGCGGCGCCTCCTCCCCCGGCGTCGCGCCCGCCGGCTGCTCCACCCAGCAGCCGGAGCGGCGCCGGTCCGGGAAGTTCACGTTCACGAGCCCCAGCGCGGCGTGCACGTCGCGGAAGATCGCGAGGCCCGTGCGCAGGTCCACCGGCAGGCTGCCCACGATCGGATGGATCGACGCGGTCTTGAGCGTGGTCACGAGCGCGTGCACGTGGTCCCGCGGCTCGAAGCCGTCGAAGCCGAACGCGAGCTGGTGGTACTGGTACGTGCGCGGATCGTGCCGGCGGCGGATCATGCGCCACGTGAGGAACGGCACCAGCACCTGGCGATTGTCCATGAGGCCGCCCAGCCGCCGCGACTCGCCGGTGGCCGCGCGCCACGTCTCCAGGAAGATCCGCGAGCTGGCCAGCGTCCCCGCGCCCAGCGCCACGTGGTCCGCGACCACCTCCTCGGTCCCGCTCCCGTCCGCCCGCGCGCAGACCACGGCACGCACGTGGCGCGCGTCGTCGGTGCGCAGGCGCACCGCGCGCCGTCCGCCGAGGTATTCGAACCGCGGCTTCCCCAGGAGCGCGCGCAGCGTGATCGACGGCGTGTACAGGGACTCCGTGGGGCATCCCGTGAGGCATCGCCCCAGCAGCCCGCATCCCTTGCGGCCGAGATCATCCCCGGGAAGGACCGCCACGCGCGAACGGCCGAACGTCACGCCCTCCGCCCGCAGCCCGTCCCGCCGCTCCGCATACCGCTCGAGCAGAAGCGCGGAGTGTTCGTCCAGCGGCAGCGCCGGCCGCAGGTGCCGGTGCACGGGGAAGTGCCGCGCCATGTCGTCCTCGACGCCGGAGACGCCGATGCGCTCCGCCACCGTGTCGTACGCGCGCGCCAGGTCCTCCCACGGGAACGGGAAGTCCGCGGTCTCCTCCGCGCGGAAGGGGTACGCGCCCGCCGTCCACGTCTCCGCCAGCCCGCCCTGCGCGTGCGAGAGCAGCGGCGCGAAGCCCTCGGCCCGCAACCCCGCCTCGGCCGCGTTCTCGAACACGTAGCGCTTGTCGGGCGGGAAGCCGTAGTACTCGCCGTCGCCGCCCGGATACGTGACCGACTCGAAGCGCGCGCCCAGGAAGTGGGCGGCCGGATCCTCCAGGTTCCGCTTCAGGTCCTCGAACGAGTCCTCCGGGCGGACCGCGGGGCGCCCCTCCTTGCCCACGTCCACCATGACCACGTCGTGGCCCCGCTCCAGTGCCGTCTGCGCGAAGTGGACCGCGCTCGCCCCCGACCCCACGACCGCGATCCTCACGTCCGCTCCCCCTCGCGCGCGCCCCGCCCGAGCAGCCAGCGGGGACCGACCACGAACGCCGCGGCGAGCAGCAGCGACGCGAACCCGACGCCGCGCACGACCAGCGCGCGCGCGAACGCCGCGTACCCGCCGGGCGCGGGCACGTCGATGCGCTCGCTGTCCGGACCGCTCTCCAGGATCGCCAGCGCGAGGACGAGCTTGCGGCGCAGGACGCCGTGCCGGTCGAAGACCGCCGCCCACGCGTCGGCGAGGCGAAGCGACCAGGGCCCGCCGCGCGCGATCCGCACGAGGACGTCGTCCTCGTCGTCCGTGGAGCGAAGCGGTCCGCAGCGGCCCGGCTCGTGCGCCCGGACGTACACGGCCTGCACCGCGCCCGTCGCCGGCAGCCCCGTCAGGTGGCGCACGAGGAGGGCGCACTCCGCCCGCAGGGTCTCCGGGTCGGCGGTCTCCGCCGCGCCGTCCGCCGCGCCGTCCGCCGCGCCGTCCGCGCGGGATCCTCCGCCCTCCGCCGGGCGCCCCGACGCCGCCGCGATCCCGGCGATGATCTCGCGCACGCCCCTGCGCGCCGCCGTCTCCGCGGGGTCCGTCCCCTCCATCGCCACCGCGTCGTGCCGGAACGCGTACAGCTGTCCCGCGGTCACCGGCAGCACCGGACGCAGGGCCGGCTCCAGCGCCGCGAGGAACGGGATGAGCAGCCCCAGCGGCACGGTCACGGCGGGCCCGTCGGTCCCCCGCAGCGCCACCCGCAGTCCGCGCAGCAGCTCGCCGAAGAGCACCACGTCCCGGCCGCCGGCGTCCTCCGTCCGCTCGCCCAGCGCGCCGCCCGCCAGCCGCGCGGCCACGAGCGCGGCCACGTCGGCGACGTGCACGGGCTGCACCCGCGACGTCCCCCCCCCGAACAGCGGCAGGACGGGCGCGCAGGCCAGCTTCGCGAGACTGTCCCCCACCGCGGATCCCGGGCCGAGGATCACCGTGGGCCGCAGGATGAGCCAGTCCAGCCCCGAATCACGCACGAGCAGCTCCGCGCGCGCCTTCGATCGGGCGTAGGGGTAGTGCCGCATCTCCGGATACGCGGCCGCGATGGTGCTGACGTGCAGGAAGCGGGGCACGCGCGCCGCGCGCGCCGCGGCGATCAGCCGGCGGGTACCCTCCACGTTCGTCTCGTCCAGGTCGCGCGGCGACGCCTTCCCGGTGAGCGCGGCCACGTGCACGACCGCGTCGCACCCCTCGAGCGCGGCGGCCGGCGGGTCGCGACGAAGATCCCCTTCGATCGCCACGACCAGCGGACCCCGGGCCGCCGCGGCCGGCGTCCGGCCGCGCCGGACGAGGCAGCGCACCTCCGAGACGCCCGCGCCCTCCAGGCGCGCGAGAACGTGCCGCCCCAGGAATCCCGTCCCACCGGTAAGGAAGATCCGCATCGGGGGGCGAAGGTAGCACGCCCGCCGCGGACCGACGACGCGGCCCGGGACCGCGCGCCGCGCTGGATTCCCCGCGGCTCCGGGAGCAGAATCGTCGCCGTCCCGGACCGGAGTCCGCTCCGGCAGCCCCGGGGGAGGAGTCCGATCATGGCCGACGACCAGCCGTACTACGGCAGCTGGTTCCTGCGGGTCGACCGTTTCGCCGACGTCCACATCGTGGCCGCGCAGGGCAAGGACCAGTCCTGCGCCCTGGCGTCCATCAAGATGGTGCACTTCAAGGTGAAGAAGCTGCGCCCCGGCGGGAACCTGCTCACCACCGAGCGGCAGCTGGAGACCCTGTACAAGCAGAAGGCGAAGGAGAGCTCCCACGACTTCGACCAGAAGGGCTCCAACCCGCAGGTCATGGTGGACGTGCTGAACTCCATGGGCACGGGGCTGTGGACGATCGACTGGCCGCCCGTCCACGAGGTGGGCGATCGCGTGGCGAAGTACGTCGGCGTGGACCAGTTCGGCCTCGGCCTCACCGGGATCAACGCGGCGAAGCGGAAGTACCCCGTCATCCTCGCGTGCTACTGGCAGCCCAAGGGGGGCCACGCCATCGTCGTGGACACCGTGACGCGCGTCCCGGCGATGGGCACGTACGCGACGATCTGCGATCCGTGGGACGCCAACGTGCACTTCGAGAAGCTGGAGTCCGGCAAGCCGTTCACGTACACGCCGAAGGCGGCCGCGGGCATCAACGTGTGGGGCAAGACGAAGGCCGACGCCGCGGGCATCGGCGGGAACGGGGTCATCAAGGCCATCATCCACTGCAAGCAGCCGTAGGCGCGCCCGGGCGGGGGGCGGCCCCCCCCGGTCAGCCGACGACGAAGCTGGCCACCGCGTCCGGCGCGGCGGCGGCCGCGACCGCCGCCGCGTGCCCGGGCGGAACCGGCACCTCCGCCACCCAGAACCCGGCACCGTCCGCCGAGCGCACGGAGACGGGGCGCGACGGGTCCACGTCCACCTCCACCTTCGCCGCGAACGTGAACATGCCCGTGCCCTGGACCTTCACCAGCGCCTCGCGCACGGTCCACGCCCGGAAGAAGCCCGCGATCTTCGCGTCCCGCGGCAGCCGGCGGAGCGCCTCCACCTCGCCGGGCGCGAAGATCCGCGACGCCACGCGGTCCGGGTCCACGTCGCGCGCGGTGCGCTCCACGTCGATGCCCACGTCGCGGTCCGCCGCGAACGCCGCCAGCCACAGCCCGGCCGTGTGGGCCAGGCTGAAGCGCACGCCGCCGGCCTCGAGGTGCGGCTTCCCCTCCGCGCCGATGCCGATGCGCAGCCCGCGTGCCGGGCCCGCGCCGTACGCCGACAGCAGCCGCCGCAGCAGCTCGCGCGATCGGACGAAGCGCGACCGCGCCTTCCCGCGCATGCGCGCCGCGCGCGCCCACTCCCCGGGGGACAGCACGCCCTCGTCCGGCGCCCCGGCGTCCAGGTCCGCACGCCAGACATGGATCTCGCCCGCGGGGAGGGGGCGCGGCGCGAAGGCATCGCCCGGGGGGATCCCGGCGGGCGGGACGTCCGGCACCGGCGTCAGCTCTCCCCGCGCGCCGCGGCCAGCACCAGGAGCGCCCACGCCGCGAGCCAGCTCACGCCGCCGACGGGCGTGATCGCGCCGAGCCCGCGGATGCCGGTGAGCGCGAGCGCGTAGAGGGAGCCGCAGAAGATGACGGTGCCGGCCACGAAGAGGACGCCGGCCACCGCGAGGCGCCGCGACTGCACCGACGCCGGACGGCATGAGATCGCGAGCAGGGCGAGCGCATGGTACATCTGGTAGCGGGCCGCCGTCTCGAACACCGCGAGGCGATCCGCCGGGATCCGGTCCGCGAGCGCGTGCGCGCCGAACGCACCGGCGGCCACCGCGATCCCGCCCGACACCGCACCCCACATCAGGAAGCCCTTCCGCCGCTCCGATGCATGGCGCTCGTCGCGATACACGGCGCTACCACTCCCGGACGTGCTCGTACAGCGTGGTGCGCTGCACGGCGCGGAATCCCGCGTCCTTGATGAGCGCCACGCACTCCTCCGTCGTCGTCCGGTTGTGGTGGTTCGCCTCGCGCAGCACGTTCTCCTCGATGAGCGTGCCGCCGAAGTCGTCGCCGCCCGCGTGCAGCGCGATCTGCCCGGTCTTCTTCCCCTCGGAGAACCAGCTCGCCTGGATGTGGTCGAAGTTGTCCAGGTAGATGCGCGCGAGCGCGATGAGCCGCAGGTACTTCACCGGACCGGGGCTCTCCGGGATCTTCCTCTCGAGGAGCGTGTTGCCCGGCTTGAAGCTCCACGGGATGAACGCGGTGAACCCGTCCGTGTCGTCCTGCAGTTCCCGGATCCTCCGGAAGTGCTCCACGATCTCCGCGTCCGTCTCCGCGTGGCCGTACATCATGGTGGCGGTGGTGCGGAAGCCGATGCCGTGCGCGATCCGCATCACCTCCAGCCACCCCTCGGCGCTGGCCTTCTTCGGGCTGATGCGCCTGCGCACGCGCTCCACCAGGATCTCGGCGCCGCCGCCGGGGATCGTGCGCTGCCCGGCGTTCCACAGCTCCCGCAGCACCTGCTCGAGCGACAGCCCGGAGATCTCCGCCATCGTGCGGATCTCCGACGGGCTCCACAGGTGCACGCACAGGCCCGGGAACGTCGTCGTCAGCGCGCGCACGACGTCCACGTAGTACGGGAACGGGATGGCCGGGTTGTGGCCGCCCTGCAGGAGCGTGGTGGTGGCGCCCTGGGCCACCGCGCGCCCCACCATCTCCACGATCTCGTCCACCGAGTGCCAGTAGCCTTCCGCGTCCCCCGGCTTGCGGTAGAACGCGCAGAACAGGCAGTCCGTGGTGCACACGTTCGTGTAGTTCGGGTTCGTGTCGATGACGAAGGTCACCGCATCGCCCGGAACGCGGCGCCGGCGCATCTCGTCCCCCAGCGCGCACAGGTCCGCGAGCCGCGCGTCCCGGAGGAGGAACAGCGCGTCCTCGTCGTCGATGCGCTCCTCCGCCAGCACGCGGCCGGCGATCCCGCCGAACCGGACCGGATCCCCGGAGGGCTTGTGCACGTTCTGCCAGGCGAAGACGGTGCTCACGGCTCCCTCTCGTTCAGCATGCTCTCGAACGTCTGCTCCCCCAGCGCCTCCAGCGGGCCCAGGCGATAGTGGAAGTTGGCGAGGTACTCCCGGATGCCGTCCTCGTCCAGCCCCACCGCGTCGCCGCAGCGCGCCGTGATCTCCGGCACGCGGTCCTCCCACGTGGCCAGCGAGGCCCCCACCGCGGCCGCGATCCGCGCCCGGTCCTCCGGCGGCACCTCCTTCGAGACCGTCCACCGCGCGAAGACGAACGGCAGCCCCTGCCAGCCGTACCACTCCTCGCCGAGGTCGTACACGAAGGGGAAGTCGTCCAGTCCCTCGGACGCCGCCGCCAGCGCCTTGTCCCCGATGAGGAGCCGACCCGCGTCATCGTCGTGCTCGCCCCGCTCGAACCGCACGCCGTCCAGCCCGTACTTCCGCGACAGCATCAGCCGGATCATGGCCGCGGACGTGCTGCTCTCCACGGTCAGCCCCACGCGCGCGCCGCCGAGCCGGTGGATCTCCTTCTTCGCGAAGAGGAGCACCGAATACACCGCGCCCTCCGTGGAGATCCCGAAATCCGCGAGCGGCTCGTACCGGTCCTTCAGCCGGAACCAATCCGCCACGGCCATCGGACCGCAGGTGGGCACGCCGCTCCGCGCCAGCCGGCCCAGCTCCCGCGGGACCTCGCGCACGACGTCGAAGTCGAGCGCCTCGAGCCCCGCGTAGAACGGCTCACAGTTGAGGTACGGGATGAGCGCCAGCGTGGTCTTCGTCGTGGACTTCCAGGACATGGTAGAGCGCGTCCCTCCGGACGGGGATCTTCCCCGCCTCGCGGATCAGCTTGAGGATGCGATGCTGCGTGAGCCCCGCCGGGCTCGGCGCCAGCGCCAGGTGCGCGATCTTCTCCTCGACGATCGTGCCGTCGAGATCGTCCGCGCCGAAGTTCAGCGCCACCGACGCCGTCTCCTCGCCCAGCATCACCCAGTACGCCTTGATGTGGTCGAAGTTGTCCAGGAGCAGCCGCGCGGTCGCGATCGTGCGCAGCCCGTCGTCCGCGGACGGCGGCCGGTCCACGAGCTTCGTGGTGCCGAGCTGGTACTCCAGCGGGATGAAGGAGTAGAAGCCGCCGGTCTCGTCCTGCAGGGCGCGGACCTGCAGCATGTGGTCCACGCGCTCCTCCGGCGTCTCGATGTGCCCGTACAGGAGCGTGCAGTTCGACCGGATGCCCATGCCGTGCGCGATGCGGTGGATCTCGAACCACCGCTCGTGCCCCATCTTGGACTTGTACAGCTCCTGCCGCACGCGCTCGGAGAAGACCTCGGCGCCGCCGCCGGGCATGGCCACCATGCCGGCGTCCTTCAGCGTGGCCAGCACCTCCTCCACGCTCTTCTTCGCGATGCGCGTGAACCAGTCGATCTCCACCGCGGTCCACGCCTTGATGGGCAGCCGCGGCCAGCGCTCGTGCAGCCGGCGCACGATCTCCACGTAGTCGTCGAACTTCCACTTCGGGTGCAGCCCGCCCACGATGTGGATCTCGTCGATGTCCTCGCTGCCGTGCGCGACGATCTCGTCCATGGACATCTCGTAGGCGTGCGCGTCGCCCTTGTTCGCGGCGAAGTCGCAGAACCGGCACGTCAGGACGCAGAGGTTCGTGGGGTTGAGCTGCCGGTTGAGCACGTAGAACACGCGGTCCCCGGACTTCCGGGTCTTGACGGCGTCCGCGATGCGGCCCAGCCCGAAAAGGTCCCTCGTGGCGAGGCAGGTCATCCCGTCCTCGAAGCCGAGCCGTTCCCCGGCCGCCACGCGCTCGGCGAGCGCGCGCAGGGCGGGATCGCGGATCAGGTCGGGAAGGGTGGACATCGGTCCTCCGGAGCGGACGGGGCCCGTCATCATCGGGGGGGCAGGCGGTTTTTTCAAGGGCCCGGGCCGGCCCCTCCGCGGGGCGGCGGGCAGCGCCGGGATCAGGGCTCCTCGAACAGCGCCCTCGGCAGCGAAGCCGGGGCCGCCACGTCCCAGGGGGCGTCGCGGCCGTGGTCCGTGGCCAGGAGGATGCCCCCGAAGGGCTTCCACCCCGCCCACGGCAGGGTGAACCGCGGCTCGGCGTCCGCCGCGTCCGCGTAGTACGCCCACTGCTCCACGAGCCCGGAGTCCTTCGCCACCCACACCTCGTAGCGGTTCTGCGGCGTCAGCCCGACCCCCGGATCGAACGTCATCCCGAGCAGCTCCGCCGCGCGCCCGTCCGCGAGCGCCGACTCGCCCCGGTACTCCAGGCGGACGCCGGGATCCAGCAGCTTGTACGGCATGAGCAGCCAGTACGAGTCGTTGATCCACTGCGCGTAGCCGGCTTCCAGCGCCTCCGCCTTCGCGGCCGGGTCCGTGATCTCGACGCCCGCCTCGAACACGCGGCCCGCGCGCGTGTGCACGTTCAGCAACGTCACGCGCCCGTCCGCCTCGATGCGCACGTCCCCGGTGACCCGGTCCCACGCGTGGGTCCGGCGGCCGAAGAAGTTCCACTGCAGGTAGCGCGTGGCGTCCCAGGCCTCGCGTCCGCCCATCGCCTCCAGCACGCGCTCGGCCACCGCCACGGCGCGCGGGTCGGACGCGGGCGCGGCCGGCGGGGGCTCCGCCGCCGCGCGGGCGACCGCGCCGGCCAGGAGAAGGACCGTGACCATGACGCGGGCGGCATGCGGGGCGACTCGGCGCATCCGGGGAGGAAACACGAAGGCGGGCGCGCGGTCAAACCGGGCCGTCCCTCGACGCGGGGTCCCTCCGGCGCTAGTCTCCGCGCATGTCCGATCGTCCCGTCCCCAAGGCCGCCGTCGTCCTCGCGATCCTCTTCGTGATCGGGTGCGGTGCGGCGCTCTTCCTGTTCCGCTCGCTCGACTCGGCCGTGCGCGCGGCGATCGAGCGCGAGGGCCCGAGGGTCACCGGGACCTCCGTGGACGTGGGGCGCGTGCGCCTGCAGCTCCGGGAGGGCCGCGGGGAGTTCCGCGACCTCGTGATCGGGAATCCGGACGGCTTCTCCGGGGACGCCCTGCGCATGGGCGAGATCGCGCTCGACGTGGACACCGGCAGCCTCGGAGGCGGACCGCTGACGCTGGACGAGATCCGCGTGCGGGCGCCCGCGGTGCGGCTCGAGCTGGACGCGCGCGGCGTGTCGAACCTGCAGCGCATCCGCGACCACGTGCAGGCCTACGCCCCGGCGGGCGGCGGCGGGTCGGGGCCGGATCTCGTCGTGCGGCGGCTCGTCTTCGAGGACGCGAAGGTGCAGGTGGACGCCACGGCGCTCGGCGGCAAGGAATCCGAGTGGACCCTGCCGCCGCTGGAGCTCGCCGACCTCGGCGGGCGGGACGGCATCCCGGCGGATCAGCTCGCGCAGGTGGCGCTGGAGGCGCTGGTGCGCGAGGTGACGAAGAAGGCCGCGACCGAGGAGCTCACCGGCCGGCTGAAGGACGCCGCCGGCGAGTCCCTGGGCGGGAAGGCCGCCGAGACGATCGGCGACCTGCTCGGCGGCAAGTAGCCGGCGCCCCGGCCGGAGGCGCCGCGGCTACGCCAGCCCGTACTCCGCCCAGCGGCGATCCACGCGCCGCACGATCTCCGGGTCCATCTCCAGCGCCGCCGGGTACCCCGGCTTGAACGTGGCGTCGATGGCCATGCGCCCGCGGTGCACCGCCCACGCGCCGCGCAGCTCGGAGCGCTCGAAGAAGACGTCCCGCGCCGGATCGAAGCGCGTGAACAGCCCCCACATCAGCAGCCTCCGGTCGTCCAGCGGCACGTCCGGCGACACCGCGGCCACGATCTTCGGGGGGGGCGCCGTGCCCTCGCCACCCGCGTGCGGCAGCGCGCGGAGCGCGGCCTCGAGCGCGCCGCGCGCGTCCGCCGCGTCCCGCACGCGGATGGCGAGGATCGCGTTCCCCAGCCGGGCCTGCCCCGCGATGCGCCGGTCCGCCGTGGCGAGATCCGGCAGCGAGCCCATCGCGCCGGTGCCGTCCGCGTCGCGCGAGACCGGGCCGTCGTTCCCGCCCGCGCGATCCGCCGCGCCCTTCCGCGCCGGCGTGCAGTCCAGGATCATCTTGCTGCCCACGTTCAGCGTGTAGCTCGTGAAGTCCAGGGTGTCGAAGGGCACGCGCGGCAGGAGCGTGAAGTCCTCCGCCGGATCGAAGTGCCGCGCGATCGCGTCGAGAACGGCGTCGAGGTCGCGGCAGTCCACGTCGCGCGCCACCGTCACGAGCACCTTGGTCAGCCCGAGCTGCCCCTGCCCGAGCAGGCCGAACGCCGCGCGCTTCGCCTCCTTCGCGAACCGCTCCTCCACCGACGCCACGAGCAGGTGATGGAACCCCGTGTCCTCGAAGCTCCAGAGATCGCGCACCTCCGGATGCGGCAGCCGGATCAACGGCCCGAGCAGCTCCTGCACGGTGTTCCCCATCACGCCGTCCTCCTGCGGCGGCTTGCCGACGACCGTGGCCGGATAGATGGCGTCCTTGCGGCGGAACACCTTGCCCACCCGGAACACGGGGAACGGGGCCGCGGCGGAGTAGTGGCCGAAGTGGTCGCCGAACGGCCCCTCGGTGCGCCGCTCGTGCGGGGCCACCGTCCCCTCGAGCACGAACTCGCAGCCGGCCGGCACCGGCAGGTCCACGGTCTCGCCGCGCGACAGATCCACCGGGCGCCCGCGCAGCAGCCCCGCGAACGCGGCCTCGGACAGGCCCTCGGGCAGCGGCATCATCGCGGCCAGCATGAGCACGGGATCGCCGCCCAGGGCCACCGCGACCTCGAGCGTCCGCTCGCGCTCCTCCGCCTGCACGTAGTGGTAGCCGCCGCCCTTCGCGATCTGCCAGTGCATCCCGGTCTCGCCCGCCGAGAAGACGTGCATGCGGTAGATCCCCACGTTCAGCGCGCCGTCCACCGGGCCCCGCGTGTGCACCAGCGGGAACGTGACGAAGGGGCCGCCGTCGCCCGGCCAGCACGTGAGCACGGGCATGCGGTCCAGCCGGGGCGCCTCCGCCACCTCGCGCACCGGGCCGCCGCGGCGCACCGCCGGCTTCATGCCGCGCAGGCGCAGGAGATCGCCGCGGCGCGCCCACAGCGTGGACAGCCGCGCTTCCTTCATCTCCTCCGCGAACCGGTACAGGCCCTCGCCGATCTCGGCGGCCGGCCGGCCCAGCGCCGCCTCCACGCGACGGCGCGTGCCGAACAGGTTGATCGCGACCGGGAAGTCCGCGCCCTCCACGTTCTCGAAGAGGATCGCGGGCCCGCCGTCGCGCACCACGCGGGTGGCGATCTCCGTGATCTCGAGCCGCGGGCTGACCGGCACGCGCACGCGCCTCAGCTCGCCGAGCGCGTCGCACGCGCGGAGGAAGCCGCGCAGGTCGGTCGGGGTCACGACGGCAGGTCCCCGCGCCGCCATCCCCCGGCGAGCGGCTGCCCCGTGGCGGCCTGCACCACGCGGTCCACGAAGTCCCCGACGAGCCGCTCCATCGAGTCCGGCTTGAGGTAGAAGAACGGCGACACCGGCATGATGATCCCGCCCTCGCGCGACACGCGCAGCGCGTTCTCCAGCGCGATCCCGGTGAGCGGGCTCTCCCGCAGGCACAGCACCAGCCGCCGCCGCTCCTTGAGCGCGATGTGGCACACCCGCGTGGCCAGCGTGTCCGCCATGCCGGCCGCCACCTTCGCGAGGAACCCCGCGGAGGCCGGCAGCACGACGACCGCGTCGAAGGGATTCGATCCGGACGACAGCGGCGCCGACAGGTCCTCGTCCGGGTAGACCGCCGTGCACAGGGCGGCCACGTCCGCGGGGGCCGCGCCCGTCTCGTCCTTGAGGACGACCTTGCCCCACTTCGTCAGGATCGACAGCTTCTCGCCCGGAAGGCGGCGAAGCAGCTCGAGGCCGAAAACCGAACCGGACGCTCCGGTAATCACGACGACGGTTCGCACGCGGCACTCCCGCAGGGGGCGAGGACGCTAGCAGCGGGGCGCGGCGAGCGTCAACGCGGACCGGACGGGCGCGCGCGCGCGGCGCCCCGCGCGCGGGCGTGGAAATCGCGGGGCCGGGTCGGCTATCATGGGGACCGCCTTGCCGGTCCCTCCGGGCCGGCGCGCGCACGCCGGAAATCCCGGCTCCCCCGTTGCACCTCTCGCTCCCGGGAGCGGTTCATGAGCCCTGCCGTTACTCGTCTTTCCGCCCTGGTCGCCCTGCTCCTCGTGCCCGCCACCGGCTTCGCGTCCGACCGCGCCTGGAACGGCGCCGCGATCGCGGGCGACGGCGGGCCCTTCCCGGCGACCCTGGAGGCCATCCAGGCCAACGTGTTCACGCCGAGCTGCGCGCTGAGCTTCTGCCACGGCGACGCGATGCAGGCGGGCATGGACCTGCGCGACGGCCACTCGTACGACAGCATCGTCGACGTGCCGAGCGTGGAGCTCGCCGGATGGGACCGCATCGAACCCTTCGATCCGGACCACAGCTACCTGATCTGCAAGCTGGAGGCGTGCCCGTCCATCGTGGGCCAGCAGATGCCGCTCATCGGCGGGCCGCTGGATCCCGCGGTCATCGCGGTGATCCGCCAGTGGGTGCTCCTCGGCGCGCCCGAGTTCCCGCAGATCGCCGTCGAGCCCATGAGCTGGGGCCGCACGAAGGCGGACTACCGCTAGCGGCGGACCTCCGCCGGCAACCCCGAGGGGGGAGCGGCCGCGCGCCGCTCCCCCTTCGTTCGCCGCTCAGCGGACGCCGAACCAGACCAGCGCGAGCACGAGGAAGCCCACCACCAGGTTGATCCGGAAGAACGCGAAATCCACCGCGTGCGCGGAGCGGTGCTCCCATGCCAGGAGCGCGCCGACCGCGGCGAGCAGCGCCCACGCCGCGACGCCGTGGAGATGCCGCGCGGTCATCACGGCCAGCGCCGCGAACGCGCCCGCGTGGATCGCCGCCGCCGCCGCCAGGGCGCGGGAACGGCCCAGCGCGGCCGGCAGCGAGTGCAGCCCCTCGCGGCGATCGAACTCCTCGTCCAGCGTGGCGTAGATCACGTCGAAGCCGGCCACCCACAGCCACGTGAACAGCGCCAGCCAGTGCACCGCCCCCAGCGGCAGGACGCGATCGGTGACGGCGACCCACGCCCCGATGGGGCCGAAGGCGAGCGCCGCCCCCACGCCGAAGTGGGCGAGCGGCGTGACGCGCTTCAGCAGCGGATACACGACGAAGATGGCGAGCGGGACGGGCGACAGCTTCAGGCACAGGGGCGGGAGGTTCAGCACCGCGAGGTAGAACAGCGCGAGCCCGCCGGCGGCCACGCCCCACGCCGCGCCGGTCGTCATGCGCCCCGCGGGCAGCTCGCGCCCCGCCGTGCGCGGATTGCGCGCGTCGATGGCCCGGTCCAGGATGCGGTTCAACGCCATCGCGAGCGTGCGCGCCCCGGTGCCCGCCACCAGGATCCACGCGAGCGGGGCCGCGGCCGGGAGGCCGCGCGCGGCCAGCACGGCGCCCGCCACGAGCAGGGGCAGCGAGAACAGCGTGTGCTCGAACTTCACGAACGACAGGAGGGCCGGCATCCGGCGGAGGATGCCGAACGACGCCACGGGCGGCAAGCGCGCCGGCGTCGCGCCGGCGTCGCGGCGGCGGCGCGCCGGCCGCTCCGCCTCGCCCGCCCCGGGCCGACCTGCTATCCTCCGACCATGGCGTCGCTTCCGGAGGTCCCCCAGGCTCCGTCGCTCGCCCCCGTGCGCGACGCGCGCGGGGATGCGGTGCGCTTCCGCGCGGTCGGCAAGGCCTTCGGCGAGCTGCAGGCCGTCCGGGACCTGGACCTCGCGGTGCCGCGCGGCGCCGTCTACGGCCTGCTCGGCCCGAACGGCGCCGGCAAGACCACGTCCATCCGCATGCTCATGGGGATCCTGGTCCCGGACGAGGGCACGGTGGAGGTGCTCGACGCGGCGCCGCCGGACGTGAAGGATCGGATCGGCTACCTGCCCGAGGAGCGCGGCCTGTACGTGGGGATGCGCGTCCTGGACAACCTCGTGTACTTCGGATCGCTCCGCGGTCTCTCGCGGGCCGACGCCCGCCGGCGCGGGCTCGCCTGGCTCGATCGGCTGGGCATGGCCGACAAGGCCGACCGGAAACTCTCGGAGCTGTCGAAGGGGAACCAGCAGAAGATCGGCTTCGCCGCCACGGTGCTGCACGACCCCGAGCTGCTGGTCCTGGACGAGCCGTTCTCCGGGCTGGACCCGGTGAACCAGGACCTGCTGCGGCGCACGATCCTGGACCTCGCGGCCGCGGGCATCACCATCATCCTGTCCACGCACGCCATGGACGAGGTGGAGCGCCTCTGCTCCCACCTCACGCTGGTGCATCGGGGTCGTGCGCTCGTGGAGGGGCGGCTGGAGGACGTGAAGCGCCGCTGGGGCACGGACACGATCCGCATCGACGCGGCCGGCGACGCCGCCGCCGTGGCGCGCCACCCCGCCGTGGCGGAGGCGCGCGACATGGGACGCACGGTCGAGGTGCGCCTCGCGGCCGGCCAGGACCCGTCGGCGTTCCTCGCGGACGTGGCCCTCGCGGCGCGGGTCCAGCGCTTCGAGATCCGCGCGCCGAGCCTGCACTCCATCTTCGTTCGCCTGGTGTCCGGGGACGGCGACGCGCCGACCGTGCCGGCCGCGCCCGGCGACGCCGCGGCGGCGGGAACCGCCCGGGCCGCGACCCCCGCGGGAGGCGCCTCGTGAAGGGCGCGAAGGTGCTGGCCGTGCTGCGCCGCGAGTACGTGGAGAGCGTGCGGAAGCGCTCCTTCCTGTTCGGGCTCGTGGTCACGCCGCTGTTCTTCGGCGTGATGATCGCCCTCCCGCTGGTGTCGCAGCGCCTCGTGTCGGACGAGCGGATCGTGCTGGCCGTGCTGGACCGCACCGGCGTGTACGGAGCGCGGCTGGCGGAGGCCGCGCGCGACACGCAATCCGGGCGGACGCCCGGGATCGTCGTGGCCCCGGCGGGCACCTCCGAGGCGGAGCTGGACCGCCAGGTGTTCGACGGCGAGATCACGGCCTGGATCCTCCTGGACCGGGACTTCGAGACCACGGGCGAGGTCCGCTACCGCGCGGAGTCGGTCACGAACCTCGCGGTGCTGTCGGATGTCGAGACGCGGGCCGGGCGGATCCTCGCGGAGCGCAAGGCGGCCGCGCTGGGCCTGGCGCCGGAGCAGGTGGAGGCGCTGCTGACGCGCGCGCACGTGCAGACGGTGAAGATCGGCCGGGACGGCGGCGAGGAGGCCGAGTTCGAGTCGGTCTACCTGCGCGCGGTCGCCCTGGTGATGATGCTGTTCTTCGCGCTCCTGCCCACGGGGCAGATCCTGCTGCGCTCCGTGATCGAGGAGAAGACGAACCGGGTGATCGAGGTGCTGGTGTCCAGCGTCACGCCGCTGGAGCTGATGGTGGGCAAGATCCTGGGGCTCGGCGCGGTGGGGCTCACGCTGCTCGGCACGTGGGCGGCGGCGGCCGTCCTGCTGTCCGTGCAGTTCGGGCGGGACCTGCCGGTCTCGCCGGCCGAGTTCGGCCTGTTCGCGCTGTACTTCGTGCCGGGGTACTTCTTCTTCGCGGCGCTGCTCGGGACCATCGGGTCGCTCGTGAGCTCGGAGCGCGAGGCCCAGCCGTTCCTCACGCCCATCAGCCTCACCCTGCTGCTGCCGGTGATGCTGGGCATCGCCATCGCGCAGAACCCGGACCACTGGCTGGCGCGCGCGCTGTCGTTCTTCCCGCCGCTCACGCCCAGCCTCATGCTCTTCCGGTTCGTGATCAAGGAGCCGCCCGCGTGGGAGATCGCGGCCACGTGGGTCACGCTCGTGCTCGCCACCGCGCTCATGTTCGCGGGCGCGGCGCGGGTCTTCCGCGTCGGGATCCTGATCACGGGGAAGCGTCCGTCGCTGCCGGAGGTGTGGCGATGGGCGTGGGCGAAGTGACGCCCCGAAGGGGACCGCGTTGTACCTGGTGAGGCAGGGCCGTACGCGCGCGCCCGGGATCGAGCCCGTGGACTGGGCCGGCGCCGTCGAGGAGATGCCGGAGCCGGGCCGCACGCTGCTCCTGGACTTCTTCTCGCTGGGCGACCCCGCGGGGCTGGCCGAGCTGCCGCGGCTGCGGGAGCTGGCCGACCACTACCGCGACGCCGGCCTCTCCGTGATCGGCGTGCACGTCCCCGCGTACGACTTCGAGCGCCCGGTGGAGATCGCCCGCCGCGAGATGTGGCGGCTCGGCATCCCCTACCCCGTAGCGCTGGACCACGGCTTCGAGACGTTCCGGGCGTACGGTCTCGGCGATCTCCCGGCCCGCGTCGTCGTGGACGGCGCGGGGTTCGTGCGCGCCTGGGACCAGGGCCCGGGCGACCCGGAGCTCCTGGAGCGCGCCCTGCGCTCGCTGCTGTCCGAGCGGCAGCCGCCGCCCCCGCTCCCGCCGCCGCTGGGGGCGCCGTCGCCGCCGGTGGGACGCAGGCGCCTCCGCTGGCGTCCGACGCCGGAGATCCGCTTCGGCACGCGCGGGGTGGGCTTCGGCCCGCCGGCCGAGGACGGCGACGCCGGCGGCACGGAACGCGAGTTCCCGGAGCCGCCGGAGCTGCGCGGCGAGGGTCTGGCCTACCCGCGCGGACGATGGTCGCTGGGGCGCGAGCGCATCGTCACGATCGGCGGGGACTGCGGGCTGTCGGTCGTGTTCGAGGGCTCGTCCGCCGGCGCCGTGCTCTCGCGGGCCGACCCGGAAGGCGAGCCCGTGGAGGTGGAGGTCGTGCTGGACGGCGAGCCGCCCGGGGAGCGGGTGGCCGGCGCGGACGTGGAACGGTCGGCCGACGGGACGAGCGCCACCCTGATCGTCGACCGCGGCGGCCTGTACGAATTACTCTCGGGGCCGGATTTCGGGATCCACCACCTGGACCTGCGGTTCCGCGGCGAGGGCGCCGCGGTGCACCTGCTGCACTTCGGGACCACGGACGTGCCGGACGTGGCCTGAGCGGACCCGGCCGGAACCGGGAGAGGGCGGGGCATGCTGGACTTCCTGCGCACGTTCTTCGCGGTCATCGCCGCGATCCTGTTCCTGACCATGCTCCCCGTCGTGGCGCTGGTGGCGATGGCGCTCCTGCAGCACCAGGGACCGCGCCCCGACTCGTGGCTCGTGGTGCGCCTGTCCGGCGATCTGCTGGAGTACTACGGCCCCACCACCATCCACGACCTGCTGGACCAGCCGCCGCCGTGCCTCATGGAGATCACGGAGAACCTGGAGAAGGCCGCGGCGGACGAGCGGATCGAGGGCGTCATCCTCCGGATCGAGCCGTTCGCCGCCGGCACCGGGAAGCTCGACGAGATCCGCGCCGGCCTGGCCCGCGTGCGCGAGGCCGGCAAGCCGACGTACGCGTGGGCGCAGGACCTGGACGACAGCGGGCTGTACCTCGCGAGCGGTTGCGACACGACGTTCCTCTTCCCCGACGGGCGCGTGTACCTGCTCGGCCGCGGCGCCACGCTCGAGCACGTGAAGGGGACGCTGGAGAAGCTCGACGTCCGCGACAACTTCCACGCCATCGACGAGTACAAGACCGCGGCCGAGTTCTTCACGCAGAAGGAGGCGTCCGCGGAGGCGATCGAGAACCTGGAGTGGCTGGTGCGGGACGTGTCCGCCGCCTGGGACTCCACGTTCGCGGCGGCGCGCGGCCTCGACGCCGTCGCCCTGGACTCGCTGCGCGCGCGCGCGATCTTCCGCGCCGAGGACGCGCTCGCGGAAGGGCTCGTGGACGAGCTGGCCTACTGGGACCAGGTGGAGGACCGGCTGCGCGGTCCGCAGGCCGACCTGCTCACGATCTCGTCGCAGGACTACGCCGAGGTGGATCGCGCCGCGGTCGGTCTGGGCGGCCGCACGCGCGTCGCCGTCGTGCACGGGCAGGGCTTCATCGGCTCCGACGGGGAGGACCGCTACGACCCGGCCTGGGGGGTCGTGATGGGACCGGACCGCGTCATCGAGGACCTGGAGCGCGCGCGCGAGGATCGCGGCGTGCAGGCGATCCTCCTCCGGTGGGACTCCTCCGGCGGCGCCACGGACGGGTCGCAGCGCATCGCCCGCGCGGTCGAGCGCGCGCGCCGGGAGAAGCCGGTCGTCGTGTCCATCGCCGACGTGGCCGCGTCCGGGGGCTACATGATCAGCTACCCGGCGAACCGGATCGTCTGTCCCGGGAGCGGCGTGACGGGCTCGATCGGGTCGATCACGGGCAAGCTCAACCTGCGCGGCCTCTGGGAGAAGCTGGGCGCGTCGTTCGACGACGTCCCGTTCGCGCCGCACGCGTTCCTGTTCTCCGAGCTGCACGACTGGAGCATGGAGGAGCGCGAGCTGATTGCGGAGGAGCACTGGGCGTTCTACCGGTCCTGGATCGAGGACATCGCGGAGGCCCGCGCGGTCTCCCCGGCGTACGTGGACGAGAGCGCGCGCGGCCGGGTGTGGACCGGGCGGCAGGCGCAGGCGCGGGGACTCGTGGACGACCTGGGAGGGTTCCACGAGGCCGTGGCCGTGCTGCGCGAGACCGCGGCCCTGGACCCGGCGGAGGAACTGTCCTTCGAGCACTGGCCGAAGGAGCAGACGCTCGTGGAGATCCTTCTGTCCGGGGATCTGGGGCGGGTGGCGAAGGCCGAGGTCGTCACCTGGGCGCGACGCGCCGTGCTGGAGTCCCGGGCCGGATCGGGCTCCCTGCTGTGGCAGCCCATCCGGTTGCGGTAGAAGGACTTGCCCGCGGGCGCGCCGTTCCGGCGGCGGCCGCCTTGACGCTGCGGAACGCGATTCGCTACGCTGGTTCTCCGCCGGCGCGAACCCCGCCGGCGACGCCTTTCTGGCCACCGCCCTCGGAAGGCTCGCCGTCCCGACATGCTGAAGACCGCCCGCACCGCGATCGCCGCCGCGCTGTTCGTCACCTCGGTGACGTCCGCCGCCGCGCTTTTCCTGAACCCGCGCTTCGTGGACGACCTGTCCCTCGGGCTGCTCCTCCTGGTGGCCGGCCCCGTGCTCGTCGGCCTGGTCTCCGCGCTCCTGTTCGGGCCGCCCATCGCGCGCCTGGCGCGGGCCGGATCCTCGGAGGATCCCGTGCGCGCGCAGGAGCTCCTGTGGGCATCGCTCACGGGCTTCGCGGTGTTCCTCACCACGCTGGCGCTGCTGCCGCCGTACCTCGGGATCTTCTCCGACGCGGAGACGATCCGGTACGGGGGCGCCATGGTGCTCTCCGTGGGGCTGGCGGCGCTGGCCATCGTCGTGGTGCGCGACGCGGCGCAGCGGTTCCGGCTGGCGGCGTGGCCGCTGCTGTTCGCGCTGCCGGTGACGGCGGCGCTGTGGGGCGGGACGGAGCGGGGGCGCGGCCACGGGGAGCCGGCGAACCTCCTGATGATCGCCGTGCCGGGCTTCTCCTGGACGGTGGCCGAGGACCTGATCGAGCGGGGGCAGATGCCGCACCTCGCGGAGCTGCGGCGCTCGGGATCCTGGGGCGACCTGCAGGGCATGCGCCCCGCGATCCCGGAGGTCGTGTGGACGTCGCTCGCCACGGGCCGGCCGCCGGACGAGCACGGCGTGGCCGGCTACTCCGCCACGGCGGAGGACCTTCGCACGCTCCGGATCTGGGACATCCTGCAGGATCGCGGCTGGCGGGTCGGGCTGTTCGGCTGGCCCGTCACGTGGCCGCCCCCGAAGGTGGACGGCTTCGTCGTGCCCGCCGTCTCCGACAACGGCACCGAGACCTCCCCGCGGGAGGCGAACTTCATCCGGGAACTGGCCGAGAGCGAGAAGACGCGCCGCCCGCGGAACTGGGGACGGTACTGCCGCTACGCCTTCCTCAGCATCCGCTGGGGCATCCGGATGTCCACGCTCCTGGAGGCCGGGCGCGAACTCGCGGCCGATCCGCTGCTCGGCCGGTCGCTCGACGCGGCGGAGCTGTTCACGCGGCGCAAGCTGCAGGCGAAGCTCCACTCGGACTACTTCATCGAGATGCGCCGGCGCCGGCCGGTGGAGTTCGCGGCGTTCTACACCAACGTCGTGCACGTGGCGCAGTCGTACTTCTGGAAGTACCACGAGCCGGGTGCGTTCCGCGGCGTGACGTCGGAGGACATCTCGCGCTACGGCGAGAGCGTGCACGACGCCTACCGCATCGTCGACGGCTGCCTCGGCCGCATCCTGCGGGACACCGGGCCCAACGGGCTCGTGGTGATCATCTCGGACCACGGCGCCGAGGCCCTCGCCGACTCCGCGCCCACGCGGCTGACCCTCCGCCTCGACCCCATGCTGAAGGCGATGCGGCTCACCAGCGCGCTGGAGGCCACGAACCTCGGCGCGCGCACCTACCTCCGCCCGCGCCCCGGCAACGAGAACATCCGGGAGCGCGTGCGCCGCCTCTTCGAGACCGCCCGGCTCTCCGAGAACGAGCAGCGACCCTTCGAGGCGCGGCTGGACGACTGGGGGAACGTGGTCGTGACGATCGATCCCTCCGCGGGCGAGCACCTGGACGACACGCTGCTGTTCCAGGGCGGACGCTGCAAGGTGGACGAGATCGTGCGCGCCGCCGAATTGCAGGAGAGCGCCCAGACCCGCGACGTGGGCGCGCTCGTCCTCGCCGGCGCCGGCGTGGCGCGCGGCGGCATCGTCGACGGCGCGTCCCTGTTGGACGTCGTGCCCACGCTGCTGCTGCTCTCCGGGCTGGACCTCGCCGCGGACCTGCACGGCGACGTGATCGCGGAGGCGCTGGACGAGTCCGTCGCGCGGCGCGTGCCGGGCATGGTGGCCACCTACGAGCGGCTCCCCGCCGGGTTCCCAGTCCCCAACTGACCCCCGGGGGCGGGCCGGCCGCAGGTCCCGACCCGCCACCGGTCCCTCGGCCCCTGGGCGGACGCGCGAGGGGGGGATACCCTGGCGCGACACGGGTCGGATCGTCCCGGCCCGCTCCCCGGGGGAAGCCATGAACGTGAAGCTCTTGACCGAGCTCTGCGGGACGTCGGGTCCGCCGAGCCGCGAGGACCGCGTCCGGCGCATCGTGATGCGCGAGCTCGAACCCCTGTGCGATCGCGTCGAGGTGGATCGCATGGGCAGCGTGATCGCCACGCGTTCCCCGCGCGGCGCCCGGTCCCGGCGCGGCGGGAAGCCCCGGCGCGTGATGCTGTCCGCGCACATGGACGAGATCGGGCTGATCGTCACCCACATCGACGACCGCGGCTTCCTGCGCTTCGCCACGCTGGGCGGCTTCGACCCGAAGACCCTGTCCACGCAGCGCGTCATCGTCCACGGCAAGGAGGACGTCCCCGGCGTCGTCGGCACGAAGCCGTTCCACATCATGTCGGACGAGGAACGCGCGAAGATGCCGAAGCTGGAGACCTTCTTCATCGACCTCGGCCTGCCGAAGGCGAAGGTGCAGAAGCTCGTCTCCGTGGGGGACCTGGTGACGCGGGAGCGGGACTTCCTGCGCATGGGGGACGTGTTCTGCACGAAGGCGCTGGACGACCGGGTCGGCGTGTTCGTCATGATCGAGGCGGTCCGCAAGCTCCGCGCGCACGACGTGGAGGTGCTGGCCGTGGCCACCGTGCAGGAGGAGGTGGGGATCCGCGGCGCCGAGGTGGCGGCGGAGCACCTGCGGCCCGATCTCGGCATCGCGCTGGACGTCACGCTCGCCAACGACGTGCCCGGCGGCGAGGGTGCGGACGTGGTCACGAGCCTGGGCCGGGGAGCCGCCATCAAGGTGATGGACTCCAGCGTGATCTGCGACCCCCGCGTCGTGGACGCGCTGCGGGCGTGCGCGGTGAAGCGGAAGATCCCGTTCCAGATGGAGGTGCTGACCAAGGGCGGCACGGACACCGCGGCCATCCAGCGGGCCGGCGGCGGCGTGCCCTCGGGGTGCATCTCCATCCCGTCGCGCTACGTCCACTCGGTCACGGAGATGTGCCACGAGAAGGACGTGCAGGCGGCGGTGGATCTCCTCGCGGCGTTCCTCGCGGACGCGCATCGGGTGGCGATCGATCATTGACCGCGCTCGCGCCACCCGCCTAGGCTCCGGGTTGCCGCGGCGCCACCTCGCGGCAACCCACAGGGAGGGAAGGATGCGGCGGCGCGCCCCCGGCGATGCCCTCCGTCTCGAGCCGGATGCCGTGGCCTGGCACCAATCGCAGTCGTTCGTGGCCGAGCCCGGCACGTTCGCGGAGCGGCTGGAGGCGAGTCCGCTGTTCCGCGGGGCGTTCCGCCGCGGCCGCGGGCGCGCGGAGTGGATCCGCCTGGACGACGAGGCGGACGTCCTCCCCTTCCCGCTCGGCCTCGTCACCGTGCACGACGACGGGGTCCTGCTGGAGGCGTTCTCGGAGGAGCGGATGGCGGCGCTGTGCGCGCGCGTGCAGGACCTGAACGCGGGCACGTTCACCCCGGACGAGACCCGGGCGTTCCCCGTGGAGCTTGCGCTCGCGAACCCGGGCGCCCTGGTTCGTCCGCTGGAGGAGAAGCGCGGCGAGGTGACGGACGCCCGCGCCGTCGCCGAGGTCTGGCTGCGGATGGCGTGGCCGTTCCTCCCGCACGCGGAGCTCGGCGGGCGACTGCCCGTCTCCGTGCTGGCCACGGGCCGCGGCCGCGACGCGGTGGAGCGGCTTCTCCCCGCGCTCGCCGCCGAGCTGTCCGCCCGCCCCGGCTTCCCGCGCCTTTCGCCGGAGATCCTCCGCGCCGTCCTCCTGCCGGGGGCGCAGGGCGAGCCGTTCCGTCCGTCCCACCGGCGCACGCGGCTGCGCGGCGCGCCCGGGAGCTGATCCTGCCCGCCTCCCGTCACGAACGCCGCGCCTCCGTGGCCGCGCTGGAGGGCCTGTTCGCCGGGGTCGTCCTCGGCGCGTACCTGTCCGTGATGGAGCGGTCGCCCACGTTCCACCTGTTCGCCGACGTGCTCTCCGCGCTGGCCAGGGTGCTGGGAAACCGTGTCCCGGAGGCCACGCTCGCCCGCGCCGACGTGGCCAGCACCGGATGGGCCGTCTACGTGGCGTTGCACGGCGTGGCCGGCGCGCTCGCCGGCGCGTTCCTCGGTCGCACCGCGCTGGGCGCCCCCGGCCGCACGGCGCTCCGGTTGCTCGCGCTCGCGGCGGTGCTCTGCGCCTTCGACCTCGTCCTCCTGGGAGCGGTGTGGCGCCATCGGCTGCTGCCCTTCGCGGTGGGCTCGGGGCTGGTGGCGGCGGGGGTCGCGCCCGCGGTGCTCGCGGCGGCGGCCCTCGGCCGCCTCGCGGAGCGGATCCCGGGCCGGACGCGCGCCGTGGCGGCGGTCTCGCTGCCGGTCGGGGTGGGCCTCGTGGCCGCGGCGGTGATCCTCGCGGCGGGCCGGGCTCCGGCGAAGCCGGCGGGCGAGACCGTCGGCGCCTCGATCGCGGAAGCCACCCGCGTTCCCACCGGGGTGAAGGTCGTCGTGGTCGCACTCGACGGGCTGGACGACGTCCTCGTGGACGAGGCGATCGCCGCGGGGCGGCTGCCGAATCTCGCGGCGCTGCTGCGGCGCGGGATCCGGGGCGATCTGCGCTCGATCCGCCCGCCCAAGTCCCCTGTCGTGTGGACCTCCGTCGTCACCGGCGCCCTGCCGAAACGGCACGGGATCCTCGACTTCGTCGTGCGACGGGAGGGCGAACGGATCCCGGTGACCTCCAACCTCCGGCGCGTGCCCGCGCTGTGGAACCTGTCCGCGCCGCTGGACTTCACGGTCGCGTTCGTGAACTGGTACGTCACCTGGCCCGCGGAGGAGGTGGCGGGCACGATCATCTCGGATCGCGCGGACTTCGACGGGCTTCCGGATCGCGTGTGGCCGCCGGCGCTGACGGCGGCGTTCGACTCGGCCCGCGCCGCCGCGGCGGTCTCGCCCCTGCGCGACCCGGCGACGTTCACCGGGGATCCCGCGTCGCTGTCCGGCTGGCGGGCGGAGCAGTGGGGTCAGTCGCACCGCTCGCTCGCCATCCTGGACGACGTGGTGCGTCACGACCTGGTCACGCTGGCCGGCGCCGAGCTGGCCCTGGCGGACGGCCAGCCGGATCTTCTCGCGGCATACTTCCGCGGCACGGACAACACGCAGCACCTGTTCTGGAAGCACCGCGTCGCCGCGCGCCTCGGTGCGGACCGTGCGGCGTTGCTGTACGGCGCGATCGACTCCACGGAGCTTGCATTGCTCGCCCCGGTGATCGACCGGTACTACGACTTCGCCGACGAGCTCCTCGGTCGCGTGCTCGAGCGCGTGGACGCGGAGTCCGCGGTGCTCGTCGTCTCGGACCACGGCTTCCTCACGAACAACGAGCGCGGGAGCTGGTACGGCACGAACCGGCTGCTCGCCGCGCTGGAGCTCGCAGTCGCGTCGGACGCGGGCCGCGCGGATTCCGCGGCGAGCGTGGTGTTCGATCCGGTCCCGCCGTCGGTGGACGCGCGCCGTGTGCTGCGCGCGGGCGGCGTGGCGCGGGATCCCGACGCGGCGCTGGCCGATGCGCGCGCGCGGCTGGACGGGTTGCGCACGGACGCCGGCGATCCGGTCTTCCGCAGCACCGCCGTCGGCGTGGACGACGAGGGACCCTGGCTGGCGGTGGTGTTCCCGCCCGCGATCCGGGGAACGCGCGTGACGACGCCGGGCGGGGATGTGCCCGTGTCCGCGTTCGTCGAGCCCGAGGGGCACTCCGGCGATCACCGCATGGACGGGTTCCTGCTGGCGGCCGGCCCGCCGTTCGCGCGCGGCCGCATCGAGGGCGCACGGGCCGTCGACCTCGCGCCGACCATCGCCCACCTGCTCGGCGTCCCGGCGGCGCGGGACCAGGAGGGCGTGGTGCTGGGCGGACTGCTCGATCCCGCGTGGCGCGAGGCCCACCCGGTGCGCTACGTCGAGACGTGGGGGGAACGCGAGGAGACGCCGGGCGCGGCCATCGCCACCGACGCGGACGAACGGATCCGCGAGGAGCTGCGCGCGCTCGGCTACATCAGATGACCTGCCCCTCGCGCGCGTCGGCGTCGTCCCCGGTCGTGTCGTCCCCGTCGTCGCCGTCGTCGTCGCCGCCGCCGGCCCGCTCGCTCGCCCGGAACCGGGACAGCTGATCCTCGAACGCCAGGCGGGAGAGATCCGGCATCCGCCGCAGGAAGAGGATCCCGTCCAGGTGGTCCGTCTCGTGCTGCACGATCGCCGCCGGCAGGCCCCGGAACGTGGTCTGCACGCGGCGCCCCTTCCGGTCCAGGTAGGTGGCGTCGACCCGCGCGTGCCGTTCCGTCTCGCCCCGGATCCCGGGGATGGAGAGGCACCCCTCCCACAGCGCGATCCGGTCCTCGTCCGGGAACGAGAGCTCGGGATTCACGAGCACCCGGGGACCGGCCCCCTCGTCATCCGGACCGAGCCCCCCGCCGGGGTCCATGACGAAGAGGCGGATCGAGCGATGGATCTGGGGCGCCGCAAGCCCCACCCCGTGCTCGTCCCGCATGGTCTCGAGCATGTCGTCGATCAACTGCTGCAGTCCGGGGTGCGCCACGGCCTCCGGATGCACCGGGTCGGCCCGGCGCAGCAGGACCGGGTGCCCCAGCCGGGCCACCTTGAGGATCGCCATCGCCGCCCCCCTTTCGAGCCCCTTTCCGAGCCCCTGCGAGCCCCCTTCCGCGCTCCGTCCGACCCGCAGTCTACCGCGCCGGCGGGGCGCGGGGACGCCTGCCGGCACCCCGGCCGGGCGGTTCCCGGCCCTTCCGGAGTGGCGACCCTGGACACCCCGGACCTCTTTTGCTAAGTGTGTGGGGCTTCGATCCTCCCGGAGATCCCGCGACCCCCGAGGTACGCCCGTGTCGCCGCGAAACCGCCCCCGCCTGCTCCGCTTCGCCGCCGCCGCCGTTCCGGCCTTCGCGCTTGCCACCGCGGGCTGCGAGGACCAGCGCGGGGATCCGGCCGGTCCGGACACCGGCGTGCTCGACGGCGAGGTGCTGTTCGGCTCGGCCGTCGTCTCGGCGCAGATGTACCGGGTCATCAACCGGTTCGCGGAACAGGCCCTGGACCTGTACGAGAGCGGCGCGAACCTCCCGGTGCTCGTGCCGGGATGCCTGGGAACGGGCCGGGCCACCATCACCGACAACCTGGGCGACGGCGATCCGGCCACGTTCGGCATCACCTTCGAGAACTACGTCTCGGACTGCTCCGGCTTCCAGCTCACGTGGAACACCGACCCCGCCGTGGACGGCCGCGTCGTGATCACGTTCCTCGAGACCTCGCCGGGGCTCGTGTTCGAGGTCCTGCTGCCGATGGTCGGCAACTCCCCGCGCGGCGTATCCGTGCAGCTCCCTTCGGAGGAGGGCGGCATCATCCTCGCCGTCACCACGCCGGTGGGTCCGCTGCTGTACGAACTGGACGGCACCCGCGCGGCCGGCGGCCAAGTGTACATGGAAGGCACCTGGCGCTTCGAGGACCGCTCCGCACCGCTCGTCCTGGTGGAGGATGTCCGGCTGCGGTACGCGTTCGACGACGGCCTGATCCCCAAGTTCGCGGACTGGCCATCGGGGTCCTACGAGATCGGCGGGTTCCAGGGCGGGGCCGGCGGGTTCGGCTTCGGCGGCTCCTCGCCGAGCTTCCCGGTGGATGTGTTCTTCGACGGGAGCGGCGGCGTGGCGTTCCCGGTGGGCGGGCGCACCTGCGTCGCGAACCTGTCCACGCTCGAGAATCCCTGCGAGGACCTCTAGCCCGCCACCATCCGGTCCGGCGCCGTTTCCGGGAGCGGCGGCGGCACGGACGACGCGTCAGGTCGGATCCGCCCCGCTTCCATCGCGTTCGTCGCCCTCCGCCGGTCCGGCCGCCCGCTTCCCGCGGCGGCGGCGCACGGCATCGCGGAGCAGGTACTCGATGTGGGCGTTCACGCTGCGCAGATCGTCGGCCGCCCAGCGGCTGATCTCCTCCCACAACTCGGGGCGGATGCGAAGCAGGAACGACTTGCGCGCGGCCACGGCGCCGCCTCCGGGTCGGGGATGGGAACGGCGGGGCGGACCGGCGCCCGCCCCGCCGGCCGGCTAGTACAGCGTTCCCGCGTTCACCACGGGCTGCGCGTCCGCGTGTCCGCAGAGCACGACGAGCAGGTTCGACACCATGTGCGCCTTCCGCTCGTCGTCCAGCTCCACGACCTTCGCGTCGGAGAGGCGCTTGAGCGCGTCGTCCACCATGGAGACCGCGCCCTCCACGATCTTGGCGCGGGCCGCGATGATGGCGTCCGCCTGCTGGCGCTGCAGCATCGCGCCCGCGATCTCCGGCGCGTAGGCGAGGTGCGAGAGGCGCGCCTCGATCACGTGCACGCCGGCACGGGACAGCCGCTCGCCGAGCTCGCGCTCGAGCTGCGCGGACACCACGTCGATCGCGCCGCGCAGGGACGGTTCGTTCGAGTCGTCCGGAGCGTCGTACCGGTACGAGGTGGCGAGGTGTCGCACCGCGGACTCGCTCTGCGTGGTCACGTAGCCCTCGTAGTCGTCCACATCGAACCGGGCCTGCGCGGTGTTCTCCACCTGCCATACCACCACCGCGGCGATCTCGATGGGGTTGCCCGCGCGGTCGTTCACCTTGAGCTTCTGCCCGTTCAGGTTGCGCGCCCGCAGGGAGATGGGCTTGCGGACGGTGAACGGATTCACCCAGAAGAAGCCGTTCCCCTTCACGGATCCCACGTACCGCCCGAAGAAGACCAGCACCGCCGCCTGGTTCGGCTGCACGATGAACAGCCCCGCGGACAGGAAGAGCGCGACCAGCATCCCCGCCGCCCCCGCGATCGCGGGTGCCGCGGCGTCCTGCCGCGCCCCGCTGACCAGCACGAACAGCGAGAAGAAGAACAGGACGATCACGAGAAGCAGCATCACGCCGCCCGATGCGGGCTTGCTCACGGTCTCGCGGGTCACGGGGCTCCTCCGGTCCAGGGTCCAGGGTGGCATCGATATGATATCACTCTGAAAGCTCTCGTCAAGGGGTCCGCGACGCCGGAAGGGCGCTGACGGTAGGATTCGCCGATTCGCCCGACCCCTGCCCCGGGAGGCCCCGTGGACGAGGAACGCTACCGCCGGCTGAAGCGGCTGTTCGCCCGGGCCGGGTCGCTCGCCGGGGCGGACCGGCAGGCGTTCCTGGAGGCGGAGTGCGGCGGGGACGACTCCCTGCGGGCCGAGGTGGAGGACCTCCTGCACACGGCCGGGACCGCCGCCCCGCGCCCGCCGCACGCCCGGCCCGGGCCCGCCGCGCCGGGTCTCGTCGTGGGCCCCTATGAGCTCATCGAACGGATCGGCGAGGGCGGCATGGGATCCGTGTGGCGGGCGCGGCAGGCGCGGCCGGTGCGCCGCGAGGTGGCGCTCAAGCTGCTTCGCGCCGGCCTCGACTCGCCCGAGGCCGTCGCCCGGTTCGAGGCGGAGCGGCAGGCGCTGGCGCTGATGGACCACCACTGCATCGCGAAGGTGTACGACGCCGGGACCACGCCGGAGGGCCATCCCTTCTTCGCGATGGAGTACGTGCACGGCCGCCCGCTCACCGCCCACTGCGACCGCCACCGCCTGACCGTGGGGCAGCGCCTGGATCTCGTCATCCGGATCTGCGCCGGCGTGCAGCACGCGCACCAGAAGGCGGTGATCCACCGCGACCTCAAGCCGTCGAACATCCTGGTGACCGGCGAGGGCGCGGACGCGGTCCCGAAGATCATCGACTTCGGCGTGGCCAAGGCGGCGGGCGCGCGGCTCACCGACCGCACGATGGTCACCCACCGCGGCGCGCTGCTCGGCACGCCCGAGTACATGAGCCCGGAGCAGGCGGACCTGTCCGCGG
>CAYYFX010000032.1:0-37856 GCA_964471155.1 uncultured Gemmatimonadota bacterium | reverse complement strand
CTCGTGGGCTACGAGAAGATCGGCGGCGGCTACGTGACCGCCATCGTGCGCGGCGACGTGGCCGCGGTGAAGGCCGCCACGGACGCCGGCTCCGCCGCGGCGAACAAGGTGGGCGAGCTGGTCACGGTGCACGTGATCCCGCGGCCCCACGCGAACGTCGACAAGATCCTCCCGGTCGCCGACACGCAGACCGCCGACGCCTGAGCCGCCGCGAGGCGGGAGGAGCGCGCATGACGCTCGGCCGGGTCGTGGGCACCGTCGTCGCCACCCGCAAGGAGGAGCGGCTGACGGGCTTCAAGCTCCAGGTCGTGGAGACCGTCGGGCTGGACCTGAAGCCCACGGGCGCGTTCACCGTCGCCGTGGACGTCGTGGGCGCCGGACCGGGAGAGATCGTGCTCACGTCGGCCGGCAGCTCCGCGCGGCTCACGCAGATGACGAAGGACCGGCCGGTGGATGCCGTCATCGTGGGCATCGTGGACACCGTGGAGACCGGCGGGCACGTGCGGTACGACAAGGCGCGCTCCGCCGGCCCCGCCTAGGACCCCGTCCCCGCTGCCGGGGCGGATCGGATGCCCGGAAGGAGCGCCATGGCGATCGACGGGAAGCGCATCGACGCCATCGTGGAGCGCGTGCTCGCGCGGCTCGCGGAGGAGGACCGGTCCCCCGCGGCGCGGCCGGCGGCGCCGCCTCCCGCGGCCGCGGCGGTCGCGCGCTCCGGCGGGCCCGTGTTCGACACTCCGGACGAGGCGGTGGCCGCGGCGCGCGCGGCGTTCCTGGACCTGTGCGACACGCCGCTGGCCGTGCGCGACGCCATGATCGACGCCATCCGGCGCACCGTGCGGGAGCACGCGCGCGAGCTGTCGGAAATGGCGGTCCGCGAGACCGGCATGGGCCGCGTGGACGACAAGGTCCTGAAGAACCTGCTGGTGGCGAACCGCACGCCGGGCACGGAGATCCTCGCGCCCTTCGCGCGCTCCGGCGACCACGGCCTCATGCTCGAGGAGCTGGCGCCGTACGGGGTGATCCTGTCCGTGACGCCGTCCACGAATCCGTCCGAGACGGTCATCAACAACGGCATCGGCATGCTCGCGGGCGGCAACGCCACCGTGTTCGCCCCGCATCCCGGCGCGCGCGGGACGTCGCTGCGCGCCGTGACGCTGCTGGAGGCGGCGGCGCGCGCGGCGGGCGGTCCGGCCAACGTCTTCGTCACGATCGCGCAGCCGTCCATCGAGGCCACCCAGGCGTTGATGCGGCACCCGCAGGTGCGGCTCCTCGTCGTGACGGGCGGCGGCGGCGTCGTGAAGGAGGCGATGAGCGTGGGCAAGCGCGCCATCACGGCCGGGCCCGGCAACCCGCCGGTGGTCGTGGACGGCACCGCGGACCTGGAGCGGGCCGCGCGCGGGATCCACGCGGGGGCGTCGCTGGACAACAACATCATCTGCACGGACGAGAAGGAAGTCCTCTGCGTGGACCGGGTGGCCGGGGAGCTCCTGCGGCTGCTGGCGGCGGAAGGCGCGTACGTGCTGCGCGGCGCGGAGCTGTCGGCCGTGCAGCGGGTCGTGCTCGCGGAGGACCACGGGCCGCGGCGACGGGGCGTGCCGAACCGGGAACTGATCGGCCGCGACGCGGGCGTGATCCTCGAGGCGGCGGGCGTCCCGGGGCCGAAGGACGTGCGCCTCCTGGTGGCGGAGGTGGACGACGCCCACCCGTTCCTCTGGACCGAACTGATGATGCCCGTGCTCGGCGTGTGCCGCGTGCCGGACGTGGATGCCGCCATCGACTTCGCGCGCGAGGTGGAAGGAGGCTGCTTCCACACGGCGTCGATGTACTCGCGCAACGTGGACAAGCTGTCGCGGATGGCGCGCGTGTGCGACTGCTCGATCTTCGTGAAGAACGGCCCGAACTTCAACGGGCTCGGCCACGGCGGCGAGGGCTGGACGAGCTTCACGATCGCCAGCCCCACCGGCGAGGGCATGACCACCGCGCGGAGCTTCACGCGCCGGCGGCGGTGCTCGCTCATCGACGCGTTCCGCATCGTCTGACATGACCGGGTCCGACTCGAGCGCGGCGCTCGCCGGCATCCTGGCCTGGGGCGGCCTGCCCGCGCCGCCGGCCCGGGCGCGCTTCCTCGTGGTCGACGCGCTCGACGGTTTCCCGGGCCAGGCGTCCGCGGCGGCGCTGGTCGCGGAGCGGGCGGCGGACGTGTTCACCGGGGCGGCGCTGCTCGCGCGGGCGGCGGGCGCGGCGGCGTTCGTGGCGCTGCCCGAGGATGCGGCGCGCGTCGCGGGGGGCGACGAGGCGCGACGCGTGGACGTTCCCCGGCTGCACCCGCTGGGGGAGCCGCGCATCCTGGCGCGGTGGCTCGCCGGCCACGCGCGGTTCGACGGCGCGGCGCCCGGGGATTTCGCGATCGTGCCGGCGGCGGAGGCGGCCGGCGCGGCGGCGGCCGCGCGCGGGCGGCCGGATCTGGGCTGCTGGATCACGGTGACGGGTCGCGTCCGCGCCCCGGCCACGCTCCGCGTGCCGCTGGGCACGCCGGTGGCCGCGCTCGTGCGCCTGGCCGGCGGCGCGCGCGGGGGCGCGGTGCCGTACGTGGTGCGGCACGGCCGGCTCCGGCGGACGGGGTCGTCGCGCGGCGTGACCGCGGCCGACGGGGCGCTCGTGCTGCTCGGCGAGGGCCACGCGCTCGTGCGGAACGACGCGATGCCGCTCGAGGCGCTGCTGCGCCGGGCGGACTCCGCCTGCGCGCGCTGCGGGCTCTGCGACGCCGCGTGCCCGGCCGGGGAGGCGCGGCCGGCGCGCGTGCTGGACGCCCTGCGCGCGCCCGGCGCCGCCGGCATGCCGGTCCTGCCCGGGATCGCGGCGTGCTCGGGATGCCGCGTGTGCGAGACCGTGTGCCCGGCGGGACTCGGCGTGGGCCGGATCGCGTCGCTCGTCGCGGAGCGGGCGCGCGCCGGGGGCGCTCCCGCCGGCGGATCGCGGCGCATCCGGTTGATCCCGCGGGATGCGATGCGCCGGCGGCTGGGACTGGGCGCGGATCCGGTCGTGCGCCGTGACGCCACCGCGGACGTGCGGCGCGTGCGGTTCGAACTCGGGACCGGCCCGCTGCGCGCGCTGCGCCGCGCAGGCGACCGCGTCTGGGCGGGCGAGCCGGTGGCCGCGGCACCCGACGGCGCGCGGGTGCTCGCGCCGTTCGCGGCGGTCGTGACCGCGGCCGGCCGCACCCTGACGCTGCGGCGGTCGGCATGAACGCGCCCGCGGCGCTCGCGCTGCTGGAGACCAGCTCGATCGCGGCGGGCGTGCGCGCCGCGGACGAGATCGCGAAGGCCGCCGACGTGATCCTGCTGGAGGCCTGCGCGGTGTCGCCGGGGAAGTTCCTCGTGGCGTTCGCGGGGGACGTGGCCGCGGTGGAGGCGTCGCTGGCGGCGGGCCGCCGCGCCGCGGAGGATCACCTCGTGGACGAGCTGCTGCTGGCCCGCGTGCATCCGGCGGTGGCGCCGGCGCTCGCGGGACGCGGGCCGCATGCGGTGGCGGCCGGCGACGCGCTGGGCGTCGTCGAGACGATGTCGGTGGCCGCGGCGATCGCGGGCGCGGACGCCGCGGCGAAGGCCGCATCGGTCCGGCTCCTCGAGGTGGCCACCGGACGCGGGATCGGCGGGAAGGGCTACTTCACGATGGCGGGGGACGTGGCCGCGGTGCAGGCGGCCGCGGACGCGGCGGAGTCCCTGGCGGCGGCCCGCGGCTTCCACCTGCGCACCGAGATCCTGGCCGGGCCGCACGCCGGGCTCGCGGCACGCGTCGCGGCCGGGCTGCGCGAGCGGCCCGAGTGGCGGCACGTGCCGGGCGCGGAGGATCGCGAGTGAACCTCGCGCGCGTGATCGGCACCGTGTGGTGCACCGTCAAGGACGACACGCTGCACGGGATGCGGTTCCTCGTGATCCAGCCGGAGACGGAGACGGGCGAGGCGTCGGGCGCGCCGCTGGTGGCGGCCGATGCGGTCTCGGCCCGCACGGGGGACCGCGTGTTCTTCGTGCGCGCGCGCGAGGCCGCGAAGGCCTTCCCCGGGAAGTTCGCCCCGGTGGACGCGGCCATCCTCGGGATCGTGGACGGCGCGGAGGTGGACGCGCCGTGAAGCTCGGTCGCGTGATCGGCCGGGTGTGGGCGACGGCGAAGGACCCGTCCCTGCACGCGCTGCGGATCCTGCTGGTGCGGCCCGTGGACGTCGACGGCCGGCCCGCGGGGGAGGCGTACCTCGCGGTGGACGCGGCGGACACGGGCGCGGGGGAGCACGTGCTCGTCGTGGACGAGGGCGGCAGCGCGGGGATGGTGCTCGGACTCGACGATCCGCCCATCCGCACGGTGATCGTGGGCGTGGTGGACCACGTGGAGAGGAGCGCGGCATGACGCCGGCGTTCGCGATCCGGCAGGCGGTGGTGAAGGTGTGCCGGGAGCTGGACCGCCGGCAGTACGTGGGCGGCCGGGACGGGAACGTCTCGGCGCGGCTGCCCGACGGCAACCTCGTGGTCACGCCGGCCGGCGTCCGCAAGGGCGACGTGACCGTGGACAGCCTCGTGACCGTGGATCGCGCGGGCAAGCCGGCGGGGCGCGGGCGCGCGTCGTCGGAGCTGGCGATGCACCTGCGCATCTACGAGCTGCGTCCGGACGTGAACGCCGTGGTGCACGCGCACCCGCCGGTGGCCACGGGGTTCGCGGCGGCGGGCGTCGCGCTGAAGGAGTGCGTGCTGCCCGAGATCATCGTGGGGCTCGGGCGCGTGCCCATCGCGCCGTACGCCACGCCGGGGACGCCGGAGCTGCCGCGCTCGCTGGACGCGCTGATTCCCGGCCACGACGCGTACCTCCTGGAGAACCACGGCGTCGTGGCGGTGGGCGAGGACCTGGACGCCGCGCACGGCCGGATGGAGACGGTGGAGCAGGCCGCGCGCATCCTCCTCGTGGCGCGGCTGCTCGGCGGGCCGAGCGCGTTGCCGCGCGAGGCGGTGGCGGAGTTGATCGCCGCGCGCGCGCGTTACGGCGTGCGCGAGGGTCTGGCCGGCTGCGAGCTCGGCGCGGCGGGCGGGGACGGGACGGACGGAGGGTCCGGAGCGCTGTCCGCGGAGGAGGAGGCCCTGGCCGCGGAAGTGGCCGCGCGCGTGCGCGCGGCCCTTCGCGGGGGCGCCGCGCGGGGCTAGGCCGCGGCGGCCTTCTTGTTGCGCTGCTTCGCCAGGCGGCTCTTCTTCCGGTCCGCGCGGCGCTTCGGGATGATGCCCTTCTTCGCGGCGCGATCCAGCTCGGACGAGGCGTCGCGGTAGGCGGCCTCCGCGTCCGCGGCCGGCGCGACGTGCAGCTTCTTCGTGACCGTCTTCAGCGTGCTCTTCACGGCGCGGTTGCGAGCGTTCTCCTTCTTGCTCTTCCGCATCCGCTTCTCGTTGGACTTGTGCTGCGGCATGTTCCTGGCGCCCCCTTGGCGGTTCTCCGGATTCCGGCGAAAGACGGGGCAGCATACGGGGGGGACGCGGCGGGGTCAAGCCGGGCGGATTGACGGGGCCGGCGCCCGGTGGAATCCTCCGCCGGGGCCGGGAGGGGCGATGGCGGACACCGGGGAGCGCGAAGGGCCGTCCACCGCTTCGGTCACGCGCTCGGCCGCCCGCGTGGGCGCGGCCACCATGCTCTCGCGGGTCTTCGGGCTGGCCCGGGACACGGCCTTCGCCGTCCTGTTCGGGACGGGTTTCCTGGCCGACGTCTTCAACCTGGCCTTCCTCATCCCGAACTTCTTCCGGCGCATCGTGGGGGAGGGCAACCTCAACCCGGCGTTCGTTCCGGTGTTCACGGAGGTGCGGGAGCGCCGCGGGGACGAGGCGGCGGCGAACTTCCTGCGCCGGGCGGCCGGCGGGCTGGCGGCGGTCGTCCTGCCGCTGACCGCGGCGGGGATGCTGTTCGCCGGCCCGCTCGTCACGATCTACGCGCACGGCTGGCGCTCGGATCCGGACGGGTTCTCGTTCGCGGTGTTCCTGCTGCGGGTGCTGTTCCCGTCGCTCCCGTTCGCCGCGTTCGCGTCCCTGTCGGCCGCGGCCCTGAACGCGCGGGGACACTTCGCGGTGCCGGCGCTCGCGCCGATCCTGCTGAACGTGTTCTTCCTCGCGGGCGCGGCGCTGGCGCCGCTCTTCCCGACGCCCGAGCAGCGGCTGACGGCGTTCTCGATCGGCGGGCTCGTGGGCGGGGCGGCCGCCTGGCTGGTGCAGATGCCGCGGATGCGGCGGCTGGGACTCCCGAACGGCGCGGCGTGGGTGCCGTCCGACCCGGACGTGCGGCGCACCGCGTCGCTGATGCTTCCCGGGCTCGTGGCGCTGGGCGTCACGCAGCTGAACCTGTTCGTGGACACGCTGCTCGCGCTGCGGCTCGAGGAGGGATCGTTGACGGCGCTCCGGCTCGGGAACCGCGTGTCCCTGCTGCCGCTCGGCGTGATCGGCGTGGCGGTGGCCACGGCGTCCCTGCCGGCGCTGTCGCGCCGGGCGGCGGTCCGGGACTCGGGCGCGCTGCTGGACACGCTGGCGCACACGGTGCGGCTGCTCATGACGTTGCTGGTCCCGGCGGCCGCGGCGCTCGTGATCCTGGCGGAGCCGATCGTGTCGCTGCTGTTCCAGTACGGGGAGTTCACCGCGGCGCGGTCCACGCCCATGACCGCCGCGGCGCTCGCGTTCTACAGCCTGGGCCTGCCCGCGTACGGGATCTCCCGCGGCCTGGCGCAGGCGTTCTACTCGGTGCAGGACACGCGCACCCCGGTGAAGGTGGGAGCGATCTCGATGCTCGCGAACATCGCGTTGAACCTGGCGCTCATGGGGCCGCTGGGTCTCAAGGGGCTGGCGCTGGCCACGTCCCTCGCCGGGTGGATCAACGTGGCCCTCCTGATCCCGCCGCTCTCGGCGAAGGTGGGGCGCCTGCCGTTCCGGGACCTCGCGGGATCCGCCGTCCGCGTCTCGCTGGCCACGGCGGCGATGACGGCGGCATGCGCCGGGGCGGTCCTCCTGCTCGGGGACGCCGGCGGCGGGAGCCTCCCGGCGCGGCTCGCGCGGGTCGGCGCGGAGATCGCGGCGGGCCTCGCCGCGCTGCTGCTCGCGTACCGCGCGCTCGGGCACGCGGAGATGCGGGAGATCCTGGAGGCGCTGGCGCGGAGGCGGCGCGGATGAGCCGGGGCGAGAGCCGGTCCCGCCGGCGGGAGCGGCTGCTGGCGAAGGCGCGGAGCCTGCCCGACGCGCCCGGCGTGTACCTGTTCCTGGACGGCAGCAAGCGCCCGATCTACGTGGGGAAGGCGGCGTCCCTGCGCGCGCGCGTGCGGAGCTACTTCGCGCCGCCCGCGGAGCTCGCGCCGAAGACCGCGCGCATCGTGGAGCACGCGCACGAGATCGACATCCTGGTGACGCGCTCGGAGATGGAGGCGCTGCTCCTCGAGTACAACCTGATCAAGCAGCACCGCCCGCGCTACAACGTCGTGTACCGCGACGACAAGCGGTACCCGTACCTCAAGGTCACGCGCAACGAGACGTTCCCGCGCGTGATCCCGGTGCGGACGGTCGCGGACGACGGCGCGCGGTACTTCGGCCCGTACACGGACGTCGGCGCGATGCGGCGCACGCTCCGGATCCTCGGCACGCTGTTCCCGCTGCCGACGTGCTCCCTCAAGCTGACCCCCGGAATGGCCGAGCGCGGCTGCCTGGACTGGTTCCTCGGACGCTGCGTGGGGCCGTGCCGGGGCGACGTGGACCCGGCGGAGTACCGCCGGATCGTGGACGAGGTGGAGCTCTTCCTGGAGGGGAAGAAGGGCGACGTGGTGGCCTCCGTGGAGAAGGAGATGAACCGCGCGGCGCGGGAGCTGCGCTTCGAGGAGGCCGCGCGGCTTCGCGACCGGCTCTTCTCCCTGCGCGCCACCGTGGAGCGCCAGCACGTGACCGTGGAAGGCCGCGGCGACGCGGACGTGCTGGGGTTCGCGCGCCTGTCGCGGCAGGCGGTGGGCGTGCTGCTGGAGGTGCGCGGCGGGCGCGTGCTCGGCCGGGACCGGCTGGAGATCTCGTGCACGCCGCTGGAGCCGGAGAGCGGGCTCCTGCGCGCGTTGCTGCTGGGCTTCTACCACGGCCGGGAGGCGGTCCCGCCGGAGGTGCTCGTGCCCTCCGAGCCGGCGGAGGCGGAGCTGCTGGCCGCGTGGCTCGGCGAGCGCGGCGGACGGCGGGTGCGGGTGCGCGTGCCGCGGCGCGGCGACGGGCGGCGGCTGCTGGAGATGGCGGAGGAGAACGCGCGGGTGGCCCTGTCCGGGGCGACGGAGGGCACGATCCCCGCGGCGAAGGCGGAGGCCGACATGGCGGCGGTGGCGCGGGAACTCGGTCTCGCGCGGGACCCGCGGCGCATCGAGGGCTTCGACATCTCCACCATCCACGGCCGCGACACGTACGCGTCGATGGTCGTGTTCGTCGACGGCGCGCCGGCGAAGGCGGAGTACCGCACGTTCCGCATCCGCGAGGCGCCCCGCCGCGACGACCCGCGCGCGATCGCGGAGGCGGTCCGCCGGCGCGCGCGGCGCGTGGCGGCGGGCGGGACGGGGCCGGACCTCGTGCTGATCGACG
Organism: uncultured Gemmatimonadota bacterium; assembly: GCA_964471155.1. Taxonomy (GTDB): domain Bacteria; phylum ARS69; class ARS69; order ARS69; family ARS69; genus CAYYFX01. The sequence goes on along the minus strand of CAYYFX010000032.1, from coordinate 29,244 downwards.
GCGGGATCACCCAGCTCGCGGCCGCGGTCCGCGCCGCCCGCGAGGAGGGGCTCACGTCCGTGCCGATCGTGTCGTTGGCGAAGCGGGAGGAGCTCGTGTACTTCCCGGACCGGGCCGAGCCGCTGCGGCTGCCGCCCGCGTCGGGGGCGCGGCAGCTCCTGCAGCGCGTGCGGGACGAGGCGCACCGCTTCGCCCTGCGCGCGCACCGGCGGCGGCGCGGCGCGCGGATCGCGTCGAGCGCGCTGGACGACGTCCCCGGCGTCGGGCCGGCGCGGCGGCGCCTGCTGCTGACGCGGTTCGGGTCCGTGGCGGGCATCCGCGCGGCGGGCCTGGACGAGATCGCGGCGGTTCCCGGGGTGGGCCGCGAGATCGCGCTCGCGGTCTGGACGCATCTCGGCGGCGCGGAGGACTCGTGATCCTGGGACACGTGCGCGCCGCGGGCGCCGGACTGGTGGTGCACGCCTGGGGTTCGCCCGGCGGACTGTGCGCCACGACGGTGGGGGCGGTGGCCGAGGACGGGACGCAGGAGGGGGCCCGCCCCGTCCCGGGCGTGGAGATCGGCGCGCCGGACGACGCGCTGCGGGCGCTCGCCGCCGCGCTCGAGGCGTACCTGGCCGGCGGCCGGCTGGTGTGGGACGGGCCGCTCGACCTCCGCGCGGTCACGCCGTTCCAGCGCGACGTGTACGCGGCGGTGCGCGCGATCCCGCACGGCGGGCTCCGGCGGTACGCGGACGTGGCCGGCGCGATCGGGCGGCCGCACGCCGTGCGCGCGGTCGGCACGGCGCTGGGGCGGAACCCCTGGCCGGTCGTGGTGCCGTGCCATCGGGTGGTGGCGGGCGAGGGCCTCGGGGGCTACGCGTGCGGCGCGGCGGCGAAGCGGGCGCTGCTGGCCCTGGAGGCGGGGCAGCGCGCGCTGCCGTGGGAGGCGGGATCGTGACGGTGGGCGAGGTCGTGGCGCGGTTCCTGGACGGGATCGCCGCGGAGCGCGGGCTGTCGCGCAACACGTGCGCGGCGTACCGGCGGGACCTCGCCGCCTACGAGCGCAGCCTGGCGAAGGCCGGGGTGACGGCGCTGGAGGCGGCGCGCCGGGAGCACATCACGGACTTCCTGCGCGGGGAGCGCGACCGCGGCGCCAGTCCGGCCACGGTGGGTCGCCGGCTCGCGGCGGTGCGCGGCGTGCACCGGTTCGCGCACGAGCGCGGGATCTGTCCGACCGACCCGGGACGCGAGGTGTCCGGCCCGCGGCGGCCGCGGCGGCTGCCCGGCGCCCTGACGATCCCGGAGATGGAGCGGCTGCTGGCCGCCCCGCGCGGCGACGAGCCGGCGGCGCTGCGCGACCGCGCGCTCCTGGAGTTCGCCTACGGGACGGGACTGCGCGCGTCGGAGACCGTGGGCGTGGACCTCGCGGACCTGGAGGAGGATCCGGGATTCCTGCGGGTGCGCGGCAAGGGCGGCGTGGAGCGCTGGGTGCCGGTCGGCGGACAGGCCCGCCGGGCCGTCCGCGAGTGGCTCGAGCGCGGGCGGCCGCGGCTCGTGCGCACGCCCGCCGGACCCCTGTTCGTGAACCTGCGGGGGCGGCGCCTCACGCGGGCGGGGTTCTGGCTCATCCTCAAGCGGCACGCGAGGGCGGCCGGCGTGTCTCGCAAGGTGTCACCGCACGCGCTGCGGCACTCCTTCGCCACGCACCTGCTCGAGGGCGGGGCGGACCTGCGGGTGGTGCAGGAGCTGCTCGGGCACGCGGACCTCGCGACCACGCAGATCTACACGAAGGTGGACACCGCCTATCTGGCCGAGGTGCACCGGACTTTCCACCCGCGGGGGCGGATCCGGCGAGACGGGCGCGGGGGGAACGGCTAAGATGCCCCGAGGCGCCCGAACCAGCCTTCCCCGAACCCGTCTCGGGAGTCCGACCCGATGAACGAACGCGACGAGCGGCGTGGCCCCGAGCCGGCCGCCACGGTGCACCTGCATGGAGGGGACGGCGCCCCGGCCGATCCCGTGCCGGCCGAGGCGGCGAACGCCGCCGCGCCGGCGCCGGTGGAGGGCACCGGCCCGCGCGTGCACCTGGACTCGTTCGAGGGTCCGCTGGACCTGCTGCTCTTCCTCATCAAGGAGGAGCAGGTCGACATCACGGACATCCCCATCGCGCGGATCACGGACCAGTACCTCGCCACGCTCGGCGACCTGGACGACCTCGATCTGGATCGGGCCGGCGAGTACCTGGTCATGGCCGCGGAGCTGATGCGGATCAAGGCGAGGATGCTGATCCCGCGCGAGACGGACGAGGAGGAGGAGGAGGCCGTCGACCCGCGCGCGGAACTGGCGCGGCGGCTCCTGGAGTACCGCGAGTTCAAGCGCGTGGCCGAGGATCTGTCCCGGCGCGAGGAGGAGTGGCGCGGCATCTTCCATCGCGCGGCGGCGGTGTGGGATCCGCCGGCGGACGGGGACGACGAGCTGGGCGTGTCGCTGCTGGACCTGATGCGCGCGTTCAAGTCCATCCTGGACGCGCAGACGAAGGACCTGCCCATCGAGATGCAGGCGCCCACGTACTCGGTGGACGACCAGATCGACGTGATCCGCACCGAGCTGGACCGGTTCGAGGACGGCGTCCCGTTCGAGCGCATCTTCGAGGGGCGCCGGAGCCGGCCGCTCCTCATCGCCACGTTCCTCGCGCTGCTGGAGCTGGTGCGGCTGCGGGAGATCGTGGCGCGGCAGGCCGAGAGCTTCGGCGAGATCTGGATCCAACGGGCGAGGGAGGATGTGAGCGCCGATGCGACCTGACATGGACACCGAGGAGGCCCGGGACGTGACCGCGGAGGACGGGACCGACCCGGCGGAGGGTACGGGGGAGGTCGTCGCGACGGAGGTCGGCGAGGGCGGCGGAGCGGACGAGCCCGCGACCGGGGCGGAGGCGTCCCCGCTGGAGTCCTCGCTGGAGGCGCTGCTGTTCTCGTGCGAGGAGCCGCTGACGCCCATGCGCCTCGCGCAGCTCCTGGGCGTGCGCAAGGGCGAGGTGCTGGAGGCGATCGACCGGCTCAACGTCTTCTACGGCGAGCACCGCCGGTCGTTCCGCGTCGTGCCGATCGCGGGCGGGTTCCAGCTCGTGACCACGCCGGAGCACGCGGACCTGCTGGGGCGGCTGCACAAGGAGAAGACCGCGTCGAAGCTGTCGCGGGCGGCGCTGGAGACGCTGGCGATCGTGGCGTTCAAGCAGCCGGTCACACGCGCGGAGGTGGACGCCATCCGCGGCGTCAGCGCGTCCGACGGCGTGATCCGCCACCTCATGGAGCGGAACCTGGTGCGCATCGCGGGGCGCGCGGAGGCGCCGGGTCGTCCGCTGCTGTACGGCACGACGCGCGAGTTCCTGGCGCACTTCGGCCTGCACGCGCTCACGGACCTCCCGCGCACGGACGAGCTCGCCGCGCTCCTGGCCGGGGACACGCGGACGCATCCCGCCGACGAGGAGGAGGTGGAGGCGCAGAACCCCTCGCCCGAGCTGGTGGCGGCCCAGGTGGTGGCCAGCCGCTGGCAGGAGGAGGACGCGCTCGCCGACGAGGACGAGCCCCGCTCCGGGGAGGAGTCGGACGAGGATGGCGGAGCCGCTGCGCCTCAATAGGTTCCTCGCGCAGGCCGGGGTCGGGTCGCGCAGGCGCTGCGACGAGCTCATCCGCTCGGGGCGCATCCTCGTGAACGGCGCGCCGCCGAACGGTCCCGGGGCGCGCGTGGACCCGGCCGCGGACGAGGTGCGGCTCGACGGCGCGCCGGTGCGCCCGGCGGCGGTCGCGCACACGATCCTCCTGCACAAGCCCGTCGACGTGCTGGTCGCGGCGCGCGACATGCGCGGCCGCCGCACGGTGGCGGACCTCACGGCGGATGCGCCGGGGCGCGTCTTCCCGGTGGGACGGCTGGACTACCGGAGCGAGGGATTGCTCCTGCTCACCAACGACGGCGACCTCGCGTTCCGCCTGGCCCACCCGCGGTTCAAGGTGGACAAGGAGTATCGCGTGGAGGTGGACGGGCCCGTGGCCGCCGAGGTCCCGGAGCGGTTGGCCGCGGGCGTCGTGCTGGACGACGGCCCGACGCAGCCCGCGCGCGTGCGCATCGCGGAGCGGCGCGGGAACGTCACCGTGCTGGAGGTGGGGCTGCGCGAGGGGCGCAAGCGGCAGATCCGGCGCATGCTCGCGCTGTTCGGGCTGCAGGTCACGCGGCTCGTGCGGGTGCGGTTCGGTCCGATCGCGCTCGGGGACCTGCCGGCCGGGCGCTGGCGGGAGCTGGATGCCGGCGAGCTGCGCGCGCTGCGCGCGGCGGCGGGACTCGAAGCGGAGGATGCGCCGTGATCCTCATCCTCTCGCCGGGGATCGCGCCGGCCGACGTGCAGGCCCTGCGCGAGCGGCTGGAAGGTCTCGGCGTCTCCGTGCACCTGGCCGAGAGCACGGAGCGCTCCGTCCTCAGCCTGGAAGGCGACGAGGCCGTGCTGCGCAGCGCGCAGCTCGAGGCGCTGCCCGGCGTGGAGCGCGTCGTGGCCACGCGCAAGCCGTACAAGCTCGCCAGCCGGGACTACCGGGAGCGCAAGACGGAGATCCGGCTCGGCCGGCACGCCGGCGCGCCCGTGATCGGCGGGAGGAAGGTCGTGGTGATGGCGGGGCCGTGCTCGGTGGAGACGCGGCCGCAGTGCTTCGAGATCGGGGACGCGGTGGCGAAGGCCGGGGCCGTCGTGTTCCGCGGCGGCGCGTTCAAGCCGCGCACGTCGCCGTACTCGTTCCAGGGTCTGGGCAAGGAAGGCCTGCAGATCCTGGCCGAGGTGCGCGACCGCACCGGGCTTTCCGTCATCACGGAGGTGATGGACACGCGGGACGTGGCGCTCGTGGCGGAGTACGCCGACGTGATCCAGATCGGCGCGCGCAACGTGCAGAACTTCAGCCTGCTGAGCGAGGTGGGCCGCACGCGCGTCCCCGTGTTCGTGAAGCGGGGGATGATGACCACGATCTCGGAGCTGCTGATGTCCGCCGAGTACGTCATGGCGAACGGCAACGAGCAGGTCATCCTGTGCGAGCGCGGCATCCGCGCCTTCGACACGGCCCTGCGGAACACCCTGGACCTCTCCGCGGTGCCGCTGCTGCAGAGCCTCACGCACCTGCCCGTGGTCGCGGATCCCAGCCACGGGACGGGGGATTGGCGGTTCGTCGCGCCGATGGCGCTGGCCGCGGTGGCCGCGGGCGCGGACGGCGTGATGATCGAGGTCCACCACTCCCCGGAGACGGCGTTCTCCGACGGGAAGCAGTCGCTCAAGCCGGACCGTTTCGCCGAGGCGATGGCCGGGATGCGGAAGGTCGCGCGCGCCGTGGGCCGGACGCTCTGACGTGCGGCCCCGCGTGGAAGGAGAACTGGAGCTTCCGGGGGACAAGTCGTTGTCCCACAGGGCGCTCGTCCTCGCGGCGATCGCCGGCGGTGAGACGTTGCTGGAAGGGCTGAACCCGGGGGCGGACGTGGCGTCCACCGCGGCGGTCCTCCGCGCGCTGGGGGTTCGCGTGCGGCGGGAGCCGGCGGGCTGGCGGGTGGCCTCCGCGGGGGTCGCGGGCTTCCGGCGGCCGCGGGCCGTCCTGGACTGCGGGAACTCCGGCACGACCCTGCGGCTGCTGGCGGGCGTGCTCGCGGCGTGCCCGTTCGAGGCGCGGCTCACGGGGGACGCGTCCCTGCGCCGGCGACCGATGGACCGCGTGGCCGCGCCGCTGCGGCGGCTGGGGGCGTCCGTTCGCGGACGGCGAGCGGAGGGACGGCTGACCGCGCCGCTCGCGGTCCGGGGCGGGCGGTTGCGCGGCGGGCGCTGGGCCAGCCCGGTGGCGAGCGCGCAGGTCAAGTCGGCCGTGCTCCTCGCCGGACTGTGCGGCGGCGTCCCGGTCACCGTGACGGAACCCCATCGCTCGCGGGATCACACGGAGCGGATGCTGCGCGCGCTCGGCGCGCGGGTGCGGCGGACACCGGGCGGCGTGCGGCTGGAGGGCGTGGGCCCGCGCGGGCTGCGGGCGCCGTCGGGGCGGGTGCCCGGCGATCCGTCGGCCGGCGCGTTCTTCGCCGCGGCCGCCGGGGCGCTGCCCGGATCGGACCTCCGCCTGCGGGACGTGGCGCTCAACCCCACGCGGCTCGGCTTCTACCGCGCGCTCGCGCGGATGGGCGCCCGGGTGGAGGCGGTCCGCCGGCGGACCTGGTGCGGCGAGCCCGCGGGGGATCTGCGGATCCGACCCGGACGTCTCCGCGGGATCGCGCTCGGCGCGGCCGCGGTCCCGGCGCTGCTGGACGAGATCCCGGTGCTCGCGGTGCTCGCGGCCGGCGCGGCGGCGGGCCGGACGCGCATCCGGGGGGCCGCGGAGCTGCGCGTGAAGGAGACGGACCGCATCGCGGCGATGGCGGAGGGGCTGGCGGCGCTCGGCGCGACCGTGCACGAGCTGCCCGACGGCCTGGACCTCCGCGGCGGCCGGCTGCGCGGCGGCCGCGTGGACGCGCGGGACGACCACCGCGTCGCCATGGCGTTCCGCATCGCGGCGCTCCTCGCCGACGGACCCGTGCGTGTGGCCGGCGCCCGCGCGATGCGCATCTCGCATCCCGGCTTCGACCGGGACCTCGCACGTCTCGTGCGCGGGGCGGGGCGATGAGCGCGACCCCGGCGCCGTTCGTCGTGGCCATCGATGGACCCGCCGCGTCCGGCAAGAGCACGACCGCGCGCCTCGCCGCGGAGCGGCTGGGCTTCCGGTACCTGGACACCGGCGCGATGTACCGCGCGATCACCCGCAAGGTCCTGGACGAGGGCGTGGACCCCGCGGACGAGGCGGCGGTCGGCGCGTTGGCGGAGCGCGTCCGGCTGACCTTCGCCGGCGACCGGCTGCTCCTGGACGGGGAGGACGTGACCGATCGGCTCCGCGCCGGCGAGGTGACGGCCGCCGTGTCCCTGGTCGCCCGCGTTCCGGCGGTCCGGCGCGCGATGGTCCGCCTGCAGCGCGAGTCCGCGCGGGCGGGCCCCTGCGTGGTGGAGGGCCGGGACATCGGGACGGTGGTCTTCCCGGACGCCCCCGTGAAGATCTTCCTGGTCGCGTCCCTGGCCGAGCGGGCGCGGCGGCGCCGCGCGGAGCTGGGCGCGACCGCCCCGGACGAGCGCGCGCTGACCGAGGAGATCCGGCGCCGGGACGCCCTGGATTCCTCGCGCGCGGACAGCCCGCTCCGCCCGGCGGAGGACGCGATCCCGCTGGACACCACCGGCCTGACGATCGCCGAGACGGTGGCGGCCATCGTGGCCCACGTCCACGCCCGGCAAGGCGGGGTTTGACCCCTTCCCGTGGCCCGCCGGGTCATGTAAGATGCCCGGTCGGCATGACGGGAAACCGAGGACGCGATCCGCGCGGGCGATCCGAAGCCGAGACGGCCGGGGCTTGAGCCCCTGGTACGGATTCTGCCGTGCCGCCGCGGCGGGGCTCGCGCGGCTGCTGTGGGGATTCCGCGCGGAGGGCCGGGAGAACCTCCCGCGGAGCGGGCCGTTCATCGTGGCCTGCAACCACGTGAGCACGCTGGACCCGCCGCTGGTGGGCAGCGCGCTCGGACGCGAGGCGGGGTTCGTCGCGAAGCAGGAGCTGTTCGCGGTGCCGGTGCTGGGCCCGCTGATCCGCTCGCTGCACGCGATGCCGATCGACCGGTCCCGCCTGTCGCGCGACACGCTGGACATGCTGGCCGCGTTCCTCGACCGCGGCCACGCCCTGGTCCTCTTCCCGGAAGGGACGAGATCGCGGGACGGGAATCTCGGCCGCGCGAAGCCGGGGGTCGGGGTGCTGCTGGGGCGCCGGCCCGTGCCGGTGATCCCGGCGTACGTGCAAGGGACGGAGTCCCCGTGGCGGAACCTGTTCCGCCGGGGCCACATGCGGGTGGTGTTCGGCCGCCCGCTCGTGCTCCCGCAGGAGGACCCGTCCGGTTCGGACCGGGGGGCCCACGCCCGCCGGATCGCCGAGACCATCCTCGAGGAGGTCCGGCGGCTGAAGGAAGGTGTCGCTCGTGCAGGAGACGGATCGCCCGGCCGATGAGGCCGCAGCGCTCCGAATTCGAGAGGAAGGGATGGAAACCCAAGCGATGACGGAATCGAACGACACGGAGATGGACCTGGACGACGTGAAGCCGAAGCGGGCCCCCGAGCCCCCGCGCTTCGTGAACCTCGCCGACGAGGAGGATCTGGACCTCGAGTCGCCCGAGATCAAGGAGCTGCTCGGTCTGTACGAGGAGACGCTCGGGGACCTGAACGAGGGGCAGATCGTCCACGGGCGCGTCCTGGAAGTGGGCGAGAAGGACGTGCTCGTCGACATCGGCTTCAAGTCGGAAGGGATCATCCCGCTCGCGGAGTTCTCCGATCCCGCGGCCATCCAGCCGGGGGACCAGGTGGAGGTGTACCTGGAGCGGATGGAGAACCAGGACGGTCTGGTCGTGCTGTCGAAGCAGCGCGCGGACTTCCTGCGCGTGTGGAACAAGATCAAGGAGGCGTACGACAACCAGGAGGTCGTGCGCGGGCGCCTCGGCCGCCGCATCAAGGGCGGCGTGGTCGTGGACCTGTTCGGCGTGGACGCGTTCCTGCCCGGGTCCCAGGTGGCGCTGCGCCGCGTCCCGAACCTGGACGACCTCCTCGGCCAGACTCTCGAGTTCCGCGTGATCAAGCTCAACAAGCGCCGCCGCAACATCGTGGTGTCGCGCCGCGTCGTCCTCGAGGAGGAGCGCGCGGTCAAGCGCGGCAAGCTCATCAAGGAGCTGGAGAAGGGGCAGGTCCGCGAGGGCCAGGTGAAGAACATCACCGACTTCGGCGCCTTCGTGGACCTCGGCGGCATCGACGGCCTGCTGCACATCACCGACATGTCGTGGGGCCGCGTGAGCCATCCCTCCGAGGTCGTGCAGATCGGCGACACGATCAAGGTGAAGGTGCTGGAGTTCGACAAGGAGCGGGAGCGCATCTCGCTCGGCCTGAAGCAGCTCGACGCGTACCCCTGGGAGAACGTCGAGAAGAAGTACCCGGTCAACACGCGCGTGCGCGGCCGCGTCGTGTCCATCACGGATTACGGCGCGTTCGTGGAGCTCGAGAAGGGCGTGGAGGGCCTCATCCACGTCTCCGAGATGAGCTGGACGCGGCACGTGCGGCACCCGGCGAAGATCCTGTCCATCGGCGACGTGATCGACGCGGTCGTGCTGAAGGTGGACCCGGAGAACGAGAAGATCTCGCTCGGCCTCAAGCAGGTGGAGCCGGATCCGTGGCTCACGCTGGACGACAAGTACCCCGTGGGCTCCAAGTTCTCGGGCAAGGTCCGGAACCTCACGAACTTCGGCGCCTTCGTGGAGCTGGAGGAGGGGATCGACGGCCTGGTCCACATCAGCGACATGTCGTGGACGAAGCGCATCCGGCACCCCTCCGAGGTGGTGAAGAAGGGGGACGACGTGGACGTCGTCATCCTGAACATCGACAAGGAGGCCCGCCGGATCTCGCTGGGGCTCAAGCAGGTGAAGGACGATCCGTGGCTGGAGCTGTCCGAGCGGTTCCAGCCGGGCGTGTCCGCCAAGGGCACGATCAGCCGCGTGCTGGATCGCGGCGTGGTCGTGGACCTGGAACACGACCTGGAGGGCTTCGTCCCGATCTCGCACCTGGGGTTCGACAACATCGCCACGCCGGGGGACCTGTTCTCCGAGCGGGACGAGCTGCCGCTCCGGGTGATCAGCCTGGACCAGCAGCAGCGCCGGATCGTGCTGTCGCTCAAGGACCACCTCGCCACGCTGGACGAGGAGGACGACATGACGTTCCGGGCCGAGATCCAGAGGAAGGCCGCGGAGCGCCGGGCGCGGGCGGAGGCCGGCACCCCCGAGGGGGAGAGCGCCCCGGCCGGCCGCAGCGCGGACCCGGACGACTCGGCGTTCGAGGAGATCGAGCGCTCGCTCAGCGAGGAGTCCGCGTAGGCGCACGCGCGAGGCGGACAAACCCCTTGACTCGCGGTCTCGGGGGCCACGTATTTTCCCGGCTCCGGCCGTCCCGCGCGGACGGCCGGGTCGGGGAGGGGAACGGGGGCGATTAGCTCAGCTGGCTAGAGTGCCTGCTTGACATGCAGGAGGTCACTGGTTCAAGTCCAGTATCGCCCACCATCTCCCCGCGCCGCGCCCGACCGGGGGCGGCCGTGCGCCGGACGGTCCCGGCGCGGAATCCACGGAGGGAGGAGCCCATCGAGAAGGAGCTGAGGGTCAACGAGCGCATCCGGATCTCGCCGATCCGCGTCGTGGACGAGGACGGCACGATGCTCGGCGTCATGGAGACGGATCGCGCGCGCGCCTTGGCCCGCGAGAAGGGTCTGGATCTGGTCGAGGTCGCGGCCACGTCGCGGCCGCCCGTCTGCCGGATCATGGACTTCGGCAAGTACAAGTACGAGCAGAACAAGAAGGACCGGAAGGCGAAGAGCCGGCAGCACCAGCAGCAGCTGAAGGAAGTGAAGCTCCGCCCGAAGATCGAGAAGCACGACTTCGAGGTGAAGGCGCGCAACGCGCGCCGGTTCCTGGGGGAGCGGCACAAGGTCAAGGTCACGATGAACTTCCGGGGGCGCGAGGTCACGCACTCGGAGATCGGACGCGACCTGCTGATGCGCCTCGCCGCGGAGCTGGAGGACATCGCGATGGTGGAGTCCCCTCCGCGCATGGAGGGCCGCTTCATGCTGATGCTGCTGGCGCCGAAGGCGTCCGTCGCGAAGAAGGTCGCGAAGGGTCCGAAGGAAGGAACGCAGGAAGGGACGCAGCCGCCCGTCGCGGGCTAGCGTCGCGCCGCCCGGCGAGGGCCGGGCCGGCACACGGGGAACGGGGTCCGAAAGCCTCCCGCGAGGGAGCCCCCTGACCGGAAGGAGAGAGCCATGTCCCGCGCACGCCGTTCGTACGACTCCCGCCGCCGCCGCAAGCGGCTGCTCAAGGCCGCCCGCGGCTACTACGGCGGCCGCCGCAAGCTCTACACGGTGGCGCGCCACGCCGTGGAGAAGGGCCTGCAGTACGCGTTCCGCGACCGGCGCGCGAAGAAGCGGGATTTCCGCAAGCTCTGGATCGTGCGCATCAACGCCGCGGCGCGCATCCACGGCCTCAGCTACTCGCGGTTCATCGCGGGCCTCAAGAAGGCGGACGTGGAGCTCGATCGCAGCGTGCTGGCGGAGCTGGCGCTGACGGACCCGGCGGCGTTCGCCGGGCTCGCCGCCCTCGCCAAGGAACGTCTCGAAGCCGCCGCGTAGCCCGATGGCCGCATCGGATCCCCGGACCGCGCTGGACTCCGCGCTGGCGGAGATCCGGGGCGCGGACAGTCCCGACGCCCTCGAGGCGGCGCGTCTCAAGTGGCTCGGCCGCAAGGGCGAGGTCACCGCGCGGCTGCGCGGCGTGGCGGATCTCCCTTTGGAGGAGCGCCGCGCCGCCGGCGCCGCGTGGAACGACGTGCGCCGCCGGCTGGACGAGGCGGTGGACGCGCGCAAGGCCGCGCTGGACGGCGCCGCGCCCGCCGGGCCCTCCGTGGACCTCACGCTCCCCGGGCGCCGGCCCGCGTTCGGGCGGCGGCACCCGCTGCGCGCCACGATCGACGCGCTCGTGGAGATCTTCCGGGGACTGGGCTTCTCCGTGGCCGACGGTCCGGAGGTGGAGACGCCGCGGTACAACTTCGAGGCGTTGAACATCCCCGAGGGGCATCCCACGCGGGAGGACCACGACTCGTTCTTCCTCGCGCCGGGGCTCCTGCTGCGCACGCAGATGTCGCCCGTGCAGATCCGCGTGATGGAGGCCACGCCGCCGCCGGTGCGCGTGATCGCGCCGGGCCGCGTCTACCGGCGCGACCACTTCGACGCCAGCCACTCGCCGTTCTTCTTCCAGATGGAAGGGCTGCACGTGGACCGCGACGTGACGCTGGGCGACCTGAAGGGGACGCTGCGGGAGTTCGTGCGCCGGTTCTTCGGCGCGGACGTGCGCGTCCGCTTCCGCGGCAGCTACTTCCCGTTCACCGAGCCTTCGCTGGAGCTGGACGTGTCCTGCACGGTCTGCGGCGGCGAGGGATGCGCGGTGTGCAAGCGCTCCGGATGGGTGGAGATCCTCGGCTGCGGGATGGTGCACCCGAACGTGCTGCGCGCGGTGGGCTACGACCCCGAGGTCGTGTCCGGGTGGGCCTTCGGCATGGGGCCGGACCGCATCACGATGCTGCGGCATCGCATCCCCGACATCCGGTACCTGTACGAGAACGACGTGCGCTTCCTGCGCCAGTTCGGGGGCGCGGCATGAGGATCCCCCTGGAGTGGCTGCGCGAGATGACGCCCCTGCCGCCCGGCGTCGATCCGGCCGGCCCGCTCACGCGCGCGGGGCTGGAGTGCGCGCTCGAGCGCGGGCCGGACGTGCCCCCGCTCGTCGTGACCGCGCGCGTCGCGGAGTGCGGGAAGCACCCGAACGCGGACAAGCTGTCGGTGTGCCGCGTGGACGCCGGGGACGGCGCGCCCGTCACCGTGGTCTGCGGCGCGCCGAACGTGGCGGCGGGGCAGACCGTGGCGCTGGCGCGGCCGGGCGCCACGTTCGGCGAGCTCACGATCGCCGCGCGCAAGGTCCGCGGCATCGAGTCCGCCGGCATGCTGTGCTCGGAGCGCGAGCTGGGCCTGTCCGCGAACCACGACGGGATCCTGGTGCTGCCGGACGGAACGCCGCTCGGGAAGCCGCTCGCCGAGGTGCTCGGGGGACGCGAGGCGCTCGTGACGGAGCCCACGTCGAACCGCGGCGACTGGATGTCGGTGCTGGGGACCGCGCGGGAGGCGGCCGCGGTGCTGGACCTGCCGCTCCTCCCGCCGCGCGCGGAGGCGCGCGCCGCCGATCCGGGGCCGTGGCGTGTGGCGATCGAGGATCCCGCGGACTGCCCGCGGTACTGCGCCCGCGTCGTCGAGGGCGTGACGCCCGGGGCGTCGCCGGCGTGGCTCCGGGAGCGCCTGGAGGCGTGCGGCGTGCGTCCCATCCTCAACCTGGTCGACGTCACGAACTACGTGCTGCTCGAGCTCGGCCACCCCATGCACGCGTTCGATCTCGCGAAGCTGCGGGGACCCGCGCTGGGCGTGCGCCGGGCGAGGGCGGGGGAGTCCCTGGTCACGCTGGACGGGAAGGAGCGCGCCCTGTCGGAGGACGTGCTCCTCATCACCGACGCCTCGGGGCCGGTGGCGCTGGGCGGCATCATGGGCGGCGACCCCACCGCCGTGTCGGAGGCCACGCGCGCCATCCTCCTGGAGGGGGCGTCCTTCGCGCCCGCCCGCGTGCGCGCCGGCGCGCGCCGCCTCGGCCTGGCCACGGACGCCTCGGCGCGCTTCGAGCGCGGCGTGGATCCGGAGGGGCTTCCCGCGGCGCTGGACCGCGCGGTGGACCTGCTGCTGTCGCTCTGTCCGGGCGCGCGCCTGGTGCACGCGGCCGACGCCTATCCGCGACCGCCCGCGCCGCGTCGCATCCGGCTCCGCGCGCGGACCCTGTCCCGGATCCTCGGCGTGGACATCCCCGGGGCGGAGGTGGAGGGGATCCTCGTCCGCCTCGGCCTGGCGGTGGAGCCCGAGCGCGACGGCTGGTCCGTCACGCCGCCGAGCTGGCGCGCCGACCTCGCCGCGGAGGAGGACCTCGTGGAGGAGGTCGGCCGGGTGTTCGGCTACGACAACATCCCGGACTCCGTCCGCGTGCACGCCGCGGGCGCCACGGTGGCCGCGCCGGAGATCGAGGCGGTGGAGCGCGCGCGGCGCATCCTTCTCGGGCTCGGGTTGACCGAGGTCGTGACGCCCGGGCTGGTGGATGCGGCGCGGGAAGGCGCGTTCGCGGACCCGAGCGGGTTCTTCGCGCCGCCGGTGCCCGTGCGCAATCCGATGTCCGCGGACCGCGACGCGCTCCGCGGCACGCTGCTTCCATCGCTCGTGCAGGTGCTGGCATTCAACCGTGCACGGTCCACTCCGGACCTCGCGCTGTTCGAGGTCTCGCGCACGTACGCCCTGCTCCCGTCGGGCGGCGTGAGCGAGCGTCCGCGCGCGGCCGTCCTGCTCGCCGGACGGGGCCTGGCCGCCGGTCAGTCCCTCGCGGACAAGTCCTGCGATCTCTTTGACATGAAGGGATTGGTGGAAGTATACGTCGAAGAGTTCTGGGGAGCGCCGCTCGAGGCGGGCGAGGACGTTCCGGGCCTGCTGCACCCGGCGCTCTTCCGACCGGATGCGGGGGGGCCCGTCCGGATCGGCGGCTCGTGCGTCGGCTTCTTCGGGGAGGCCGGCCAGGAGGTCCGCCGTCTCTGGGATCTCCCGCCGGAACTCCCGGTGTTCCTGGCCGAGCTGGACCTGACGGCGCAGGAGCGCTCCGCCGGTCCGCGCGTCTACCGCCCGCTGCCGCGTCATCCCGGAGCCTCCCGGGACCTGGCCTTCGTGGCGCCGGCCGGTGTGCGCCACGCGGACCTGGCCGGCACGATCGCGACGTCCGGCGGCGAGCTCCTGGAGGAGTGCCGCCTGTTCGACGTGTACGAGGGGGCGCCGCTGGCCGCCGGCGAGCGGAGCCTCGCGTTCACCCTGGTGTTCCGGGCCCCGGACCGGAGCCTGAAGAGCGACGAGGTCGACGCGCAGGTGGCGCGCATCGTGGGCGCGGTCCGCGAACGCCACGGGGCGCGTCTCCGCTGACAGCCGCGGCGCGGCCGCGCGGAGGGACGATGGATCTGGAGCTCCTGGACCGTCTGGAAGACAAGGTGGACGTGTGCGTCACCACCGTGCGGGACCTCCGCGCGGAGAACGAGTCGCTCCGGGCGGAGACGCGCACGCTGGAGGATCGCGTCGCGTCGCTGACCCGGGACCTGGAATCCCGGGGCGCCGCCCATGCGGATGCGGAATCGCTGCGGTCGCGGTGCGCGGACCTCGAGAGGAAGCTGGAGCGGGTCCGCACGCGCATCGAGGCGATGGTCGGGAAGATCAAGACGCTGGAGGGGTGATCCCCCGGGGAGGTCGCATGGTGTCCGAGTCCCGGACCACCTCGGTCCGCATCCTCGACCAGGAGTACCGCATCCGGACGGACGAGAGCCCCGAGTTCGTGGACGCCGTCGCGCGCCACGTGGACGAGGGGATGCGCGGCATCCTGGGCCGCATGACCACGGGAACCCCGCTGCAGGCCGCGGTGCTGGTCGCCTTGAATCTCGCGGAGGAGCTGCACCGGCTCCGCCGGGACGGCAACGGCTCCGCCGAGGAGACGGACCGGCGCGTGCTGCACCTGCTGCAGCGGCTGGAGGAGATCGCGCCGAGCCGCACGGAGGAACGCGTCCCGTCGCCGGCCCGCGCGGGGGCGCGCGGGTGACCGAACCCGAACGGGTCCGCCTGCTCTTCGTCGGCGACGTGGTGGGCCGGCCGGGGCGGCGCGTGGTCCGCGGGATCCTCCCGGCGTTGCGGCGGGAGGAGGGCGCGGACCTCGTCATCGTGAACGCCGAGAACTCCGCGGGCGGCTTCGGCTTCGATCGCCGCTCGACCGCCGCGCTGTTCGAGTGCGGCGCGGACGTGCTGACCGGCGGGAACCACACGTGGGACAAGTCCGATGCGGGCGACCTCCTGGAGGAGGACGCGCGGATCCTGCGTCCCGCGAACATCCCGCCCGGCGCCCCCGGGCACGGGTACGGCGTGTTCGAGGGCGCCCGCGGCGTGAAGGTCGGCGTGCTCAACCTGATCGGCCGGGTGTTCCTGCCGCCGGCGGACGATCCCTTCCGGATCGGGCGGCGCGCGCTGGAGGAGATGCGCGCGGAGACCGCGGTCCTGTTCGTGGACTTCCACGCGGAGGCCTCGTCGGAGAAGCAGGCCTTCGCCTGGCACGTGGACGGGCTGGCCTCCGCCGTCGTCGGAACGCACACGCACGTGCCCACCGCGGACGCGCGCGTGCTGCCGAAGGGCACCGCGTACCAGACCGACGCCGGCATGACCGGCGGGTACGAGGGCGTCATCGGCATGGAGTGGCCCGGATCGTTGAAGCGGTTCCTCACCGGCATGCCCACGCGGTTCGAGCCGGCCACGGGGGACCTGAGACTGGACGGCACGGTGATCGACGTCGACCCCGCCACGGGCCGCGCGACGGCGATCCGACACATCCAGCGGCGGCTCGCGGAGGGCGGATGATGACGGCGAGGATCCTCGACGGGAAGGAGACGGCGCGCGCGGTGCGCGAGGACCTGCGCGCCCGCGTGGCCCGGCTGCGCGAGGCCGGGGTGCCCCCGTGCCTGCGCGTGGTGCTGGTGGGGGACGACCCGGCGTCGCAGGTGTACGTGCGCAACAAGGGGAAGTCCGCGCGCGAGATCGGCATCGACGCGGAGACGCTGGAGCTGCCCGCCGACACCGGGCAGGGCGAACTGGAGGGTATCGTGTCGGGGCTGGGCGCGGACGCGGCCGTGCACGGGATCCTGGTGCAGCTGCCCCTGCCGGGCGGCCTGGACGCCGAGCGCGTGGTGCGCTGCATCCCGCCCGCGAAGGACGTGGACGGCCTGCACCCGGTCAACGTGGGCGAGCTGGCGCGCGGCACGCCGCGGTTCGCCCCGTGCACGCCGGCCGGCGTGGTGGAGCTCCTGGAGCGGGCGGGCATCCCGCTGCCGGGACGACACGTCGTCATCGTGGGGCGGTCCAACCTGGTCGGGCGGCCGCTCGCGTCGCTCCTCCTGCTCAAGGGCCGGCGGGGGGACGCCACCGTCACGGTGGCACACTCCCGCTCCGCGGACCTCGCCGGCGTGTGCCGGCAGGGGGACATCGTCGTGGCGGCGGTCGGACGGGCGAACACGGTGACGGCGGACATGGTGAAGCCGGGCGCCGTCGTCGTGGACGTGGGCATCAACCGCATCGACGATCCGGCGGCCCCGAAGGGCTCGCGCCTCGTGGGCGACGTGGACTACGACGCGGTGAAGGAGGTCGCGTCGTGGATCACGCCGGTGCCCGGCGGCGTGGGGCCCATGACCATCGCCATGCTGTTGGCGAACACCGTGCAAGCGGCGGAGGCCCATGCGGCAGACCGGCATCTGGTCGGATCAGGCTGAGCACGTCTGGACCGTCTCGGAGCTGACGAGACGGGTCGGACGCTGGCTGGCGGCGGAGTGGAGCGGCGTGTGGGTGGAGGGGGAGCTCTCCAACGCGCGCGTGCACACGTCCGGGCACCTGTACTTCACGCTGAAGGACGAGCGCGCGGCGCTGCGCGGCGTGATGTTCCGCAGCGATCTGAGGCGCGTGAAGTTCCAGCCGGCGGACGGGCTGGCCGTGCGCATCTTCGGGCAGCTCACGCTGTACGAGGCGCAGGGCAACTTCCAGATCCAGGCGCAGCGCATGGAGCCTTCCGGGCTCGGGCCGCTGGAGCTCGCGTTCCGGCAGACCTTCGACCGCCTCGAGAAGGAGGGGCTGTTCGATCCGGCGCACAAGGCGGCGCTGCCGCGATATCCGCGCGTGGTGGGCGTGGTCACGTCCGCCGCGGGCGCGGCCCTGCACGACGTGAGCACCGTGCTGCGGCGGCGCGCGCCGAACGTGCGCATCGTGGTGCGGGACGCGCGCGTCCAGGGCGAAGGGGCGGCGCGGGACGTGGCGCGCGGCATCGCGGAGTTGGACCGCTGGGGCGGGTGCGACGTGATCCTGGTCACGCGCGGCGGCGGGTCGCTCGAGGACCTGCAGGCCTTCAACGAGGAGATCGTGGCGCGCGCCATCCATGCCTGCCGGACGCCGCTGGTCTCGGCGGTGGGCCACGAGGTGGACCGCACGATCGCGGATTGGGCCGCGGACGTGCGCGCGCCCACGCCGTCGGCGGGCGCGGAGGTCATCGCCCCGGAGCGGCGCGAGGCGCTGGCGCAGGTGGCCCGGCTGGCCGCGGCCGCCGAGGCCGCGGTGCGCGCGCACTTGCGCGCCCGGCGGGAACGGGTCATGCTGCTCGCGCGCTCGGCCGGCTTCCGCGGACCGCTGGCGTACGTGCGGCGCCGGGCGCAGGATCTGGACCGGACGCGGGACCGGCTGGAGGACGCGGCGCACCGCGTCGTGGAGCGGCGACGGCTCCGCTGGGGCGCCACCGCCGGACGGCTGGAGGCGCTCTCGCCGCTGCGGATCCTGGAGCGCGGCTATGCGATCGCGCGGCTCCCGTCGGGGCGCGTGCTGCGCCGCGCCGGCGAGGCGGCCCCCGGGGACGCGGTGACGGTCCGGCTGGCCGCGGGCGCGCTGGACTGCCGGGTGGAGCGCACGCACCCCGGGGAAGAGACGGCGGGGGAGGGCGGAGCGCATGGCGACTGACGAGCGCGGCACCGCGGCCGCGCGCCCGGACGAACCGGATTTCGAGGCGGCTCTCGCGCGGCTGGACCAGATCGTGGGCCGCCTGGATCGCGGCGAGGCGTCCCTGGAGGAGGGGCTGACGCTGTTCGAGGAGGGCGTGCGCCTCTCGCAGCGGTGCCAGGCGCTGCTCGCGGACGCGGAGGAGCGCATCCGCCGGCTCGTCCCGGAGCGCGACGGCTTCTCGCTGCAGCCCATGGACCTGCCGGAGGACGACGCGTGACGGGGACGGCGCTCGAGTCGCTCCTGGCGCGGTTCGGCCCCGCGGTGGAACGGGCGATGGCGCGCGCGCTGCCGGATTCGGCGCCCGGCGTGCCGGTCCGGCTGCACGAGGCCATGCGCTACTCGCTGGACGCGGGCGGGAAGCACATCCGCCCGGTCCTGTGCTTCGCGTCGTGCGAGGCGGCGGGCGGCGCGGCGGCGGTGCCGCGCGCCGAGGCGGCCGCGGCCGCGCTGGAGCTGGTGCACACGTACTCGCTGATCCACGACGACCTGCCCTGCATGGACGACGACGACTTCCGCCGCGGGCGGCCCTCGAACCATCGCGTGTTCGGCGAGGCGTTGGCGGTTCTCGCGGGAGACGGGCTGCTCACCCGCGCGTTCGGCGTGCTGGGCGAGGCGGAGGAGCTCCCCCCCGGCGTGCGCGCCGGCATGGCGGCGGTGCTGGCGGAGGCCGCCGGGGCGGCGGGGATGGTGGGCGGCCAGGCCGCGGACGTGGAGGCCGAAGGAAGGGACGACGTGGACGCGGCCGGTCTCCGGTTCATCCACGCGCGCAAGACCGGGGCGCTGTTCGGCGCCGCCTGCCGGATGGGCGGGCTCGCCGGCGGAGCGGGCGGGGAGGCGCTGGAGCGGCTCGCGCGGTACGGGGAGACCCTGGGCCTCATGTTCCAGATCGCGGACGATCTCCTGGACGAGACCGGCCGGTCCGCCGATCTGGGCAAGGCCTCGGGGCGGGATCGGGAGCGGGGGAAGGCGACCTACCCCAGGATCCTCGGCGTGGCCGAGTCCCGCCGGGCGGTCGAGGAGCTGGCCGACCGCGCGGGGGAGCTGGCGCGCGGCTTCGGCCCGGGCGGGGAGCCCCTGGCCGGGCTGGTGCGCTTCGTCGCGGAGCGGGCCCGATGACGGGCGCGGGACGGGGCGCCGCCGCGAGTATCGGGGTGGAACGGGCGTGGATCTGATGGCATCCTTCCCCCTCAGCCAGCCGTTGATCCTGGCGTTGGGCAGTTCCCTGGCCGCCCAGCTCACGAAGTTCCTGGTGGCGCTGGGACGCGACGGTCGGGTGAACTTCAAGCGCCTCGTGGAGCTCGGTGGCATGCCGAGCGCCCACTCGGCGTCGGTGGCCGCGCTGTCGACCGGCGTGGCGCTGGAGCAGGGCATCTCGTCGCCCCTGTTCGGCGTCACGGCGTTCTACAGCCTGATGACCATGTACGACGCGGCCGGCATCCGCCGGTCGGCCGGCCGGCAGGCCGAGGTGTTGAACCGCATCGTGGACGACCTGCAGATGTCGGGCCGCGTGCGGGAGGAACGGCTGCTCGAACTCCTCGGGCACACGCCGTTCGAAGTGTTGGCGGGCGCCGCGCTCGGCATCGTGTTCGCGTTGGCCGGGTCGCGGGCCCTGGGACTCTAGGGGAGCCGAAGTGGAACGGATTCTGGACCGGATCGAAGCGCCGAGGGATCTCAAGAAGCTGGATGCGGCCGAGCTGCCCGTGCTCTGCCAGGAGATCCGGGATCAGATCATCGAGACGGTCACGAAGACCGGCGGACACCTCGGCGCCAGCCTCGGGGCGGTGGAGCTGACGGTGGCCATCCACCGCGTGTTCGACGCGCCGGTGGACCGCATCGTGTGGGACGTGGGGCACCAGGCCTACGGCCACAAGCTGCTCACCGGACGCCGGGACCGCTTCGCCACGCTGCGCCAGTACGGCGGGCTGTCCGGATTCCCGGTCCGGCACGAGAGCGAGTACGACACGTTCGGCGTGGCCCACGCGGGCACGTCCATCTCGGCCGGGCTCGGCATGGCGGCCGCGCTCGAGGCGCAGGGCAGGCCGGGCCGCGTCGTGTGCGTGATCGGCGACGGCGGCCTCACCTGCGGGATGGCCTTCGAGGCGCTGAACCAGGCGGGGCACATCCGCCGCAACCTGATCGTGATCCTGAACGACAACGAGTGGTCCATCTCGAAGAACGTCGGCGCCCTGTCCACGTACCTCACGCGGCTCACGTCGCGGCCGCTGTACCGGCGGCTCGAGGCGGACGTGTGGGAGCTGCTCGGCCGCATCCCGGGCGCCGGCGGGAAGGCGCAGGAGATCGCGCACCGCATCAAGGAGAGCCTCAAGAGCCTCGTGGTGCCGGGCGTGATGTTCGAGGAACTCGGCTTCCGGTACTACGGCCCGATCGACGGGCACGACCTCGGCGTGGTCATCGAGACGCTGTCCGCGCTGAAGGAGCTGGACGGTCCGGTCTTCGTGCACGTGGTGACGGAGAAGGGGAAGGGCTATCCGTTCGCGCCGACCTCGAAGACGCGCTCGCACGGCGTCTCGCCGCCGGAGGCCGGGAAGAAGGCGCCGGCCTACACCGCGGTGTTCGGCCGGACGCTCGTGGAGCTGGCCGACCGGGATCCCGCCGTCGTGGCGATCACGGCGGCCATGCCGGACGGCACGGGCACCACGGAGTTCGCGGAGCGCTTCCCGGACCGGTTCTACGACGTCGGCATCGCGGAGCAGCATGCCGTCACCTTCGCGGCGGGGCTGGCGTGCGAGGGGATGAAGCCCGTGTGCGCCATCTACAGCACGTTCCTGCAGCGCGCGTACGACCAGGTCGTGCACGACGTGGCGCTGCAGAACCTGCCGGTGCGGTTCGCCCTGGATCGGGGCGGCCTGGTGGGCGACGACGGCCCCACGCACCACGGCGTGTTCGATCTCGGCTACCTGCGGATCCTGCCGAACTTCGTGGTCATGGCGCCGAAGGACGAGAACGAGCTGCGCCACATGATGTTCACCATGATCGAGCACGACGGCCCCATCGCCCTGCGCTACCCGCGCGGCGCGGGCCTCGGCGTGCCGATGGACCCGGAGCCGAAGCGGCTGCCGATCGGCCGCGCCGAGACCCTGCGCGAGGGCGAGGACCTGGCGCTCGTGGCGCTCGGTTCCATGGTGCAGCCCGCCCTCGAGGCGGCGGACGCGCTGGCGCGCCGCGGCGTGGAGGCCGAGGTGGTCAACGCGCGCTTCGTGAAGCCGCTGGACGAGTCGCTCCTGCTGTCGCTCGCGCGCCGGGTGGGCCTGGTCGTCACGATCGAGGAGGGCCAGCGCGCGGGCGGCTTCGGCAGCGCCGTGGGCGAGCTCTTCGCGGACCGCGGCGTGGAGTGCCGGCTGGTGTCCCTCGGGATCCCCGACACGTTCGTGGAGCACGGCACGCCGGCCATCCTGCGCGCGAACACGGGGCTGACCGCCGAGGCCATCGTCCAGCGGGTTCTCGCGTCGATCCATCGCGCCGGCCCCTCGCGCGACGCCGCGGCGCACCCGGCGTCCGCCTAGCGGCGCGCCCCGTCCCGGAGGCCCGCGGCCCTCGTGCTGACCGAGCTGTCCATCCGGGACATCGCGATCATCCCCGAGGTCGAGCTGCGGTTCGGGCCCGGCCTCAACGTGCTGTCCGGCGAGACCGGCGCGGGCAAGTCGCTCGTGGTCGGCGGCCTGCGCCTGTTGTGCGGGGAGAAGCCGCCGCCGGACTTCGTCCGTGCCGGGGTGGAGCGCGGCGTCGTGGAGGCGGTCTTCGACCTGCCGGAGCGCGGATGGATCGTGCGGCGCCTGGCCGAGCTGGGCGTGGACGCCGCGGGCGGCGAGCTCGTGCTGCGCCGGGAGATCGCCGCCGAGGGCAAGGGCCGGGTGCGCGCGAACGGGCAGGCCGTGCCGCTGAAGCTGCTCGCGGACGTCTCGGAGTTCCTCGTGGATCTCCACGGGCAGCACGACCACCAGTCGCTGCTGCGCCCCGCCTGGCAGCTGGAGGCGCTCGACGACCTGGCCGGCACGGGGGAGGCGTGCGGGACCTTCGCCGCCGAGCTGGACGCGCTGCGGGCGGCGCGCGCGACGCTGGAGGAGGCGCGGGCGTCGTCCCGCGCCGGCGCGGATCGCGCGGAGTTGCGCCGGTTCCAGCGCCGGGAGCTGGATGCCGCGGCGCCCGCGCGCGGCGAGCTGGCCGGGCTGCTCGCGGAGCGCGGCCGCCTGGCGAAGGCGACGCAACTGCGGGAGGCGGCCGCGCGCGTGCTCGACGCGCTGGTCGAGTCGGACGACTCCGTGCGCGACGTGCTCGCGCGGCTCGCCCGCACGGCGGCGGAGGCCCGCGCGCACGACCCGTCGTGGGAGCCGGTGGAGCAGGCGCTGGACGCGCTCGCGGTGGCCGCCGCCGAGGCGGGCCACGACGTGCGCGCGCGGTTGGACGGGACGCAGGAGGATCCCGAGCGGCTGGCGTGGGTCCGCGAGCGGGTGCACCTCCTGGAGGACCTGCTCCGGAAGTACGGCCCGGACGAGGATGCGCTCTTCGCGACGTGGGAGGACCTGCGCGCGGACGACGAGTCGCCGGCCGCCCGCGAGCGTCGCATCGCGGAGCTCGCGGCGCGGGAAGCGGCGATCTCTGCTAGACTCGCCGGCCTCGGCGCGGATCTGGCCGCGCGGCGGGCCGTCGCGGGGCGGAAGCTCGCGAAGTCCGTGGTCGCGTCGCTGGACCGGCTCGGGATGCCGGGCGCGCGCTTCGAGGTCCGGCTGTCCGCGCGGGAGTCCGGCGTCCCGGTCGACGGCGCGCCCGGACCCGCGGGGCCGTCCGGGTTCGACGTGTGCGAGTACCTGCTCGCGGCGAATCGCGGCGGGAGGCCGGCGCCGCTGCGCGCCGTCGCGTCCGGAGGGGAGCTGTCCCGCGTGATGCTCGCGTTGAAGTCCGCGCTGGGACAGGCCCGCGGCACGGCCACGATGGTGTTCGACGAGATCGACGGCGGGATCGGCGGGCTCGTCGCCGGCCGGGTGGCGGACATGCTGGAGGAGCTCGGCCGGACGCGCCAGATCCTGTGCATCACGCACCTGCCGCAGATCGCGTCGCGCGCCGGCGTCCACTTCCGCGTGCGGAAGGAGACGCGGGACGACGGCGCCGCCGCCCGCGTGGACCGGGTCGAGGGGGAGGATCGCGTGCGCGAAGTGGCCCGCATGCTCGGCGAGGACGGCGCCCGCGGCGCGGCGGTGGACCACGCCCGCGAGCTTCTGGGGAAGGGCCGGTCGTGAGCGCCGCGGATCTCGTCTCGGCGTCCCGCCTCCTGCTCACGGTCCCGCTCGTGCTCGGGATCCTGGGCGATGCGCGCGGCCTCGCGGTCGGCCTGTTCCTGGTTGCTCTGGGCACGGACTTCCTCGATGGCCACCTCGCGCGCCGCGCCGGTTCCGGCACGCCGCTCGGTCGCATCCTGGACCCGGTGGCGGACAAGGTGCTCGCCGCGGGCGCGTTGGGCGCGCTGCTCGTCGCGGGCCGCGCCCCCGCGGAACTGGTCGTGGTGGTGGTCCTGCGCGACGCCGCGCTCCTCGCGTTCGGCTGGCTCCGCCTGCGCGACGGCGGCGGCATCCCCGCCGCGAACCGCGCGGGCAAGGTGGCGTTCACGCTGCTCGGGCTGTGGACGCTGGGCGCCGTCGCCGGCGTGCCGTGGCCGCCGTTCACGGCGGCGGTGGTCGGGGTGGCGTACGCGGCGGCCGGGTTCGGCTACGCGCCGCGCCTGGCCTCGCCGCTCGGGCGCGCCGCGGAAGGGAAGCGATGATCCGCCCGGGGCTCGCCGAGTACGTCCGCCTCGCGAAGGGCGGCGCGCGCGTACCGGTCATGCGCGAGATCCTCGCGGACACGGACACGCCCGTGTCCGCGTACCTGAAGATCGCGGGCGGCACGCACGGCTTCCTGCTGGAGAGCGTGGAGAGCGGGGAGAAGTGGTCGCGGTACTCCATCCTCGGCGCGGATCCCGCGCTGGGGTACGTGGCGCAGGACGGGCGCGTGGAGTTCCGCCGCCCGGGCGCGAAGCCGAAGGTCGTGGAGCGGCAGGCGGACCCGCTGCGCGAGCTGGAGCGCTGGGTGGCCGCGCAGCGCCCGGTGGAGATCGAGGGGCTGCCGCCGTTCTGGGGCGGCGCCGTGGGCTTCGTCTCGTACGACGCGGTCCGCGCCTTCGAGCGCCTGCCGGCCCGCGTCCCGGACGAGCTGCGGATCCCGGACGCCGTGTTCATGCTGTGCGACACCGTCGTCGTGTTCGACAACCTGACGCACACGATGAAGGTGATCACGTCCCGCCGAGGCGGCGGCGACCCGCGCGCCGCCTGGCACGAGTGCGTGGCGGAGATCGACGCGCTGATCGCGAAGCTGCAGGGCGCCATGCCGCGGCCGGACGGCGCGGCGTCGCCGCGCGCCGGCGCGCGCTTCGCGAGCAACTTCACGAAGGCGGACTTCAAGGCCGCGGTGGCGAAGGCGAAGGAGCACATCCGGGCCGGGGACGCCGTCCAGGTCGTGCTGGCGCAGCGGTTCGCGAAGAAGCTCGGCTGCGACCCGTTCGACCTGTACCGCTCGCTGCGCGTGATCAACCCGTCCTCGTACATGTTCTACCTGAAGATGGGCGAGCACAAGCTGGTGGGCTCCTCGCCGGAGGTCCTGGTCCGCGTCACCGGGGACCGCGTCGAGCTGCGCCCCATCGCGGGCACGCGGCCGCGCGGCGGGTCGCGGTCCGAGGATCTGGCGCTCGAGGACGAACTGCGCCGGTCCGAGAAGGACCGGGCCGAGCACGTGATGCTCGTCGATCTCGGCCGGAACGACCTCGGCCGCGTGAGCGACTACCGCTCGATCGACGTGAGCGAGTTCATGGGCGTGGAGCGGTACTCGCACGTGATGCACCTCGTGTCGAACGTGGTCGGGACGCGGCGCAAGGGCGTGAGCAGCCTGGACGTGCTGCGCGCGGCGTTCCCGGCGGGCACCGTGTCCGGCGCGCCGAAGGTGCGCGCGATGGAGATCATCGAGTCGCTGGAGCCGGCGCGGCGCGGCACGTACGCGGGGGCCGTCGGGTACGTGTCGTTCGACGGCAACCTGGACACGTGCATCGCCATCCGCACGGCGTACGTGGAGGACGACGTCGTGCGCATCGGCGCCGGCGCCGGCATCGTGGCGGACTCGGATCCCGAGGCGGAGTGGCGCGAGACGATGACCAAGGCCAAGGCGCTGTTCGCGGCGGTGGAGGCGGCGGAGGCGCGCGCGCGCGAGGGGAGGGGCCGGTCGTGATCCTCGTGATCGACAACTACGACTCCTTCACCTACAACCTCGTGCAGTACCTCGGCGAGCTGGGCGCCTCCCCGGAGGTCGTGCGCAACGACGCCGTCTCCGTCGCGCAGGTCCGCCGCATGAAGCCGGAGCGGATCGTGATCTCGCCCGGCCCGGGCCGGCCGGAGGACGCCGGGATCTCGCCGGCCGTGATCCGCGAGCTGGGCGGGAAGCTCCCCATCCTCGGCGTGTGCCTGGGGCACCAGTGCCTGGGCATCGTGCACGGCGCGAAGGTCGTGCGCGCGGAGCGGCTCCTGCACGGGAAGACCTCGCGCGTGATCCACAACGGGCAGGACCTGTTCCGGAACGTCGAGAACCCGTTCGAGGCCACGCGGTACCACTCGCTCCTCGTGGACAAGGACACGGTGGGGAAGGACCTCGCGGTCACCGCGTGGACGGCCGATCAGGAGATCATGGCCATGCGGCACCGCACGGCGCCGTCGTTCGGCGTCCAGTTCCACCCGGAGTCCATCCTCACCACCGAGGGCAAGAGGATCCTGCAGAACTTCCTCGAGGTGTAGCCGTGCCCGCGGACGGGTCGCCGCGCCTGCGGAAGGCGCTCCACCGCTTGCTGGAGGGCCGGCACCTCGACGAGGCCGAGGCCGAGGCCGCGATGGCCGAGATCGTGGCCGGCGGCGCGGCCGAGGGCACCGTGGCCGGGTACCTGGTGGCGCTCCGCATGAAGGGGGAGACCCCGGGCGAGATCGTGGGCTCCGTGCGCGCGCTGCGCGCGGCGGCCACCGCCGTCCGCCCGCGCCGGCAGCCCGTGCTGGACACCTGCGGCACCGGCGGCGACGGCAGCGGCACGTTCAACATCTCCACCGCGAGCGCGCTCGTGGCCGCCGCGGCCGGCGCGGTCGTGGCGAAGCACGGGAACCGCTCGGTGTCGTCGCAGTGCGGGTCGGCGGACGTGCTGCGCGAGCTGGGGATCCCGGTGGAGGTGGAGCCGGACCGCGCGGAGGAGCTGCTGGAGCGGCACGGTTTCGCCTTCCTGATGGCGCCGCGGTTCCACGGCGCCGTGCGGCACGCGATGCCGGCGCGCCTCGCGCTCGGGACGCGCACCCTGTTCAACCTGCTCGGTCCGCTCGCGAACCCGGCCAACGCGTCGCGGCAGGTGGTCGGCGTCTTCGCCGACGGGGTCGTGGACGTCGCCGCGGAGGCGCTGCGCGGGCTGGGGACGGAGCACGCGTTCGTGGTGCACTCCGAGGACGGCCTGGACGAGGTGTCGCTGAGCGCGGCGACCACGGTGGCGGAGGTGCGCCCGGACGGCGTCCTCCGGCACCGTGTGCACCCCGAGGACCTCGGGATCGACCGCGCGCCGCGCGAGGCGCTGGCCGGCGGCGACGCGCGGACGAACGCGGCGATCCTCGAGGCCGTGTTCGCGGGGGAGGTGGGCCCGCGGCGGGACGTCGTGGTGCTGAACGCGGCCTTCGCGCTGGCGGCGGCGGGCCTCGCCCGCGACCCGCGCGAGGGCGCGGCGCTCGCCGCGGCCACGCTGGATGCCGGGAAGGCGGCGGCGCTCGTGGCCGCGCTGCGCGCGGAGGCCGCTCCGTGAGCGTGCTGGCGGGGATCGTGGCGCGCGTGCGCGAGGACCTGGCCGAGGCGAAGCGCCGGATGCCGCCGGGCGCGGCGCGGGCGGCGGCCGAGTCCGCGCCGCCGCGCCCGTCGTTCGCGGCAGCGCTGCGGGAACCGGGGACGACGCTCGTGGCGGAGGCGAAGCGGCGCTCGCCCTCGCGGGGCGTGCTGCGCGATCCGTACGACGCGGCGCAGCTCGCGCGCGCCTACGCCGCGGGCGGGGCGCGCGCGGTCTCCGTGCTCACGGAGCCGCACTTCTTCGGCGGCGCGCCCGAGCACCTGCACGCGGTCCGGGACGCCGTGCCCCTGCCCATCCTGCGGAAGGACTTCGTGGTGGACGAATTCCAGCTCTTCGAGGCGCGGGCGTGGGGAGCCTCCGCGGCGCTCCTCATCGTGGCCGCGCTGGAGGACGCGCGCCTGGCCGACCTGCTCGCGGCGTGCTCCGGCGCGGGACTGGACGCGCTCGTGGAGGTCCACACGGAGGCGGAGGCCGAGCGCGCGCTGCGCGCGGGCGCGCGCATCCTCGGCGTGAACAACCGCGACCTCGCCACGTTCCGCACGGATCTCGCGGTCACGGCGCGCGTGGCCCGGGCGGTTCCGTCCGGCGTGCCGTTGGTGGCGGAGAGCGGGATCCATGCGCGCGCCGATGTCCTGGAGGTGGAGCGCGCCGGGGCGTGCGCGGTGCTCGTGGGCGAGGCGCTCGTGACCGCGGGGGACCCCTTCGCGAAGGCCCGGGAGCTCCTGGGAAGGGAGGACGCATGAACCGCGGCGACCTGCCGGACGCGCGCGGCTACTTCGGTCCGTTCGGCGGGCGCTTCGTGCCCGAGACGATCATGGCGGCGCTGGACCAGCTGGAACGCGAGGCGGCCGCTGCCGCTGCGGACCCGGCCTTCGCCGCGGAGCTGGACGCGCTGCTCGCCGGCTACGTCGGGCGCCCCACGCCGCTCGGCCCGGCGCGCCGGCTGTCGGAGCGGTGCGGCGTCACCGTGTGGCTGAAGCGCGAGGACCTGCTGCACACGGGCGCCCACAAGATCAACAACACGATCGGGCAGGCGCTGCTCACGCGGCGCATGGGGAAGCCGCGGGTGATCGCGGAGACCGGCGCCGGGCAGCACGGCGTGGCCACGGCCACCGCCGCGGCGCTGCTCGGGCTGTCGTGCACGATCTACATGGGCACCGAGGACATGCGCCGGCAGGAGCCCAACGTGTTCCGCATGCGGCTCCTCGGTGCGGAGGTCGTGGGCGTGGACTCGGGCAGCCGCACGCTGAAGGACGCGATCAACGAGGCCATGCGGGACTGGGTGACGAACGTGCGCGACACGCACTACATCCTCGGCTCCGTGCTCGGGCCGCACCCGTTCCCGACCCTCGTGCGGGACTTCCAGCGCGTGATCGGGCGGGAGGCGCGCGGGCAGATCCTCGAGGCGGAGGGCCGGCTGCCGGACCTGTGCGTGGCTTGCGTGGGCGGCGGCTCGAACGCGATCGGGCTGTTCCACGCGTTCATCCCGGACACCGCCGTCCGCCTCGTGGGCGTGGAGGCCGGCGGCCGCGGCATCCGCCCCGGCGACCATGCCGCCCGCTTCGCCGGCGGCAGCCCCGGCATCCTGCACGGCACCCGCAGCTGGCTCCTGCAGGACGAGGACGGGCAGGTCCTGCCGACGCACAGCGTCTCGGCGGGCCTGGACTACCCGTCCATCGGCCCCGAGCACGCCTGGCTGCGCGAGACCGGGCGCGCGGAGTACGCCTGGGTCACGGACGACGAGGCGCTCGACGCGTTCGAGGCCCTCGCGCGGACCGAAGGCATCCTGCCCGCGCTGGAGTCCGCCCACGCGATCGCGTGGCTGCTCCGCGAGGGACCGTCGATGCCGAAGGGCACGATCGCGATCGCGAACCTCTCCGGCCGCGGGGACAAGGACGTGCACCACGCGTCCTCCGAGCTCGCGAAGCGCCGGCCGACCGGGGCGTAGCGCGAGCGGGGGAGTCCTGCCGGCGGTCCGGTGGCGTGGAGCGCGACGCGGGCGGCGCCCCGGGC